>NZ_CP024313.1:0-300000 GCF_002944315.1 Rhizobium sp. NXC24
GCGACACAAAGCTGCTGCGGTTTGGAGACCGCAGCAGGTAAGGTCCTCGCTTGTGGTCTCCCGAGTATCGCCGATAAGCTAGTAATCTAAAATGGGATCGCTGAGAACATGCATAGTCGAAGGGCCGTAAGCTCGGATTCGGAGGAGCTGGGTAGCCTTCTGAACGGAAATCATCCGCGCCGGCGGAACGACGGCGCTGGAGACAACCGCTTTCTCCCGACGAGTTCGCCGATGGTTTGTTAATCGTGAGTTTGCGCTTGCTTTTATGTTGCGGAGCACGATCGGCTGCTTGTCGGCTTTCAGTCGTTGAGCCGTACGGCGATCTACCGTTTTGTTGACATCGCTACATTTGCACGCGCGAACCCAAAGATCGGCAGCGCTCTTTTCCCTGAACCCGGATAACACCGCAGAACTTGTGTTCGAATTCATCATGTGACCATACGTGCCGATAACATCAGGGGTCTTGCTATCACCAAGATGGGGT
Organism: Rhizobium sp. NXC24; assembly: GCF_002944315.1. Taxonomy (NCBI): domain Bacteria; kingdom Pseudomonadati; phylum Pseudomonadota; class Alphaproteobacteria; order Hyphomicrobiales; family Rhizobiaceae; genus Rhizobium; species Rhizobium sp. NXC24. Next base: position 485 of record NZ_CP024313.1, read on the forward strand.
TTGAGGATCATGCTAGTCTCATAGACATTCCGCTTCTGGATGGGACACCATTCGACCGGGTGAAAAAGCGCTTCTGGGGCGCTGTGCCACATACGCCCGGGGCGCGTGACTTATCGATGATTTCGGCGCAGACCGAGATCTCGCTATTTAAGAGCAGGCGGCCCCGAAGGTGCTTTTGAGCCTATTACCGCCTCTCCGATCCAATCGCGTCAGAGGGGTCTGACGTTTTCCGCCTTTAATTTGCCGCTCTTTCTATCCTGACCGAGATCGTAGGAAACGGACTGTCCCTCTCTGAGCAAATCACCATATTGCAGGGCGGTGACATGCACAAAAACGTCGCCTCCTCCGCTTTCCGGCGTGATAAAACCAAAACCTTTATCGGCGTTGAAGAACTTAACCTTGCCTGTTGGCATAACAATCCTCGAGTCTTCGCAGTTTAAGCAGCAAACTAATGAACAGCCACAGCAAGAATCAAGCCAGTCTGCTTTCGCGAGTGATGTCGCACTCTTTGATAGAGTGCGACGAAAGGCCGTGCCCGGCCCGTTGTTTCTATCGCTCTGGCTCCGGCAGGTTTATGGTGTAACGCGTATGGCGGCGTTCGCCGGTGCGGTTCATCGCTCCCTTCTCCACCATATCGTGAAGGTCTCGAGTAGCCGTGGCCCGCGACGCTCCTGTAATCGAGATGTAGTTTTCCGCGCTCAGGCCGCCTTTGAAGCCCCCAATTCCTTCGCGGAACATGCGGGAGATCGCCTTGTCTTGGCGCTTGTTGAACTGGCCGCGGAACCGTTCATAGAACTTTGCCTTGCGGATATAAAACGCAACGCGCGTGAGAGTCGTCTGCTGCGCATCGAGGGTAGTTTGCGAGAAGTAGATGAGCCATTCGGTTATATCGAGCTTGCGCTGATTGTTTTCGAGCTCTCCGTAATAAGCCTTGCGGCTCTTTTCGATCGTATATGCAAGCGAGATAAGGCTTGGTTGCCCGATGTTTTGCGCGAGCGACTTTTCTGCCAATGCTCGGCCGATCCTGCCGTTTCCATCCTCGAATGGATGGATGCTTTGGAAGTAAAGGTGACTTATGCCAGCGCGCGTCAGAGCGGGGAGGGGACTTTCGCCCTCCGGTCCGGATCTGTTGAACCAGGAGACATAACGGTCCATTTCGGACTGTACCTGCCTAGAAGGCGGTGCCTCGAAGTGAATGGTCGGCTTGTCGAAGCGGCCGGAGACGATTTGCATCGCGTCCTCGTGAATCCGATAGCCACCGATCGTTGCGAGATGGCTGTTGCCTGCCATAAGCATTGAATGCCATCGAAAGAGGATTTCATGGTCGAGCGGTTTGGACCACGTCTCGAAGAGGTGGATCATCATCTCGGCGATGCCACGTTCCTGAGGCCTGATCGCCCTGTTGTCGGCATCAAGGCCGAACTGCCGACGCAGCGACGACTGCACGCTCAGCCGATCCAGCATCTCACCCTCGATCTCTGAGGTTTTCACGGCCTCATCGCTCAAAAGCTCGATCCGCAGCGACTTGCCGTCCTCCTCATTGAAGTGACGCACGGCCCCGATGACCTCTCCCGAGGACTTGAGAAACTGCCGCTCGAGCGGTTCGAGCGGTTCACGATCGTAGCTGAAGTGCGGCCAGCCGAGTTGCGTCCAATTCCAGTGCATGAGTTATAGCCCTTCCTCCTATAACTCAATTATGGCGGAGGTTGTGAGTTATAGCAAGCGGAGCTATCGCTCATGCACCCAATGCAGCCTCCAGGCGACCCGAGATATAAGAGCGACTTTGCTACTGTAACTACCTCGGTGGTTGGCAGAAAATGATAGGACCGCTTGTGCCATTGGGCAGGAAATCCACCGTGGCCGGCTTGGCCGAACAGGTCGTGGCAAGCACGGATTAGAAGGAGATTTCCGCCGGTCAAGGAAGCTCGCGGGGCAAAAAGCTCGGGCGCTCCCTTATCAATCACCTACTCAAGGACGAACTAAGCCGAAGCGATGTGCATCGTCCAACAGCGCCCTGACGGAAGAGGGCTGCCACTTCCTACCACCACGCACCGGCCGTTCTCCCATTTGATCCAGTTGCACGGCAATGTCGCGCAGCGACAAACTGGGATCGGCGATGGTGATCGCGGCGACAAGTTTCATCAAATGATCCTCGGGCGCGTGACGCGGTGAGCGAGCCAGCAGCTCAGGCTCCGCGAGCTTCTCGCGAACCATCCGATGCACCGCGCGACGTAGCCGCTCGACCGTCCAATCATGACCGCGGCGATTGAGGATGCGGACGACGTTGTCCCAGCTATGCTGCGGGCGCAACTGCCGCACCGTCGGTAGCCAGGTCTGGGCCGACGAGATCAGTTCGTCGATATAAAGCTTTTCGCGCGCTTGCGACACCGCCTTGATCGCTTCCGGTCGGCGCTCGCGCAGACCGGGATTGCCGGGAAGCCTGCCTCTGGCTTTCGCCGCCTTGACGCCGGCTTTGGTTCGTTCGGCAATCAGGGCGCGCTCGAGCTGGGCGACGGCACCAAGCACCTGCAGCGAAAACATGCCCTGCGGCGTCGACGTATCGATCGGATCGCGGAGCGATCGGAAATGCACTCCGCGCTTTTCAAGGTCCTCGATCACTTGCAGCAGATGGGTGACCGATCGGGCCAGGCGATCGAGACGAACGACGACGAGCACGTCGCCGGCAGTGAGATCCTTCAGCAGTTTGGTGAGCACCGGTCGCGCGCGTGAGATGCCGGATCCATGCTCCTGGTGGATGCGAGCTGGCGCTTGCAACCTGCGGCATCAGTTTTGGCTCGTTTTTGATGGCGTTTGTACAGATAATGAATGCGTGTCTTATGACCAGCTAGAATAACGCCCAGAGCGTTTCCCAACTGTAGATAGGCAAGAGGGCTCTTAAGCAGAGAAAATGCCTTGGCCGCCTTATGTGCCGGGATATGGTGCAGCTCGTTTCAGCAGAGCTGTTCTTGTGGTGCTCATGTCCAGTGGTAGACAAGCGCTGGATTGCGTCCTCCGGTCTGGACGAACCGGTGGATGTCAAATTCGCTAGGCTAGGTGAGCCAAAGCTCTCCCTAACGCTGACAGTGGCATTGCTTGCACGTCCTGGTTCATCGGGAAGATCTCCTGTCCGGGATAAACGACGACGCGCCGTATCGGATTCAGGTCCTCGCACGCAAGATAGAAACCTTTCTCGAGCTTTGGCGACAGGCTACGCTTGATTTCAATGGCCCAGGGACGACCGCCCGGTGGTGTGAGGAGCAGATCGATTTCGGCACCGGCGGACGTCCGATAGAAATTGCTCTCAGTTCCGGCGGGGGCTGCCGCGATCAACGTCTCGATTACAAAACCTTCCCAACTTGCGCCGGCGACCGGATGACCGAGCAGATCCTCCTGAGTGGTCAGCCCCAAGAGGGTGTGGGTGATGCCACTGTCGCGAACGTAAACTCGTGGTGACTTTACAAGACGCTTTCCAACGTTTGCATGCCAAGGCTCCAGACGTCGTACAAGCAGCAGATCAACCAGGAGGTCGAGATAGGACGCAACTGTCTTGCCATCGACGCCAAGTGCACGGGCAAATTCCGCGGCGTTTAGAAGTCCCGATTGGCGATGCGCGAGCATAGTCCAGAAGCGCCGTAATGTCTCGGCGGGAATACGAGGGCCGAGCAAAGGAATATCTCGCTCGAGGTACGTGCGGATAAAATCTTGTCGCCAGCGCTGGCTTACACGATCACTCGCGGCGAGCAGGCTATCCGGGAAACCACCTCGCAGCCAGAGCGTATTCAGCTCGTCAGCCGGCACCTCCATGCCATTGACCGGCCCCATTTCAAGGTAGGCGATGCGGCCAGCCAGTGTCTCGCCCGACTGTTTCAGCAAGTCAATGGATGCGGATCCGAGCAGCAGGAAATGTCCAGCTTTCCTCCCGCTTCGACGGCCGCGATCGATAAGTCCGCGCAAATTCTGGAAAAGATCAGGTAGCCGGTGAACCTCGTCCAAGATGATGAGCTTGTCGCTATGCTGGCTGAGATATAGTTCCGGCTCGGCGAGTTTGGCGCGATCAGCATCTGATTCCAGGTCGAGATAGATCGATGGGCGATGGTCGGCTATGGAGAGTGCCAATGTCGTTTTACCAACCTGACGCGGGCCGATGAGTGCGACAGCCGGGCTGGTGTCTAGCAGTTCGTTCAGTTCGGATGATATTCGACGGTCGATCATCCTTGTAGTTATGGAGTTGAATTCCAGAATTGCAAGGAAAAACTCAGGTGAGTCTTCTCGGGGAAACCTTGATGCCGCCGCTACATCATCAATCGCGCCGCCCGGCCGTTCTTCCGCTCGGCGTTGTTGTAATAGCTTGCGGCCTGGGCTACCGACTTATGCAAGGACTGCTGCATCGCTTCTTGCAGGGGCACGCCACGATTGGCGGCTTCCGTCAGGTAGCCGGAGCGCAGCCCATGCGCCGAAAACATTTCCGGATCCAGACCTGCCTGCTTGCAGCGGCTCTTGACGATCAGATTAACCGATTGCGGCGTCAGCGCCCGCCGGTCGACATTGCCCCATTGGTCGATGCGCCGGAACACCGGTCCGCTCTCGATCTTGGCCTCGCCGATCCAGCGCTTCAACGCCTCGACCGGTCGGCCGATCAGAATGACATGCGCCCTGTCCTCGGCCGCCGTCGTCTTGGTACGGCCGAGGTTGATGGTGAGACACGGCAGGAGAGGGGAGGCGGGATTTTTCGGATCGGCATGCACCGGTTCCTCGTCAACCAGATCCTCGATCCGAAGGCTGGCGATCTCGGAGCGCCGGCGGCCGCCGGAGGCGAAGGCCGTCAGCAACAAGGCGCGATCTCGACTATCGACCAGGCGATCGTTGGAACAGGCAGCCAGCAGCTTTGCCAGCACATCCCCGGTAACCGATCTTTTGCTTTTACGCTGCCTTGGCCGTCCACCGGCCCGCACAGCGAGCCGCAATGCGGTCTTCAGGGAGGGGGCAGAAAACGAGCCCCTCAGGCCGCGCCAGCGCGTCAGGATCGACCAGGAGGTCAGGCGCCGGCGCACCGTGTCGGGCGCATGCGGACCGTGGGCGCGCAGCAACCCCTGAGCGCGCAATCCCGTCTCGATCTCGGCCGGCATGCCGTGGCTTGGATCATCGGCGCGTTCGACGGGATCCCAGAGATGGTGGGCGACAAATTTCAACAGCAGGCTTTCCGGCGCCGGCCAGGGAAGGGGGAACCCAGTCGCGAGTTCGCACCAGGCCTCCAGATAGCCGAGATCGGAGGCAAGCGCCCGTAAGGTGTTTTCGCCCATGCCTTCCTTGGCCAGATGCTTGAGGGTGGCGACGTCCTCGTCCGTCAGCAGGGTGGCGAGCTGATCGCGCCGGGCAAAGGGCAGGATGGCGTCGAGCACATCCAGCTCCTCGGCGCGTGCCAGCACCGGATCGGCGGGGGAGGGCAGGGTTTTCGGCTCTAGCATGGGGACTCAGGCGCTGTGATTTGCTCCGACTTTAACGTGTCCGTCTTTTTAAACGAGCGGATCATATGTCTTTGTCGCGTAATAATAATCGCTCATTCTAATTGAGTGAACTTGAGTAGGTTCGGCGGAATTTTAGCCTGATTTGCAGCTCGATGTAAGGTGAGCGCTGATGAGCCGGAAGCCAGACAAGTTGAGCGTTGAGGAGGCAGCCTGGCTGAGGGCTGTGTCACGTGAGAAGGTTATTCGTCCCTTGGCTCTGTTGCCTCGCCTTTCAGCCGCGCATGTGGGCAGGGCATGCCGAGAGCTGAAGTTGGGGCAAACGCGTTTCTACGAGCTGCTGAACCAGTATCGCGCATCGCCGGTCACGAGCTCGCTGCTGGATGCTATATCGGGACCTTCCAAGGGCAGAACGCTGTTGTCGCCGGACATCGAAGGGATCATTCAGGCGGCAATTCGCGATACCTACCGCAAGCGTGAGCGGCCGACGATCACCGATCTTCATGATCGGGTACGGCAAGTTTGCCATGAGCGGGGTGTTCGTGCGCCATCGTGGACGGCGGTGAGGGCACGGGTCGATTGCATCGATCCCAAGATGCTGATGCGTTGGAGGGAGGGCGCGAAGGCGGCAGCAGAAAAATTCGGCATTGTCGTGCAAGACTATAACGCCGACTACGCCCTCCAGATCGTTCAGATCGATCACACGCTGGTGGACGTGTTCGTCGTTGATGCTGTTGGCCGCAAGCCGCTGCAGCGGCCCTGGCTGACGCTGGCGATCGATATTGCCAGCCGAATGGTAGCTGGCTTCTATCTCAGCCTGGAGAGGCCCTCATCGACATCGGTCGCCCTGGCAATCCAGAACGTGGTGATGCCGAAAGCACCTCGGCTGCTGGCGATGGGTATTGATACCGAGTGGCCGGTTTTTGGACTGCCCGACGTCATTCATCTCGACAACGGAGCAGAATTCCATGGCAAGGCTCTCGTCAGGGGCGCCGCTGAGCACGGGATCGAGCTCATGTACAGGCCTGTAGCGCGGCCGCACTACGGCGGACATATCGAACGGCTGATCGGAACCATGATGGGCGCCGTGCACCTGCTTCCGGGATCCACGTCGAGCAGCATTGCCAAGCGAGGCGCTTACGATCCGCAGAAGCACGCAGCAATGACACTGGACGAATTGGAGCGATGGTTGGCCCTGCAGATCGTCGGCCGCTACCATGCTGACGTTCATAGTGCCTTGCTGCTTCCCCCGCGAACAGCCTGGGACGATGCGATGGCCGCCCGTTCGCACCCCGTGCGCGTGCCGCATGATCCGGAGCGATTCTTGCTCGATTTTCTGCCCTATGAGGAGCGCTGTATCCGCAGGGATGGCCTGCATCTGTTCGCAATTCGCTATTGGGATGACGTTCTAAGCCCTTTCGCAGGGCGATCATCCCGCCAACTGCGGGTCAAGTATGATCCCCGCGATCTTTCCTGTGTTTACTTGGAGCAAGCAGACGGATCGATATGGCCGGTGCGCTTTGCAGCGCTCGATCGTCCGCCGATTACGCTCGGTGAACACCGCCTGGCCCGTGCTGCTCTAAGAGCGCGGGGCGCCAGCGCTGTTGATGAGCACCTAATTTTCCAAACCATCGCGGAGCAGAGAAGGCTTATGGAGAGTGCTGTCCAGCAGACCAAATCCATGCGTCGCCATACCGAACGGGCAGAGCGTGGGTTGGCAGCCTCTCATCGAACGACCAATTTGCCGGTCTCAGATGACGACGACGATGTCTGCATAGACGTGTCACCATTGTCAGTGGAGGAATGGTCTTGAGTGACTATGCCCACCTTCTGCCGGCTTATCGAAGCCATGCCGAATTGAGCGACGATGAGCGTATTGCCTGGATCCGGGCGGATCGCTGGCTGGAAACGGCTCAGGCAAATTCGGCATTGATACGGCTCGAGGATCTGCTTTCCTATCCTTCACTAGATCGCATGCCTTGCCTCCTCTTGTATGGCGACACCGGCATGGGAAAGACAAAAATCATCCGCAAGTTTCTTCGCGATCATCCGGCGACGTTCAACAGAGGCACTGGCGAAACCGTCATGCCGGTCGTGGCGATGCAGATGCCCGCGGAACCGCTGGAGCGGGATGTCTATGGCGAGCTCTTGAATGCGCTCGGCGCGCCCGGGCCAAGCAGCGACGCGGCATTCCGCCTCAAAGCGGTCTGTCGTAACCTGATGCGCAGGATGGGCGTGCGAATGCTTGTTATCGACGAGATCCACGCGATGCTGACCGGTACGTTTCGCCAGCAGCGGATTTTTCTCAATGTGATCCGCTTTCTCGCCAATGATCTCAAGGTGCCGTTGATCTGTGCGGGCACCGATCTTGCACGGCAAGCTCTGCTTACCGACCCGCAGCTTGCCGAACGGTTCGAAGCATTTCATCTTGAGCGTTGGTCGAACGATCCGCGGCTGACGCAGCTTCTTTCGAGCCTGGCATCCATTTTTCCGCTACGGCAGCCATCGGCCGTGACATCTCCGGCAGTTCGTCGGCGGGTTCTCGACCTCACGGATGGCGTGACGGTGCGCATATTTCGGTTGATGGAGACCGTCGCTGCCGATGCTATTCACAACGGCAGGGAATGTATCACCGCAGACAGCTTCAGCCGCGAGGACCTTGTGTTGCCGCTCGTCTCTATGGTTCGGCGTTCGGAGAGCTCCCTCCAGCGGCGGTCGGCGCGGTGAGGTCAATCCCCCTCCTGCCGATCGCACCGCGGCCTTACGCGGACGAACTAATTTCCTCGTGGCAGGCCAGAGTAGCTTGTCGCTACGGATGCACGCCGGCCGACATCGAACATTGGTTAGGGCATCAGGATAGGTCGCCGAATTCCAGCAGCTTCGACTTGCGGGATTTTCGTCCGAATCCAACGGTCCTCAAATCGTGGGCGCGGACCGCCAGATTAAAGATCGCCGATGTCGAAGCAATGATGCTGAGCCGGTTGGCAAGAACGATCGACTGGTATGTTGCCGACCGTCGGGAGCGCGGGATTTGCCCGGATTGCCTGGATGAGGACGTGTCGGTGGATCGAGATCATTATTGTCGCCGAGAATGGTCCCACATCGAGGCTGTAGCTTGCCGCAAGCATCGTCGGATGCTGCAAGATTGGTGCAGCCGCTGTTTCGCGCGTGGCCGATTCCGCTTCGGCGGTATCGAGGAACGGGCGAGACTCGTCTGCGGAGACTGCTCGACCATTGTATCGGGCGGGCAAGCGAGAATCGAAGAGCCGGCCAAGACGGATTTCCTGCTCGTGCTGACCGCCGCGATAGACGCTGCTGTCGTGAGGAGAGGAGGTAGCGTCGCGCTGAATGAGATAACAGCTGCGATCGACACCTTATGGTCGCCGTCGCAGGCAAACGGAAAGCCGTTCATCGCGTGGCTTGACCTGAAACTTCCCTTTGGACGCGTTCCTGTTTTCACCGCCTGCAACAATCCGCTCGCCCGGCTGTCGTTGTCATGGCGCATCGCGACCTTCGTAGCTGCAGCGCAGTTGCTTGATCTGGCGCAGGCAAGGCAATGGTTAGGACCGCCACCCTCTTTCCTCAAGCAAGCATTTGCCGACCGAAAGCGTAATCCATTGTCGCTACCCGTCGAAATACTCAATACTGTTGAGGTTTTCGAGACAGTCCCAAAGCTCGGGCTTCGATCAGACGTCGAGTATCAACGTTTGGCCAGACGGATCTTGGCCAGCCAGGATTGGAAGGCGATTTCCACCATGAAAGGAGGCTTGCGCGATAGGAAGCTTGGTCGCCTCATGAACCAGGCACTCAAAAGCAAATGAGGCGCTCCTGCCTATCTTCTAACTCAGACACTATTTTCTCGATGAGATTTTCGTAGGGTTGCCAGCCTTGCTAGCGGCGTAGCGCAATCCGTCCATGAATAAGCCCACCATTCGCTGCGGATCAGTCGGCTCGCCGCAAGTAGGTGGCACGCACAACATTCCAACACCGTGCAGGAGTTCATGCGCCTGCACCCCAGGTCGTATTTGACCCTCGACGACTGCTGCATCCAGCAGATTCTGAACCAGCGGGCCAAGGCGTTCCAGAAAGTAGGCCGGGAGCCCTTCAAGAGCTTGATCGCCGGAATTGAAGGCGGCCGCGAGCCCACGATGCGCTGCTATGAACTCTACATAGTGCTCGACCCAACGCTCGAGCGCCTCACCCGGTGGGTGCTTAGCAGCCAGCGTCGACGCTGCCTCAACGGATTCATCGACCTCTTTACGGAAGACGGCCACGACAAGATCGGAACGCGTCGGAAAATGGCGGTAAAGCGTGCCGACGCCGACGCCAGCCCTGTCCGCGATTTCGCGTATCGGTACGTCCAGTCCCGAATCGGCAAACACCTCTGACGCGGTCTGAATCAGCGAGCCAATGTTGCGCTGCGCATCGGCTCGCCGGCGCCTGCCTACCACCTGTTTTCCAGCCTCACTGGTCCATTTCGTATCCTCGGACAAATTCTACCCCTTGATAAACGGAATCTGATTCCGTATATGAGTAAACGGACGATCGTTCCGTATATGGCATGAAGGGTCGTTTTTGCCAAGTCCAAAGGAAGAACCAGACATGCACAACAAACCCGTCGCGCTCGTCATCGGCGCAAACAAGGGGATTGGCCTCCAGATCGCGAAAGATCTGGCGCAGCAGGGCTTCACCGTACTTATAGGGTCGCGCCGCTTTGAGGCCGGCGAGGACGTCATTGACAGTGTTGGCTCCGACGCCCGGACCATCCAGCTTGATGTCACTGATGAAAGCTCGATCGCCCAGGCGGAGAGGCAGATTCGCCGAACCTATGGCCGGCTCGATGTTCTCGTGAATAACGCGGGCGTCGGCCACGGCGGTAATCCCAGCCGAAACAATGCCCAGATTATCGCGGAAACGCGCTTGTCTATCGTCGATCTGGAGGAACTGAAGACGGTGTTCGCGACCAACGTGTTCGGCGTCGTGGCCGTGACGCAGGCGATGCTGCCGCTTCTGAGGGAAGCATCCGCGGCAAAAATCGTCAACATATCCAGCGCAACCGGTTCGCTGACGCTGAACAGCGAAAGTTCCAACCCGCTTCGCCAATACGCCGGCACTTACACGGCGTCGAAGAGCGCCTTGAATGCCATCACGCAAGCGCTCGCGATTGAACTTCAAGGCACCAACATCACGGTCCACGCCGTCTGTCCCGGTCTCACCGCCACGGACATGAGCGAGTATGGCGGCTCCGTCGAGGACGCGGCGCGTGAACCGGTGCGGGTCGCACTGCTTGGACCCGATAGCCCCACGGGCACGTTTTCGAATGTACAGGGCGCGCTGCCCTGGTGATCCCCTCAGTGCCCGTTAGGCGCTGATCTCAATCGTCTCGTGACTCCCGAATGGAAGCTCACAATCCCCCCAAACAGTGTCGTGACATTGCCAGATGCAACCCGTCAGGAGAAGCTAGTGTCCAAAGTAGCAAAAATAGTACAGTTCCATAAGCTTGGAGGCCCGGAGGTTCTCCAGGTCGAAGCCTTGCCGATCCCGGAACCCGGAAAGGATGAGGTCCGCCTTCGCATCAAGGCGTTCGCCCTGAATCGGGCGGAAGCGCTCTTCCGCCAGGGGCACTACATCCTTCAGCCCCAGTTTCCGGCAAAGCTCGGCTACGAGGCCGCCGGCGTGGTCGAGGCCGTCGGCCCCGGCGTGGACGAAAGCCTGATCGGCAAGACCGTCAACACCATCCCCAATTTCAGCTTCAGCCACTACGGCGTCTACGGTGAAGTCGCGGTCGTGCCCGTCACCGCGCTCGGCACCTATCCGGACACGCTCACGCCGGAGGAGGGCGCATCCGTCTGGATGCAGTACCTCACCGCCTACGGCGCCCTGGTTCATATCGCCAATGTCGGTCCCGGCGATTTCGTCATGCTTCCGGCGGCCAGCAGCAGCACCGCGCTTGCCGCGATGGAGATCGTGAAGGCCGAGGGTGGCACAGCCATCGGCATCACGCGAACCGCGACGAAGAAGGCCGATCTTCTGGCTCTGGGCTACGACCACGTGGTCGTCAGCGACGACGAGGACGTCGTCAAACGCGCCGCGGAGATCACCGGCGGCACAGGCGCGCGGATCATTTTCGACCCTGTTCTGGGAAGCGGTATCGAGGTTCTGGCTCAGAGCGCCGCCTACAAGGGGATCTACTTCGCCTACGGGCTGCTGGACCGAAGCCCCACGCCGTTTCCGGTTTGGTCGGCCTTGTCGAAAGCCCTCACGCTAAGAGGCTGGGCCTTCCCGGAGCTCTTCCACGACGCCGAGGCGTTGCGGAAGGCGAAGGACTATATTTTCAGGCACCTCAGCACAGGCGCGTTGAAGCCGAAGGTCGCAAAGATCTTCGCATTGGACCAGATCGTCGAAGCGCACCGCTTCATGGATTCCAACGACCAGATCGGGAAGATCGTCGTCAAGGTCGAAGAATAGCCGCCGCCAGCAATTCGCGTCGAGAGCGATTAATATCAACAGGAGATCACTATGTGCATCGCATGCTTTATGCAGACCAAGCATCAAACAAAGGCCGCAAATCTGGGGCGGTCGATCAGTTCGTCCGCCATGGAGGCTTTGATCGACAAGCCTGGGCCAATCGAGGTTGAGACCATCCCCAGCGCGGATTGGGTGGCTCCTCTTTCCGGATTGCTCAATCTCAAGCACCCCACCGCCATCAAGGCCGGTCTGAAGGATCGGGAGGAATCGATAGAGATTTATACACATCTTCTGCGGCATCCGGTCCACGGCGCATTCATGATCGATACCGGCGTCTCAAAGCGCTTCGTGCAGGATCCAAAGGGGGTCGGAGTGGGCCTGGTGATCCGGAAGTTCGCGAAACTTGACCGGATGAAGGTTCGCAACGAACCCCTGTCTGCCGTCCAGTCGAAGGGCGTTCCGCTCAAGGGCGTTTTCATGACGCATCTTCATTTCGATCATGTTTCCGGCATGCCGGATATTCCGCTCGACATACCCTTCTATACCGGCTTTGGCGAGGCCAATACCAAACAGTTGCAGAACGTCTTCGTCCAGGGGATGGAAAACAAGTTCTTTGAAGGCAGGCCCGCCATTCAGGAATTTCAATTCGCCAAGGATCCCAATGAAAAATTCGACGGGGTGATCGATGTTTTCGGTGACGAAACGCTCTTCTCCATCTTAACTCCCGGGCATACTGCCGGCCATGTTTCGTTCGTGGCCCGCACAGCTGACGGTCCGGTTCTTTTGACCGGTGACGCCTGCCACACACGCTGGGGCTGGGACCACGGCGTCGAACCGGGAACCTATACGTTCGACCGGGCAAAGGAACAAAAGAGTCTGCTCGCCTTGAAGGCCTTGAGCGAGCGTCACCCCAACATGACAGTCAGACTGGGGCATCAACCATAACCGAAACTCACGTTGATCATCGAGAGCACAGGCCTACCGCCCTGTCCTCGACGATGCTCATGGCTTTTGGCGCAACACCCTTATCGCGCCAAACGTCTCATGGAGGCGTCCGAGGGCGTCGACGGCTGCCGTTTATCTCCCAAGTAGGGAGAATGGGGCAATCGCCTAGTTTGAAAATACACCGAGTATTTAAGAACGAAGGAGGCCAAAGCGCTGCGCCTCGTCCAATAGCGCTCTGATAGACGAGGGTTGCCACCTTCTGCCGCCACGCGCGGGTCGTTCCCCCATTTGATCGAGTTGCGCAGCGATATTGCGAAGCGACAGACTGGGATCGGCGATGGTGATCGCGGCGACAAGTTTCATTAAATGGTCCTCTGGCGCGCGGCGCGGAGAGCGGACCAGCAGCTCTGGCTCTGCAAGCTTCTCACGAACCATCCGATGCACCGCGCGTCGGAGCCGCTCAACAGTCCAGTCGTGGCCGCGGCGATTAAGAACGCGGACGACATTGTCCCAACTATGCTGCGGACGCAGTTGCCTCACCATGGGTAACCAAGTCTGTGCTGACGAAATCAGTTCGTCGAGATAGAGTTTTTCGCGTGCTTGCGACACCGCCTTGATCGCTTCCGGCCGGCGCTCGCGCAAACCGGGATTGCCGGCAAGCCTGCCGCGCGCCTTCGCGGCCTTCATGCCGGCTTTGGTTCGTTCGGCGATCAGAGCGCGCTCAAGCTGGGCGACGGCGCCGAGCACCTGCAGCGAGAACATGCCCTGCGGCGTCGATGTGTCGATCGGATCGCGCAGCGAGCGAAAATGCACCCCACGCCCTTCGAGGTCTTCGATCACTTGCAGCAGATGGCTGACCGATCGGGCCAGGCGGTCGAGGCGAACGACGACCAGCACTTCGCCGGCGGTGAGATCCTTTAGCAGTTTGATGAGCACCGGTCGCGCGCGTGAAATGCCGGATCCATGCTCCTGGTGGATGCGATGGCAGCCGGCGGCGCGCAGCTCGTCGACCTGGGCGTCATTCAGCTGATCGTCTGTCGATACCCGCGCGTAGCCGATCAATCGCTGCGGCTGGGGAGGCGAACTGGCGTTTGCAACCTGGGGCATCAGTTTTGGCTCGTTTTTGATAGTGTTTGTACAGACAATGAATGTCTGAGAAAAGGGTGGTTTGCAAGCGTGTTTTATGGCTCAAATAGAACGCCATTCAGCGCGTTTTCTCGTGTGAGCTAGGGGTCAACTCATCGCGACTCCTAAAAGTGCGCCAGCGGGCATCCATGGCGGAAATGCCGTGAAATCGGCTGTTTCGGAGGGGAACCAAGCTGGACTTGTCATTTTGGGCAAGCGTTGGCGCTAATAGGCGGTCGGGGGAGGGGAGGCGCTCGCCCGGTTGGCGCGTGTCATTTCCGCTCAATCGGGCAGAATTTTCCACCGATCCTCAACGAAGAAGCCGCAAAAAGCCTGGATTTGCAGGCTTTCCGCCCATCCTCAATGACTGACATACCGAGTTTGCGCCGCCAAATCCATCACTATCGATACTTGATCCTTATCGATGGTTAGAACGCCATCTAGCAATCGTACCATGTGAGGAACCATAATAGTCATATAGAGTTCTTTTAGGAAATCGTTTACCATAATTTCAATGGCTTACGATCTCGCAAAAACTGGCATTTTAAATTTGATGGGGCCCGCTTTCGACGCGGCCGTCGCATTGACGCGTCTCGACGAGCGCATTGCCCGCTCACCGGTCGGCGCAGGCTGGATCGAACGCATGCACTTCGCCGATGCCTGCGCCTCGCTGTGGATTGACGGCGAACTCGTCCACCTCGAAGACCTCGTCCTGCACGACGCCACGAAGGATGTTCGCACACCGACCCATGAGCTGACAATCGCCCGCGACGTCCTGCGCACCCGCCGACGCATCGCGGGCCAGTCGCCCGGCTGGGCGCTTTCCGCAGAGGGTATTCGGATATTGCGACAGACGTCGGACACGGGGGCGATCGGCGCCGAGGTGGGGGAGCCGACCGGCGTCATCCGGCCCGCCATCGCTGTGCATGCGGAAGGGGAGGGGAAAAGCAGCGACGAAGCCGAAGGGCTTCCCGGCGTCGATTATGCCGCCATCGACGCGGTGCTCGCGCGATCCGAGGCTGTGATTGAGGAGGCAAAGCGACCCGGGCGCGTTACTGATACCCGCGAACGAGATCCTCTCGTCTATGATCTCGATTGGGACGAAGACGCGCGCCTCGACGAATGGCGCGGCGTGCTGCGCCAAGCCGATGAACTGCCGGTCGTGCTACAGGCCATCGTCGCTCTCGACGCCTGGAACGAGCTTTCCGTGCTGCAGCACGCCCCCTGGCTCGGCCGGCTATTATGTGCCTCAATGCTGCGTCAGGCCGGCATCACCACCGGCGTCCACCTCGCCGCCATCAATCTGGGCCTGAAAACCATTCCGGTGGATCGGCGCAGGCATCGCGACCGGGAGACGCGACTGCTGGCCATCGCACAGGGATTGTTGGCGGCCGCCGAGATCGGCACGAAGGAACATGACCGGCTGGCGCTGGCGCGAAAAATGTTCGAGCGGAAGCTCAAGGGGCGGCGAACGTCGTCAAAATTGCCGGAGCTGGTTGAGCTTGTGATAGCAAAGCCACTGGTTTCGGCCGGCATGGTGGGGAAAACGCTCGACGTCACGCCGCAGGCGGCGCGGCGGATCGTTTTGGAACTCGGCCTTAGGGAGATGACGGGGAGGGGGAGGTTTCGGGCGTGGGGCGTAATCTGAGATCGTCGACGAACGCGATGAGTCTGGTGGCCACGGTCTGAAACATCTCTAGGCGGGTCAGCTGTCCCGAGTCGGAGCCGGCTGACCTGTGCTTGTGCCTGCTCTTAGTGTTAGAGCCGCCGCGACCGACAACCCTCGCGGACCAGGTCGAAGGATGACACTACGGGGAGCGCCTTTAAGCGCAAACTTCGTGCCACGGCAATGTCTTATGCCGCGACGGCGTCCACCAAGTATGTGAGAAGGTCGGGATCGACCGTAGTAGGTTCGCCGGCCGTCCTACGAAGTTCGACTGCAAGGAGCCTGTCTTTCTCGAACGAAGGACTGAGCTCTAGCTTGAGATAATCGAACAACGTCCGCTCATGAACGGCGATAACCACCTTCGTTCCATGAGCGCGCGAAATCGTTCGCAGCAGCGCTGCAAACTGCGCGACGTGAACCTCGTCCATATTCTGAACCGGATCATCAAGTACAAGCCACGGAATTCTCGCGCCAACGGAGAAATGGAGTGCGAGAAACAGCGTTAATGCCGCCGTGTTCAGATTTCCGGCACTCAACATCGATCCTGGCGTTCCACCCTTCTTGCCATTCCGATGCACGGTTTCGAGTTTGGCGAAATCCTTGGAATCCGAGCCGGGTACCTTGAAGGCTGGAACAAATGGCTCGGTAGGGGCAAGACGTACAAATAGGTCTCGCCAGAGCGTGTTGAGCGACTCGTTGAAAACGCGTCTAACGATCTTGGTTCGAGCTTCCTGCGCAGTATCGGCGATGGTCTTTGCTTGCCCTTTCAACTTCTCCAGTTCGGCCACCGCCCCCACTAGGACCGCGCGCGTCTCTCGCGCCTTTTCAAGATTTGCCGCTGCTTGTTTTCGACGCTTGTCGATCGAGATAACTGTAAGAGCCGACTGTATGGCGGTCCCGCGGTGCGCCTGAAGAGAAGTTGCCTGTTCGACTTCAATCTCGGCCTGGGCTGTTAGTGCGGAGACTATAATGTGAAAGGGTTCTCGGGCGAGATCGCTTCGTGCCATTTCCCCGGCCATGCGAATGGCAGCATCTAAAAGCTCCGATGCCCCGCGATCCCTTTCGCGAAAACTTGCCAGCCGACCCTTCAGTTCAGCCTCGTCGGCAAGAAGGATAGTGCCGTTTATTGCCGGCTGCCACAGCCTGGCCAATGTGACCTTGCCTTCAGCGAAGTCGGCCTGTGCGTTTATCCAGTCCAATCTTAGCTCGTCGGAAATCCGTTTGGCAGTCTCAGAAGCGAGTTCGCGCCGAAGCTGAGCAACGCGGCTTGTTGATGTGGTCTTTTCCGACGCGAGGGCCGTTAAGCGGGCTGCGTCGTCAGTTAGCTTCGCGATACTTTTTTGTACATGAAGAGACAGACGTTCATCCGGTGATACCTGTGAGAAATCCCGCCCACACACGGGGCAATCGTCGGTGTGAATATGAGGTAGAAGCGTTGCAAGGGCGCTCGCGAACTGACCGGCGTCCTGCGCAAGTCCTGAAATCTGGGAGTCGACGAGCAGCCCCCGCGCTTCCTCCTTCGCGATGTTGTCGCTGAGTTCGTATTCTTTCTTTTTTGCCGCTTCGTCGTTTTCCAGAAGCGTCTCAATACGGGCTAGTTCGTTTGCGATCCGCCTCTCAGCTTCCTCGGCGGCGGTCATCGGGTCGGTCGAAGACCAGGAGGGCAGGTCCGGAAAGTGGACGCGGAGAGAGACGATCAGTTCCTCCAATTCGGCGCCCGTCGTGGTTCGCCAGTCGTTTGCGGCCTCTCGCGCCGTTTGTTCGTTCGCTTCTACCTGGGCGCGCTCTTGAGATCCTGAATCGCTTGGTAGCTTCGACCAGGCACTTGTGAGCGACCGGAGATCGTTCAGACGACGGGTTGCCTCCACGGCAACGCCTTCGGTACCCACGTTGCCAAGCAGGGCGGTTAGGTTTTCGAGGTCGAACCCATCTGAGGGTTCATCGGGTAACAGTTCATTCAATGCGGCATGAACTTTTCCAAGCTCTTCGGTGCGAGTTTTATCCTGGGTCGCAAGTTCGGCCCTAAGTAGTGCAATTTCCTGG
Organism: Rhizobium sp. NXC24; assembly: GCF_002944315.1. NCBI lineage: Bacteria > Pseudomonadati > Pseudomonadota > Alphaproteobacteria > Hyphomicrobiales > Rhizobiaceae > Rhizobium > Rhizobium sp. NXC24. The sequence continues at coordinate 18,194 of NZ_CP024313.1, forward strand.
TCTGTTCGCTCGATCCGGCTCTCAAAAGCTCGATATTCCGGCACTAGATTTTTTGTCCGAGCTTTATGTCCCGCGTCGTGAAGACCATCGATTAGGGCATCGAGCTGGCTCAGGCCGAGCAGATCTTTCACAAATTGAGTCAGGGCACTCTCGCCATCCTCGACTTTCGATTTCTGATAGATGTCGAGAAGGCGGCCGAGCATCGATTGCGCAAGATAGCACCGCTCGCTGAAAAATTTGCCATCGTCGCCGTCAAGGTACGGTGTGCCGGCGATGCGGCCGTTCTCGATCATAAAGCTGCCACGATCATCCACGGGACCAAGAGGTCCTTCGATAACGACCTTGGCGTGTTGAGCCCCTTCGTGAACCACATGCCGCGCAAAATTCGCATCGTCTTCTCTCATCGACCTGACGTTGCCAGTCAGAGCGAGCTCGAGGGCCGACAGGACACTAGTCTTTCCGGTTCCGTTGGGGCCATGGATCAGGATGATAGGTGCATCGAGTGGAACTCGAATTGTCCCCGAGATGCTTCGGAAGTCAGTGATGGACAGGCGATGGACATCGTCGAGGCTGCTCATTGGTCACCCTCATCGGTTTCAAGTTTCTTTTCGGCGGTGTTGAAAGGTGCCGTTAGTTGCCGTTTCAACTCAAATTTGACAGCGGCAGCTCCGCGTGGAGACGCTTCAACGACCGATTTTCTTAACTGGGGATCTATAGACGCGGGTAGGAGCTGGATCATTTCCCCGAGAGGATCGGCGGCTATCCCTGTCTGCGGAGCTATTGGCAATGGCAAAAGTACGGAAAGCCAATCACGCAGCAGCTCGTCGTCCTTCGTACCAGTCGGAGTGCCAACTGGTAGAACGCGACAGACTTTCGAAATTGACTCGAGGGCGCTTTCGGCTGGCCGCGGACCCGTGAGGATTGCGGTAACCGGTCGTCGGGAACCAACCACATCCAGAGCCCGCCCGAGTCCGCCAATTTTCTGACGTGTGCGCTGAATATCCTCAGCAATAGTATCGATGACGATTACGAGGTCTGGATTCTTGTCCTGCCCGATCAGAACAGCGGAGAACTCAAAAGGGACGTTTCCGATCTTTAGAGGAGCGGGCACGCGCCGAAATGCTTTCGAGCCTTCGAGGATCGCGACAATCTGCTCAACGGGTGCCAGTGTAGTGGGTGTCATAGCGTTGCCTCTTCCTTGAGCCTCGCCAATATCTCGTCGGTACTCGTGGCATTGACTATAAGCTCTTTGAAGCTGAACTCGCGATAGCTGCTTTCCGCATCGCCCCGCCCAAACCGTGACGACGGGCTCGTTTGTCGGCGAGCAATGCGGGCGGAACAAACGGCGACGATTGTGTCGCTATCGGTTTCATTTATGACGCCTTCGCCAATAAGCTTCGACAGCGTTTCATTGTTCGAGACTACGAACATTTTCTGCTGCTTTCCAGCCGCGCCGGAAATTGAGAAGCTACCCATGTTCGCATCGCCGGTGACCGGTGTGATTTGCCATCCGTCCACTTCCGTCGCTCGACCAGCGATCCCGAGAAACACTCCCAGTTCCGGCATGTTCGACATCTGGACATAAGGATCGTTGGCCATTTGCCCAATAGGCAGCACCCCAACCGGGCCGTAGATGCCTTTGGCTAGGCCGCCGATCTCCCCGCGGAAAATCGAAAGGTTTCGTGTGATCCCGGCGACCAGCGCGTTCATGAACGCTCGCTTGTCGTCGCTGGTGTCACCCGCCTTGGATGCGACCCGATCTCTCGCGCCGATGACTCCCTCTATGATCTTCGCCCGCTCCCCCGCGGCCAATTGTGATGCATCGACGAGCTCGATCAACTTAGCAAACTTCTGACCCAGCACGCTCAGAACCAATGCCGTCAGAAGTGGTTTTCCGTAAGCAGGGATTTTTGCCGCTTTTTCGATTTCGAACTGGCGATCGTCATAATCGTCCTGATAGACGCTCTTGAGCATAGTCCCCTGCTCGGCGCCGAGCTCATCGCCCGCAAATACATAAGCGGGTGGATGCGAAGGCCAGCCGCGCTTCAGCATCGCGCGGTCGACCGAAAATATGTCCTTGATGTTGGAATCCTGGGCCGAAAGGCCAATCATCAGAGTACGGTGCGTGACGCTCAGTCCTTCCAGCTGATTTTTCATGAGCGCGAATTTTGGATCGTTCGGCCAATCCGTAATCTGCTGGTCCCGACCTACGATGTACTCGCGATACTGCGCTTCCTGGCGCTTAGCCTGGATGGCGCATCCATGAAATTTATGAAGTAGGGCTCGCCCGCCTGCGCCCGGGATATCTTCCGCTCTCACCAGCACGGCAACCAACGTTTCATTGCCATCGGACAGGGTCGCCACCGCTTTTTCTACCAAGCCGTCCCAGTTGGCCGATGCGACTTTCGGAAACACACCCTCCAGAACCAATACTGCAACCGCTGTATGCTCACAGTCCGGCTCGAGGTTATCGTCAGCGTAAGTTCCTCGGACATCGACGATGTCCCACACCAAATGGTCCGATGGATGTCCCTGTATTCGTATGTCGAGTAGTAGTGCGTATTTGCCGACGAGGCGCTCAACAATGATGTCTATATTTGCCCAAGTTGTCGGATCTGCCTCCTGATCAACCGCAGCTTTTTCGCCAGGGGTCAAAGCGAGGCCTAGCGCTTTGTCCAGTGCGCGTTTGTATGTTCCGTCGCCGGTTTCACCTCTTGCATTAGCTGACAGGTAATCCAGCACGCGTCTCGCGACCACGCGCAGGTCAGCCACTCTTTCCCTCGAAATTCCCGACCCCAACCAGAGCGCGTATTCGGCTTTCGCAACGCCAACCGCGACTTCCAGAAACTCTTCGTCGAGAAGTTTCAGGGTCTCCAACACGGAGATATTTATCGCCGTAATCTTCTTTGGAATTTCCAAGATTTGTGCCCCCATGCGAAGCACTATAAGCTCAATTCGTGCTAAGATTGCAAGCAATTGATGTTGGCGCGGGCGCATTTCACGTGCCCCGCCTTTCGGTTCGTTGCACGCTTTCCGCAGTATTTGTGGGTGGCTGAGGAACGGGTGAATGCGCAGGAACATTACGGTTGACCCGCTGGCCTATGCCGATCCGGTGCAAAATCCAGAAATCACAGAGATCCTTGATCTTGCTAGCGGCGAAGTCCTCGACGCGGTTCAGTGGATTTCCGGCCGGCGCTACGATCATTTGATCGCGGACCGCGTCTCGATCCGCGAGAACTTGTCCAGCGTTCCGCGCTTCAGCTGCGCTCTCTGCCCGACCCCTGTGTATCTCGTGTCATCGCCCGAAAAGCGCTTCTTCTTCCGCCATAAGAGCGAAGACGGATCGTGCCCAGCGAAGACCCGATCAGCCTTGTCGCGGGAAGAAATCCAAGCCCTGAAATACCATGGACAACGCGAGAGCGAAGCGCACAAAGCCGCCAAATCTCGCATTATCCGGAGCCTTGCTGCGGATCCTACCAACAGCGACATCTACACGGAACGGCAATGGCGTTCAAGCCTGAAGCCCGGGAGCCGTCGGCAGCCGGATGTGCAGGCGCAGACCGTTTTCGGCCGCGTCGCTTTCGAGGTGCAGCTTTCAACCACGTTTCTCGATGTCGTGGCCGAGCGCCGTTCCTTTTATCGTCAGGAGGGCGCTTTGCTGATCTGGATGATGGCGGGCTTCAATCCGGAAGATCGTCGTCTGACTACTGACGACCTGCTATTCTCAAATAACTCGAACATATTGGTCGTCGATGAGGAGACGGCGCAGCTGTCGGAGCGAGAAGGCTTGTTCCACGTCCGTTGTCACTATCGCGTACCGGAAGTGAATGCTGGCAAGCTGAAGGACCGGTGGCGGGATGAGATCGTCGCCTTTAGAGATCTGATAGTAGATTTCGAAAAGCAAACCGCTTGGGCATTTGATTATGCCGGCCAAGCCAACTTGCTGCTGCGGCAGCGGGAAGCGACCCGGCTGGGAGGCGAGGACGACCTGCGCCAGCGGATTTGTTCGTTTTGGCTCGCTCGAAATCAAAAGACGCCCGAGACGGTGTCGCAGGTTGAGACGTGGCAAAACCTTATTGGGGAGCTTTCTGCAAGCGGAGTGCCCGCCCCAATCGGCGATCGCTATGACCGCGCGATTACCGGCCTCATGAATGGGGTTTTGAGCGCGCGTGAGAAGACACCGGTGGGATGGGATTTCAAACATCTTATCCAGGTCGTTCACCGCATCTGCGATGGGTACCCAGAACACGCGCTGACAATGGGCGTCGCGCTTCGGGAATATGAATGCGAAGACTTGATCAAAGCCCAGGATAAAAAGGGAAAATGGGCGAAACGATCGCACGCTATGCGACAAGCGATTCTGAATGGTGATGAGCGCTTTCTGCCCGATTCCGGGACGTTGCCATTTCTGAAATTCATGTTTCCGGCAATCGGCGCGCGAGTCGAAAGGTTTCTTGCCTCGGGTTTGGGGAGGTCGCAGTTCTAAATTTAATTCCCAGGAGCTGGGAGCCCAATATCACTTGCTTAAACTATTCGCCTCGTATGAGAAACCTGTAAGATTCATCTACGATTGGGTGAATGATAACCCGTGCGCCGGCTTAGAGGCCGATCGATTTCGGCAAAGTCATTCTTCGTAATTCACCGAAGGGCTCTCGAGGAGAGTCTTACCAGTTGCGCCACCTTTCGCTCGAGCCAGGTCCACAAACCGCTCCAAGCAATTAGCCAAAGCGCAGCCAGTACTACGCACCAGACGGCGACGGAGCCGCCAAAGCCCCAATATTTTTCGCCCCAATTGCCGAGCACGCCACCGATTGCTCCCAGCAAAACTACGCCGATCATGTAGAAAAGTAGGCCAGGCGTGCTGGCCTGGAAGCTGGCAAACGCTGTGAAGTCTCCAATCGGATCGTCGGGACTGCCTTCTTTCCAATGATAAATCATCAAGCGAGAGAGAAGGCGCTCTTCTTCGGCTGCTTGTTTAGTGGAGATAGCCCTTCCGCGCAGGTATGACGCCCAGAGTTTGGCTTCCAGTCGCCGCACCTTGCGCAATGGCGCATGCTGGGTGATTAGGGAGTGTCCGAGTTCCCGGATCAGAAAGTAGTGTACGCGGGTGATTTTGAAGGGGTTGGCCTGCGCCTTCTTCCTGATCGATGGTGGGTAGCTACGTTGTTCGTTGAGGCGGAGTTCAGTCAGTTCCAGTCGCTGTGTCGAACTGACAAAGATGCTACCTTGGCCGTCGATCTCCTGTGTAAAAAGGCTCTTGGAAGCGCCGATTAGATGCAGGCGCAGACGAATGTATTGATCTCCTTTGCCAGCAGATCGCAGGCGTTGGCAAATTTTCTCCGTAAAGACCAGAGTGCAGCCTGGCCCCTTGATACCGTCTTCCACGGGGGCTACTTTGACATCCGTACCGACTGCCACCTTGTGGACCGTAACGAAAGGCTCACCATTCGATATGGTGGTGTATTTGAGGTCTGTCTCTTCTCCAATCTCCACGACCGTGTTGAAGACGGCGTCGAGCGTTTGAGCGAAGGTCATGACCTCGCTTAGGTCATTGACCTGAGCGATCCCGATAGGTACGGGCAAATAAAAATAGATGCGCTTCAGCAGATGAACGTCAGACAGGCGCAATCCCATGTCCAGGAAGTTCGTCTTGGATGGGGTGTCTCGCCACAGGTTGAAGTGGATTTCAAGGCGAGGCTGCTCCGGCGCGCCATCCTGCGGTGGCTGAGTGCCATGTACCTGCTCAGGCTCATACCAAATCGCCAGGGTGCCATTCATCTTGTTTAAAGACCTTCTCAGACCGCCAGGCTGAGCTGACCAGTCGAAGGTCGGCCGAGCTCGTCGCTCACATACATGTAGGACTGGGGTGGGGTGAAGTTCTCGATTACGTCGGAAGGGTCGAGCGGGCTGTCGTAACGGCGGACATCTCCGACCGCGAGGGCGAAACTCCGTGTCCGCCCCGAGAAGTATTCGTCGAAGAAGTGCTTCGATATTCCGGAGAAGTCAGAGGTCAGCGCCCAAAGCTCGTCGGGCGTCTCGCAGAGGATTTCCTCGACGTCAAACTCGCCGATGATTTGTCCGATGGGCCGCGTCACGTAAACAACTACCGTCTTCACGTCTTTCGAACGGTAGATGCTTTTACGAAATTCGAAGCGCTTGGTGCCTTCAAAGATCTTCTCCGCAAATTCCGGCTTAATTGACAATAAGACTTTCATCGACCTCACCCAGTTGAAGAATGGTAGCAAATTGGTCATCGGTCAGAGGCCTAAGGTCCCACCGAGGAAACTCGCTGACGCCTACAACATTCATCAAAGCACCGCGAGTGGGACGCTTCGCGAAAGCGGCGTTGTATGTCATTTTGGCGACATAAAGGGGCTTGCCGTCCGCATAGCGATCCAGGAGCTCTTTCTCGCTGAAAACGCTATGGTCCTTCGCAAAGGCTACGAACTCGTTGCCGTCCTTAAAGTCCCTGCGGGAGTAGGTCTCTTCGATTACGCAAACGGACGTTGCGACAGACCTGTAGAAGGCCTTCCCTGAAATATCGGTCGTTCTATAGAAAACGACGAGATCGCCTTTCTTCATCCGCGTGAGGATCAAGCCCGCGATGTATACCTTGTGGATGGTGTTCGTGTGAGGGACGTCTTCCTCTGAGTTGGGATCTTCCGTTTTCAGGATGGAATCAGGCAGAAGGGCAGTGTGGTATGCCGGCTTTATCGCCAACAGCCATTTAGCTTTCCCTTCGGTCTGCATGAAGGGATAGTCCTTGACGATGTCTCCGACCGTGGTTTCGAGCGACCGCAGCAGCACGAGCTCCTCCCCGTTCGGGGTCGTCTTTATGCCTTTTTGCTCGAAGCCATAGCGTTGGAACAGCTTTATCAGCGAGGTGTGCGTATCGAATACGGTAACGTAGACTTCAGCAACGTCTTCGAGGATAGCATGGTCGAAAATGCGCTTGATGATCCGCTCGCCGAGCTTAGTGCCCTTGGCGTTCACCTTGAGTGTGCCAACCTTGAGCCTTTTCTTGGCAGGTAGGGGAGGCTGCACGTCAGTGATCTTGCCGGTCTCGACCTTGATGTACAGAAAGCCCCGAATTCCGTTCCCATTTTCCTCGTCGATAACGTAAACCGGCTCCTGTGCCTTCTTCTTAAACCAATTGGAAAACTCACTGTATTGAGCTTTCAGGCTATCAAAGAATTTGTCGTTAAGGTCGACGTCTTTAAACTTAGTTGGGCGTAACGTTTGGCCCATGCGTCTCTCCCCGATTCGCTTCCACCAACCATATCAAGCCGCTGCGAAACACAATATGCTCATGCAATTTGAAGTCGTTATTTTCCCCGAGGCTTTTAGATAGGCCTTTCGGAATTGGCGATGCTGTAGCAAATTGGCTAAATGCACTTCTAATCCCTGTCTGATCTGCATCTTGGCCTAAGAAAACTGGGCAAGGCTGCGGCAACGCTCTGGTTTTTGCCGACGGTTCCTCCTATGTTCTCGTTCGGGGATCTGCTCGGGCTTAACAGGGAAAATCGTGAAAAAGCTGCATCGGAATCAGCTAGCGGGAGAGGAAGGCGTCCACCGGTTCTCCGCTCGTGTTCTGAATGTCGGCATTGCTTTTCATCCGACCGGGGCTTTGGATGCCGGTATCGACGGCTTTCTCGAACTGCGCGATGCCGAGACCGGTGAGGTTAGGGCGCAGTACATTGCCGCTCAGCTCAAGACAGTCGATCAACTCGCGGAGGACAACGGCGAGACTTTTGCCTACCGGCCAGAGCAGCGAGACTTGGACTACTGGCTCAATTCGAACGTCCCGGTCATCTTGGTCGTTATTCATCGAACGAGCGACCTCATCTGCTGGAAGTCTGTCCAGAGCTACTTCCAAGTTCCGGAAAACACGCAATCCCGAAAGATCGTCTTCGATCGGGAGAAGGATTCGCTGACGGAAACGACTGCACCTCGCTTGGCTGCACTTGTTGCTGAGTTCGCCCGTCCAGGAATGGTGGTGCCGTCCCTTCGTTCTGTAGAGCTGCTCGAAACTAACCTCCTGAAGGCAAGCTTTCCGTTTAGGATCCAACTTGCATCGACCGACCTTGACATGACGGATGTCAGGAAGGCCCTCCTAATTAAAGAGGAGCGACCGCCCATCGACTGGATCGTCCACAACGGACACATTGTTTCCTTTCGCGACCTGGGAGGTCCCCTTTTCGAACGGGCCTGTGATCAAGGAAGCGTGGACATCGTTGAGACGGAGGAATGGTTCAGTTCCGACGATGAGGTTACGAAACGGCTTTTCGTCCAATTGCTTAACCGATGCCTTGGCGAGCGCTTGCGGGAGCGGCTAGTCTTTGACCGACCAAAAAAATACTACTTTTTCAAAGGTCATCTGAAGAAGCGCGATAAGGTCGTTTACACCTTCCGAGATCGGCACGGCGACGGCAAGCGGGCCGTAGTAACCCAGCATGGAAGGAAGTTGGATGGCACAGGCGCCGCATACGTCCGGCACGCAGCGTTCTTTCCCCGGTTTTTAGAGATCGATGGAGAATGGTACCTCGCAGTCGATCCGACCTATCACTTCACGCGCGACGGCTTGATCGAATACGAATATGGCGCCGAACGACTCACAACGATCAAGATGTTCGAGACGAACTCAAATGTTCGCGGCCATCTTCGCGTGTGGCGGGCCCTACTGACAGAGCAGGGTGATCTGCTCCACTACGAGTACCCTTATCTCAGCTTCGACCCCGTGGAGCCTCTTTCCCACGAGTTTGGGGTGCCCGACGAGCTCTGGGGCAGCCGCGAAGATTCTGATCTGATAAAGGCAAGGAAGGCGGGCCAGATTGAGTTCGATCTTTAAACTGCAGCACATCGGCGAGCCGCTGCTGGAGTTCGGCAGTGAAGGGCGGCACATGGACGTGCGCTTTGGTCTGATCGACCATGGGCCAGTTGATTTCAGCCTGGATCGGACGAAGACAGTAAAGGTCGGAGTGATCGGGAGCTCCCGCACCGTCGATGGTCTGCGTGAATGGTTCCGGCGCTGCGAAAGCATAGTCCCGGCCAAACAAAGCCGCCAGCCAAACTTATTCCCGGCTTTTCCTGGCAGCGGCATCGGAGGCCCCTTCCGTTGCTGGTTCGAAATTGATGATCAGCACCAGCGCATTCTGGCCACTTCCAGTATCTCGGACGTGGTGAGGGAAATTGCCGATGAGACCGCGATCAAGAAGGCGGTGGACCTTTTCATAGAGGAAATCCGCGACTTATCGCAGCTGGATCGACCACCGCACGTCATCGTTTGCGCCTTGCCTATAGAAATCATCGAGCGCGTGAAAAACCTTAGAATTGCGGAGGAAGAGGCTCTTGGAAGCGGAGGTACTGGCGACAGCGAAGATGCGGACGACCCGGAAAACGGTCTTTACGAGGACTTTCGGGGTGCCCTGAAGGCAGCATCGATGCCGATGAAGATTCCGATTCAGCTTATCTGGCCATCGACATACGACAACAGCGCGATCATCAAGCGAAAGCTCGCTCGCCTGTCCGATCGCCGGGTCCAGGATGAAGCCACGAGAGCGTGGAACTTCTTCTGCGCCCTCTACTACAAGGCCGGTGGCACCCCTTGGCGAATGATTAGAGATCGTAAGAGCTACGACACGACCTATCTCGGCATAAGCTTTTTCCAGGACCTTTCGCGCGGTTCGTTGCGGACGAGCTCCGCACAGCTGTTTGATGAACGCGGAGAGGGCCTCATTCTTAAGGGAGGCACTGCTCTTGAGGACAAGCACGACCGTAACCCGTATCTCAGCCGGGATGACGCCCACTCCCTGTTGAAAAGATCGTTGGGGGCTTACAAGCGCGAGCACGCCAACTACCCCGCGCGATTGGTGATCCATAAGAGCTCGAGATTCCACGATGATGAGCTTGAAGGACTGAATGCGGCCCTGGATGAAGCTGGGGTGACCATGGCAGACTTCATTTGGATGCCGCGACGGTCGCCAATAAAGCTGGTAAGGCAGGGGGACTACCCGCCATTGCGGGGAACCGCGATGCGCGTCGATCAAGATTCCTCGCTTCTTTATACGCGGGGTAGCGTGGATTTCTTCGCCACGTATCCCGGAATGTACGTGCCGAACCCTTTAATACTGCGCTGCCAACGCCGAGATCGGACCGAATGGGATGCCCTTCTCCATGAGACAATGGCTCTCACGAAGATGAACTGGAACAATACCCAGTTCGATGGAGCGCTGCCGATAACCATGCGGGCTGCCCGTCAGGTGGGAGAAATCCTGAAGTACATTCCGGATGGAGTAGAAGCCGATCCGCGCTATCGGTTCTATATGTGATGGCCAACTTGACCTGAAGGATCCCTTCGACTTCTAGGCAAATTCGGAACTCGTTGAAATATCAACGGGTCATGGGTATCGCCGAGCGTCAATAGGAGGGTCAGAGGTTCGTATCCGTTCAAGGCGGCAGAAATGGACATCTATTCTGGCGGTGGAGGTCGTCGACACCGGTTCATTCATTCTGCCAAGATCAGCAGCTTCGCCAACATGGCATTCCCCATCTCATCATCGTCGGCTGCTGAAAATACCTGCATCGGATCCACGGCCCGCTACGGCGTGGAACTCGGCTATCACGTGACCTCTTTCGCAACGCGACCCCGGACCTGCACACACGAGATGATGCAGCCGCCCATCGTCGATCGGGTACAGATCCATCGCCGAGGCAGCTTAGCGGGTGCGGCGTTGTCGTGCCGGAGCGCTGGCGATAGCATCTTCTGATAGAATGGGTTTAACAGATCTTGCCATCCGGCCACACCATGATTTCCAGCACTCTCCGGCAATCTTCTTCATTTCGGAAGCCAGCTCATTTCTTCAACGGTCCGGATGTTGGAAAGCGTTGCGAGCAGCGTCCAAACATTCCCATCCTTCGGATCCCAGAGATACCCGTGGGAGGCCCTTGACCGCGATCAATTGCTGTTTGTTTGTTATAAGGGCCGCGTTTGATAACACGCTCTTGTTGCTCAAAATGCAAGAAATCTATCCTGCCCGTTGTTTTTTGCAGCAGGAAAAGCAGAGAGGATCTCACGTTCAATTTCGTATTCAAGCTCACTGAAAATGGTCTTGGCGCTCTTGGCATTAGGGACGTTCGCTACTCCGATTTTCGCAACGTGCTCAGGTTCGGACCTGATTCATAGTTTCTCGAAGGCGATGACAAGGACGTCACGATATGCGAACGGCATTTTCGGATTGTCGGTCACGATCGATGATACATCATGAAACGTCTTGCGGTCGTTGCAGATCACAAAATCATTTGGAAGGTTCATTTCGACATCGCCGAGTAACCGCTTTGAGGCATCAGTAATCGTGCTCATACCGCCGGTCACGTTAACTCGCGCGATCATGTAAGAAACGATGAAATCCACCCCGTCCTGGTGAAGGCCTTCGGGTGCTGGTTTGCCGTTTACACCGTCGCGTGCAACAATCCGGTAGGGATGAAGCTTAATATTCCAACGATCATGTCCTGCGGTTTCACATAGAATTCTGCAGAAACCTGTCAGAATCTTGTTTAAGATGGGATGATCTATAAAGGATTGTTCAAAGGGCTCGAAGTAGCGCTTGAAGCCGCCATTCAAGTGGTTGATGGCTTTCGATTGCTCGTAAGGGGCATGCGGAAGGAGCCGGAAAATTCCCTCCACTGCGTCATATTCAAACGCACCATAGCGCCGGTAGCGATAGGTCCCACCGTCACGCATGTATTCATCGAGAAGCAGTCGATTCCAATGGTCAGCCAAGTTGTTCCAGCCAGCATCAATTTCGATGCCGAAGCCGGCTTCGCTGCGCTCACCTCTCGAAAACCACCATCCATTTGTCGCCAGATGATCAGTGCATTCTTGACGGAAGCTGCATAGCCCCTGGGGTGCGACCTTTTTCATGGATGTCTCCCGTCTTGGCGATGGCGAGGGGGAAGTTTAGAGGACGCTTGATGCCTCGCGGCTTGATGTTCCCAAAGGTGGCGGTTCGTAATGTATTTCGGTGTGCTGGCTATGATGGACCGAGGCAAAAAGCGCGTGTTGTCGACTATGTAGCTGACGCTTCCGCTGACGCCCTCGAGTGCGGACGCTATGGCCCGATCGCACATCCTGTGAATAGTACTGCCCCATGCACCTGAAACCGCCTCCTGGGACCAGGCTTGCTCAAGCCCTTGCTTCAACACGATTGATCCGACACCAAGGGAAGCGGTCTCGAGGTGCCGCAGCGCGTCCATGATGATGGCCGCCGCGGGCGCCTCGCGAACCTCGAGAACCTTTTCACCGGTTGAGATGTGTTCGAGCCCGACAAAGCGGCCGTGTCCGAATTTACCAACTGTTTTATTCAGGAGCGGGATTGTGTCGATCAGTGCAATGTCACGGTCGTCAATTGAGACGAGATTTCCGTCAATAAACCCCAGTTTGATCTCTACCGGCTGCTGCGCGGCAATGTTACGCGTCCACTCAAATGCCTCTTCCGGGATAGAAAAGTTTTCGGGATCGTCCAAAGGTCCAGATTCGAATTCCCGGCACCAGAGGTTTTCGTCCCCGCTCCACGTGCGGTCCGTCACAAAGGTCAGTCCGAACTTGGAGAGGGCGGCGGCCTTCTGCTGCCGGGAAATCACCGAGTATTCATACGGACTGCCGAAGTTACCGGAAAATCCCGAGCGCTTGATGCTATTGTTAAGGCGGGGAAGGCTATTCTGCGAAAGATTTGCTGTATGAAGAAGTAGCCGTGAGCCGATTGACGTTGCATAAGCAACAATCAACGAGGCGATTATAGGACGGCTCAAAGAACTGCTTAACGGATAGCTGGCAAGGTACTTGGCGTGGGCCCGAATGGCGGGTTTCACGCCTTGTTCGACAAAAGCTTCCCGCCCTTCGAGACAGACAAAGCGCGCGCCGAACCTTGCTGCCGTCTGTTCCAGCAAAGGCTTGTCGATGGACGTTCCGACATCTGCGGCGACAGCTTCAACATTTGCAAAGCCAAGGCTTTGCAGCTTGTAGAGAAGGTAGGTGCTGTCGAGACCGCCGCTGAACATGGTTGCAACTGGTGCGTTTCGGTCAGGAAAAGCCTCCAGATCTTCGAAACTCAAAATGCCGCCGACAGATGGTTTGATCGAAATTGAGACAAGGTTCATTTGTCAGGTCCTACTTTCAAAAAAGATGCCGGCAGAGGTTCCGGCGAGGATGAGGCCGGCACCTATCAAGCCCGTTGCGGTCAATGATTCTGTCAGGAGAAGGTGGGCGAGGACGAAACCAAAAAAGGGTTCTGTTCCCATCAACAAACCAACCCGTGTCGGCGTCGATTTTCTGACCGCGGCGTTTTGAATGTAGAATGCAGCGATGGTGCAGAAGAGTGAAAGGAAAGCGACAGCGCCCCAAAACTGAAGGGTGGCCTTCACAATAAGGCCGTGGATTCCGAATTGATCGACGGCCAAAACGAAAGTGAGTGTTGCCACCGCCGATCCCTGAATGGCCGTCAGTGCCGCAGACGAAATCTGCCGGCCGACCAGAAGGCGTTTGGTGGAAACGGCCATAATCGCTCGCAGTATCGCAGCCCCCAGCACGAGCGCGTCACCCGGACTGAACTTGCCGATCCCACCAGTGAGAATGCCGACACCGATGCAGGATATGGCAGCACTTGCCAATATGCCCGTAGGTGGAAGTCGCCCTGATAGCCCATAGTCAATGATCGGCGTGAAAATTACACAAAGCGAAATGATCAAGGCCGTGTTCATGGCGCTTGTTGATGCAACACCGTAAGTTTCAGCAATAAAAATCGAAAAAAGTATTGTTCCCAGTATGATGCCACGGATGCAATCGCCCCAAGAGATCAATGCGATCTCATGTCTTGCCACCACTGTCATAAAGATCGTGGTAATCAGAAAACGATAAAGAATGAGGATCAAAACCGGCGCATAGAATAGTGCGCCTTTCGCGACCGGATAGCTCGCACCCCAAACGAATGCGACACCCAGTACGGCCACGTCGGCCAAGAAGGATGAGGTCGGTGACCTCCAGGCACTTTCGAAAACGTTCACGTTCAAGTAGCCTTTGTGCTGGCCATCATCCATCCTACTGTGCAGAACGAGTGCAAACAGATTAGGCGATCCACCTAACGTCGGCATCGCGGAACCGTCAGGCCTTGCTCGAGGCGCTCATCGATGTCCACCCTTGGACCTCATTAAGCGGCGGGACGATCGAGCGACTTGTTGTCCAGTCGTTGCCCGCGTCGCGAGATTTTGGCGTCTCCATATGCAGTAGGGGGATTGTCTGGTTACAAGCTCGGCCATTCCGCTTGCAGCCGAGGGGCGGATTCGCATGCGCAGATCTTGCAGTAGCGACTGCCGGAAGCTGTTCATGGAGGAACTCCTGCAGGTTCGTGCCATACGGTATTTGTGATTCGACGAGGCAAATGCCGTGCCATCCAGAAAACCCCTTTTGGACAACATGATCGCTTTGATGGGCAGTGTTTCATACCCAACATTGTCAGAAGGCCGACAATGAGTCCGACTGCCCGGCATGCAACCGAACGCTGTGATCCTGTTATCCGGACGGGTTTCCCGCTGCAGCCCGGCTTGGCAATTCATTAGGGACCTGTCGAAAATGAGAAGTCGAAGGCAAGAAAGCTTCCGGCTCGCAGAGCGGTCCGAACGAGGTCGGCGCGGTCTCTAAGCCTCGCCCATGACTTCCAAGAGCTTCACTCAGACGGAGGTCCTCGTCGCAGATTCTCACATTGCCGTACGCGGTCCTTGCGTCGGCAAACCATCCCACCTCAGCAGAAGCGAAATCAATTCAACCTGTATGTTATCGTCAATAATGCGCTCATTCCGGAATTCTCCAACACGTCGGACAGCACGTTGCCTGTGATGGCAAGGGCATATTCAATGTTGGTCAAGGCGCAGGAGCGGGATTCTCTGATGGTCTTATACGGCTACGCCCGTCGGACTGAAGCCAAGCGGGACTGGGAAAAACGTGGGGTATCCTTGACTGGTTTCATCTATCGATGCGGCTGCGGCACATTGAACAGGCCTTGGAGGGCATCAAGTATCTCCAGGATCTGAACGTCTATCTCCGAGACGTTGCGGTGCATGTGCCAAGGCTTCGACATCTCCTACGGAGTGGATATGTCCGAGAGGCAACCGAGGCCGTAAAGCAGATGCTTGCCCAATTGGATCAGCACGCCGGGCTGCGCGATGCGAACGGCAAAGTCAGGCGACTATATGAACTGATCACAATTTTCGCACCTACGTGATCCAGAACGAAGCTTCGATCGTCAACTACTGCCAGCGGTACTGGTCGGGCTTGCCGATTCTAGCTCACCTGCTGAAAGTGCTGCCAACAGCCTCGTCAATGCCCGCATGCACAAAAAGCGTCAGATGCGTTGGTCGCCGATTGGCGCTCATCGCGTTCTTCAAGTCTGAGCCGCCGTTGCGGATGGTCGACTTAAGCAGGCAAAATCTTGCGGCGTGACCCCCAGTTTTCCCGCTCCCTGGATTGGCTGTCTTGGCAGATCACTCAGCCATTTGCTCGTGTCATCGAACGGCTCGGCGGCTGCCAATGCCGTTGTACTGGAGTTTATCGCCCGTGCTTTCCCATTTGGTCATTATGGGAACGCAGCCATGGCAGGAGTGTTTTCATGCTTGCCGATGGCGACGAGGACCGATTCGCAGAGGACGGTTTTGAAGAATGGCGCTCTGGCTGTTGGCCTGATTTGTCGCGCTACGCCAAGGACAGGAGTGAAACTGCCCGCGAAGACCTTAATACGCATTCTACCATCCATTGCTTAGATCATTGCGATCCAACCAATCAATTTTACCGATCTTTCGGAGATGCTTATTAGAGAGGTCAAAACTGAAAATCACCGCTTAGAAAAGAACTGGAGCTTTGCGTGTCTACTGGAGTGCGGTGAGAATATCTTGGGAAATTCATCTCGAACCGTCGGAGCCATAGGTCGCTCAAAAAATCAGCGCATGGTTGGCGGTTTGATTTCTGCCTTTGGTGCATTCGATCGATCATACGCCCGTTAATGCTCGGTCACCCGTCGTCGACGTCTGCCTACATGTCGGCGCACTTTGCATCTCATCGTCATTCCATTCCTTTTGTCGACAGCATTGCTTCGGCGCAGACTATTGCCCTGACGATCATTGGTAGAGCGCAAGCGGACTGGGGTTGTCGGTCTGGCTTTGTGAGTAGGCAAGCCCTTTTGCTTATCCATAGGAGAATTGCCGGAGCATGACAGTAAATATGAAGATAGATCGGATAGTTGGGATCGATGTGGCCCGGTCATGTGCGATTTTCCTGGCCATGGGCAGTCACGTCTTGGCGGTGTCCAAATTAGCAGACTTTCTTAAGGAGCCCTATGTTGATGGTCTTAAATTATTGATGGCGCTTTCAACGCCAACCTTCATTGTTCTTTTCGGAACGATGCTTGAAGTCGTATACAGGCCACGATTTGATACCGACAAGCGCAGTATATCGATCGCTCCTCTGTGGTCGCGGGCCATTCAATGCTGGCTGCTATACAGTCTTTCCGTCGTCGTTCTTTTTTTTGCCAAGTCGGAATACTCGTTATTCTTTTCCATATCGACGATCTTCATGCTGGGGGTAACCCCGTTCACTGACATTCTGAAGTTTTACGCAATCGCGCTGACTGTGGCTCCCGCCCTATTATGGACGCGCAATCGCCTGGGCCTCGTTCCGCTTCTGATCCTGGGCGTCGCCATTCACATTCTTCATCCGGTCTTGCGCGGGCTGCCAAGTCCCGTAGTATTTGGCTTGCCAACGGAAGTGGACCGCCTCGCGATGTTCCTGTTCGGAATAGGGGGAGCCAAGCTCGGCGGCCCCTCCGTCCTGCATGGCATGACGCTTGTCATATCCGGAATGGCGCTCGGGAAAATCCTGATGGGCTCGGCTTCGGGTGTGGCCGCAGGGATGACTCGGCGCGCTTGGCTTGTGCTCCTTGGCACCGGGCTGTCGCTCATCGCGGGCGCGTGGATACTCGATAGCGAAACGAAGAGAGGCCTTGGGAACATGGCCATGCGACTCGACAGCCATCCGCTTTACTTCGCCGCCGGCGTTGTCGGTGCTTTTGCCATTACGGCCGCCGCTGTCCTGCTTACCTTGCGCCAGTCGGTTGCGCCGACCTCGCTGTGGAGGTCGCTGACGTTCTTCGGTCGCACGAGCCTCTTCACCTTCGCCTTTGGCAACATGCTGCTCTATTGCGTGCAATTTGAACCAACCACCATAACCCAGTCGGCTCTGCTCACAGTGCTCCTGATGGTGGCGATTACGTTGCTGAGCTTCTGTTTCGACAGAGCATCGCAGCAGGACGGCCGGGTGGCGAAGACCGTTTCCGGCGTCCAAACCTCCATCCACCGACTGGCGACGATGTTGTCAGACCAAGGATCGCGTTTGATTGCCAGATGAAAACGCTGTCGCTGGTTCATGGCGCGCTTGGGTCGGTAGGCGGGTCGTCAGGTTGGATGTTTTCGGCTTCACGCCAGACCTTCAGCAAGCGCTCCAGATTGGAGCGGTTGCCCGTGTAACTGCAGCCGATGGAGCGCGCCGCTCCCACAGCATGCTCGATCATGCCCTTTCGCAGCATCTCAAGACCGGTGCGACCGCCGAGGCTATCGCTTTCCTGAAGGAGAAACCGGTAAACCGTTAAAAGCTTCGAACAGTTGCGCGAGACCGCCAAGCAGCTGACCATCATCGCCGATTTGCCATTTTGGAAAGCGCACATCTCGCTTTGCTCCTTCGAGCCCGAGAATTTCATAACGCTTGCGCTTTCTGTTCACCGTCTCACGAGTGGCGCTGATCTCATCGGCGAACTCGTCCGCAGACAACATCTCGGGCCCCTGAGGATTTCAGCGACACGCTCGGCGCCGCGCTGCTTTGCGGCCGCGAGGGCAATGTTCAGCGCGTCCTTCTGAGGGGCGATCTCTTCAATCTGAATTTCAGGCTCTTCGTCCGCCGATCGTATGACATATGTCATGAACGGTGCCGCCCGTGTTTTTGGTGCGCTTGACACCTTCGGACACGCCAGAAAGCACGCGCGCTGCGGTCGCGCGGGCCTCCGCTTTTTCTCAAAGAGCGGCTCCCATCTGCCTGCATATCCGGTGATAAGATACCTACGGCGCTCGTTGCGCTTGCGGGAACCGCCTTTTTTCAGCATAGCCATAGGGCACCTCCAACGGAAATATGCGCTATCTCGTCAACTTCGTCAGCTTGAGGCTTGAGGGCGCCGCGACGACCACTGGTGTAGGAGGTAAGGATGGAAGTGTGGCGAACAAGTTGGAATGTCCGCCTATATGCCCTTTTGGTTCCCCTCGGGATGACAATCAGCCCGATCTGACTGGCTGATCTGAACACAAGATCAGATCGGGGTCGGGTGAGGCGCACCCCTTCGGCATTAGATTACATGAGGTGTGAACAGCGACGGACGCTCTGGCAGAGTGAGGCTGCACCAAAGCACCCGCTCAGGAGGGGCAGATTATGGACACCCACCCATCAGCCAACTGCTGTCAGCACTGATCTTGGCGCAATTTTTGTGTCATTGGAACCGGGTTCCAGCGCCTCGGGGACAGCAATCAAACGCTCTATGAGCAATCTCGACCTCTTTGGGGTCGATCCTGACTTCAACGCCGCTGTCGATGGCTTCCTCTCCGAACTCCTCGCCCAACCCGTCTAATTCCATCCGGTTCGACGAAGGTGGCGAGCCAAATACCAAGGAGACCAGTATGACCCAAGTTGATCAGCGCCCAGACATCGATCCATATCCCTTGAGCCCCTATGTCGCGTGGGCCGGCAATCGTAACAAAGATCCCATCCTAACAGCATTCAAGGAAATCTTCCCAGCGTCGGGCAAGGTTCTTGAATTAGCGAGCGGCGCGGGCCTTCACATCAATTATTTCGCTCCGCATTTCTCCGGCGTGCATTTCCTGCCGTCCGACTATGATACTGATGTTTTCGATACGATCGAATCGAAGCGCGCGGACGCTGGCAACAGCAATGTCGCCGATCCTATTTGCATAGATCTCACCGATCCATCTACCTTTCCCGACCCGAAGGACCAGACCTTCGACGTGATCTTCGTGATCAACCTCTTTCAAGTGGCCCGGGTGTCGATCCAGGAAGGCATTGCTCGCCTCGCGTCGTCGGTCCTCGCGGCGGATGGCTTTGTGGCAATCTATGGCCCGTTCAAGCGCGACGGCCACTATACGACAGGCTCGAACGAAGCTTTCGATAAGGAAATCCTAGCCGCTGGTGTGACCGAATGGGGTCTCAAGGACATCGGCGAACTGGAAAAGGCCGCGGCTCCGCACGGCCTGAAGCTCGCCCGCACGCTTGACCTGCCAGCGAATAATTTCATCCTGATCTTCGATCGTGTCTGCTGACCGAGGAGACTTCTTGTGGCGAAGGCCCCCGGTGTTCGGAGCCAAACAGGGGCTTGGTGCCGCGCTTGCGCGGCGCTTTGCCGCTGAAGGACTCGCAATCGTAATCGCCGCGCCCCAGGAGTTGCAAAGCTGCAAGAAGGCCTACTGGCTGATGTCAACGGTTGAGGTGATTGTTGCCGACCCGACCCAGCCTGATGAGGTTGAGTACGTGCTGAACGACTCGGTGCAATCGAACTCATCGCGTTTAATGTCGGCGAAAACCGGGCTGCATCGACCTTGCAACTTGACGAACAGACATTCGAGGACTTTTGGCGGCAAAATCCCAAAGCCGGTTGTGTCGTGGCAAGAGCTAGCGTTAAGCGTTTCATCCCGAAAGGCGGCGGTGCGCTTCTGTTCACAGGCGCGACCGCGTCACTGAAAGCTAGGCCGCCCTGACACTGTCGCGGTGGCCAAGGCAGGATTGCGTGCGGTAGCGCAAGGCTTGGCCTGTGAGTTCGGGCCTACTGCCGCTCGAGAGCCGGGAAGACGCACGGCTGACGGAGGTTTCTGTCAGTTCCTGGGTGGTTTGACAAAAATCGAGATCGAAAACGAGTTTCCAAGAATGCTCGACGGCTCCGACGCCTTCGACTCGCAATTTTCGGTCACCAGACGGAGTGGGGGCTTTGGAGTTACCTGTTCCTCAGGACGGATTCTCCCGCCTTAGCAATGGTGGGTTTAGCCTTATAACTGGCTCAGTAGCCAGCCTCCTCGCGTAGAAGAACAGTCTCTCGTCGATTTTCCTCCAATTTTTCGCGATTGGCCGAACCATCCGATGTCGCCATCGTTAGGACCTGAGAAGGAGAACTGTCATGAACAAGTTCACAGAAGGCCTGAACGACCGCCCTAAGAGTTCCACCATCGCCCAGAGCGGCGCGGGCCTTCCGGAGGGTTCTGGCCAGCCTGTGCAGGCGACCGAAGAGGAAGCGCTACGCATCCGAGCAAAGTTGACAAAGGAAAGGGATCTCGATCGGAGGAATGATGCCGACGATCTGGTCGAGCAGCTCGCTCGTCCGAAGCACGGCACCGCCTGATGCCAGGAGCTTTCACCTCGATCAGCATATTTACTTCGACCTCGATAGCGGGCACCAATCCTTGTTCGGCACAACGGATATCCGATGAGAACGAGTTTCGTATCCCTTCTGAAAACACCCCGAACTTGGAAAAGAATGTCGAAGCGAGTTTGTTGCTCATGTGGCGGCTGGTGCTCTGCGATAGCGCAATCGTAAAGAACGGGTTCCGCGGCCGAGCCTCAGTGTATCGTAGCGGACGAAGGCGCGTTGACCCGCGTCGCCTACTTCCCGACATATGTGCCGATGAGCATGGTAGACACCTCTTCCGTTGTACGGTAGCCGCCGAAACGGACGTTGGGCGTTCCGAAGGGCCATGTCGAAAGTCGCGAGCCAAGCGGCGTCGCCGCATAGAGAGGCCTTCGGGGAGGCAGGCATTATGGGCATCGTCACTGAGACGTCGTTCGGAATCTTTACCTAGCGCTGGTTTGCCCTCAACGAAGCGGTGCGCGAAGCCGCCCAGCTGGGCCTTCGAGCACTCCTCGCGCGGTTGGAGCGCGAGAACTCATGAGGTTTAGTTTCAGCCGATCCCTTTCGAAAGCGTTCAGAACGCAGAAACAGATGACCCGCCTGGTCGAGACGGCTTTGAAACCGGCACTCAAACGGCGGAAACCAAGCAAATCACCTTCCCCTCGCGCAACAGCTGGGCTGCTGGAGGTCATTGCTTTCGGAAGCAATCCAGGCCGCCTTCTGATGAAGTCCTTCGTTCCGGCGCGTTTGCCGAAGAGGCCGGCACTCGTCGTTGTTCTCCATGGATGCCTCCAGTCTCCCGAAAGTCTGCATGCGGCCAGCGGTTTCTCGAAGCTCGCGAGGGATCGTGGTTTCGTTCTCCTATACCCGCAACAGCGGCGCACCAACAACGCGCAAACCTGTTTCAACTGGTACCGGCCGAGCGCCGTTGCCAGGGACCGGGGCGAGGTGATGTCCATCAGGCAAATGATCGAGTATGCGTGCGAGCGGCATCGGATCGACGTTTCCAGAATATTCATCGTGGGATTGTCGGCCGGTGGCGCGATGGTGAGCGCGGTGGTGGCGAACTACCCGGAGATATTTGCGGGAGCGGCGATTGTTGCCGGCATGCCTTTCGGATCCGCCCGTGATGCCGTGTCCGCCTTGCGGGCGATGAAGGATGGGGCAGCTCCTCCGTCCGGCGGATGGGGACGCCCGATTGCGCAAATTAATGACGGACCGAGACCCTCGCCTCCGATAACGATCTGGCAAGGTGCAAATGATCGTGTCGTCAATCCCCTAAACGCGCGTGCATGTGTCACTCAATGGCTCCAAGCCAAAGGCATTGGTGAGTACAGCGGGCGAACGGCTGAAAAGTCCTGGGGTAGCCTGACGTCATGGACCGTGGCGGGCGAGCAGAAAGTTGCCCTCTATTTCGTCAACGACCTCAGCCATGGACTCCCTATCAAGAAGCGCGGCAGCCAAGCGCCACGAAGTCGCGCCGATCCCTATGTGATATCGACAGGTATCTCGGCGCCAGCAGAGCTCATGCGATTATGGCGTCTGGCAAGACTTTGAACGCTGCCGGTCCATAGGAGGGTCAATGCGCCGCCGCCAGCCTTTGCGGGTATACTTGAATGACGACCAGGGGCGCAATTGCCGGAGCTGAAATCGGCCCCAACATGATGGGAAACGGGAGCGTGATCCCCTATTGTGTACATTTTTCGGTGCGATGCTTGTTCGATAAGGGACGACCCGGCTGGAACACGTCGATCTTCAAACTGACCGACGGTCTGACAAAACGATACCGACTCGCGTCGCTACGCTTTGAACCGCGCAATAGTCGCGGCGCAGCGGTCGGGCAGCATCGCTCCCAAAGCTGGCCCCGGTCGGTGACGTGCTTTGCGGCAAAACTCGCCGAAATCGTGAATTTCGCATCAAGAATATGTAATCGCATCACAAATATGAAAGTCGAGATGCCTGGTTGCCCCTATCATGCCTTTTTGCGACCTTAGAGGAGCCGGCATGAGTTATATGACAGACATCGAAGCAAGTTTCACGCGGCGGGGGGCGTCGCCATCGGAGAGGTTCCATCCCGTCGATCGCCACGTCGGACAACAGATCCGCATTCTCCGAATTCAAGCCGATTTATCGCAGAGCGAGTTGGGCAAGGGCGTCGGCGTCAGCTTCCAACAGATGCAGAAATACGAAAGCGGCAAAAACCGCGTCAGTGCTTCGATGCTCTATGAAATAGCAAGTTGCCTGCATGTGCCAGTGGCGCGGTTTTTCGAAGGCCTGCCGGAACCCGGCAGCGGAGTTCCCCACCCAGAAGGCGCGGAGATTGACGAACGCATTGCATACCTGGCGACGGCTGACGGTCGCCGACTGATCGAGGGCATTTTGCGGCTGTCGCCCCGAATCAGGAACCGGGTTCTTTCGATTGTCGGCATTCTGGCCGAGGAACATGAACAGGCCGGCGAGCAGACGGCCGAAGCGTGACATCAAGCGGGTACAGTGCGAGCAAAGATTTTTTTCACATGGTTGTATGATATAACTCTTTTTGTCCGTCGCCGTCGCATCATGCTACCCGCGCCAGCGACGTGCCCGGCCACCACCTGCCACGCGTGGTAGCAGGGCAGTGCGCGCGCACGCCGCCGTCTAGAGTTCAGGCCTGCGCACACTGGCATCCCCCGCAGCGTTATTGCGGTAGCGGTTGACGGAGGTCTGATAGTACCGCGCGGGCAGGTTCGCCATGGCCTCGATCAGCGCTCCCCACGGCGCCGGAAAGCGTTCTTCGGCCAGCACCCGGTGCAGCATGCGCGTATGGCCGGCCAACTCGTCGTTGAGGAACTCTACCACAGGCATAGCCGGGTAGCGCTGCGACAGCAGGATCGCCGCGTTGTCGGCCTCGCCACCCGACTTGTCCTTGTCGCGTCCATGCAGATCGTTCTGCAAGCGCCCTATCGCGGAAATGAGCCGTAGGACCTGGCGAAACGCCGGACGCGCGCGCAAACTCGCCATGTCCAGCCCCCAGAGCAGTGACAGGCAACAGAACACGTTCGCGTAGGCGATCGAATCGACGCCGTTGTGCAGGTATTCGGTGTAGGACCAGCGCTCCGCCCCTGCCGCCTGCGCGCGTCCGGCGCGCAGAGCCGCGCAGTAGCACAGGGTATCGTCAAGAAGCTGAGCATAGTCACGACCATCGTAGGCGAGCGCGGCCAGCGAAGCGCGTAGCGCAGCGCAGCCCTCGAATCCAGGGAGCGCGCACGGCACACCCTGTCCCAGCGCCCGCTCCACCGCGGCGAGCTGCTCCGGCGTGATCAGACCAAGGTCGTTGCAATCGTCGAGCCAGAACAGCAGCGCCAGTTCGCGATAGAACGGCAGAATCAGCGATTCGTCCTGCGGATCGCGGCCCGTGCGAGCGCTGGTATCTCGCAGGCTCGGGTGGATCCACTGCAGGATGTACTGGCCGCCCCTGACCGCTTCCACGGCATGCTCGTCGGTGAACCCGGTCAGGGAACGCCCCCACTCCAGCACCTGCTGCAGAGCGCGTTCGGTCATGGCGCCGATCCTGCTCTCTCGGCCAGGGCGCGCCGCCCCCAACTGAGCGCCAACCATAATCCGGCGAGTTCGGCCACGCGCACGACCCGGGTGGGGCAATATAGTTCCTTGCCAATCCACAGCGGCGTCTGCGGCAATCTATGCGCCGCATAGCGGGCGAGCATCCATTCCAGCGCACGCGCCACCACCTGAGCGATGCGCGCGCGGCCTATTGGCTCTTCCCTGCCGTCCATCACCTGTAACGCGAACAGCGCATAGGCGGTTTCCTCGAATGTGGACGCACGACCGGCGCCCCAGCCGCCGTCGTCACGCTGCGCCTTCAGCAGCGCCGCCAGCGCGCGCTCGTCGCGCCACTGTTGCTTGCCTTGCGCCAGCGCAGCGAGCGCATGCGCGGTGGGATACAGCCATGAAACGTGCCATTTTTCGTTGTCCCATAGTCCGTGCGGGTTGCGATTGGCCTCGACATAGGCGCTGGTGCCGGCGGCGGGCTTTCCTAACAGTCGCAACGCATGCAGGGCATGGATGTTGGTCGACACCGAGGTATTGCGCTCGCCGGGGAAGGTGACGAACAGCCCGCCGATTTCGAACTGGCGCAACGCGTCGATTGCCGGGTCGCGGCCTGCAAGGCGCAGGACGCACAACACAAGGGCGGTGTCGTCCGCATCAGCCGCGAAGTGCAAGGCCGGGCCCAGACCGCGCACGTCCAGGCGGGTTTCAAGCTGCGCAACGATCACGCGCACCGCGTCGGCGAGTGCGGGATGCGAGAACAGCCCCGCCAGATGCAGGGTGTACAGCGACCAACATGGCTCAAACACATTGATCGGCCAGACGTTGGGAACGACACCTTCGATGCCGCTGCGCGTCGCCCGTGATGCCGCCTGCAGATACGCTTCCGCGCGCCCGACCTGCGGCGTGCTCCCCTGTGTCACGGCGTGCGCACGCCACGCGGCGGTGGCCGCCGGGCTGATGCCGATGCTGCCGCCGCCATCCGGGCATGCGGTGCTTGGCGACGTCCCCCAGGCTTCCCAGGAGTGCAGCAACGGATGGCCGCTCGGCAACATCGCCACCGCCCCCAGCTTGACCAGGCACGCTTGCCGCAACGGCAACAGCGCCGAGTGACGCGGAAACGCCACGCCGCCCGGCAAGGATGCGGCCTTGCCGCAAAGCTGCGGCAGGATCAGCTCCACACCGATCGGGGCGTCTTCCGGAACGGCATGTGCATAGGGATCGGGCTGGCGCTGGAGGAACCGGGTTGCAGCCTGGACTGCGTCGGCAGCACCGGAAAGACGATCGGCACGCTGCAATGCCAGCAAAGCCGCCCACGTGGGAGCATGGCGGAACAGCGGGAAGTCCACGCTTCCCCATCCGCCATCGGCCTGTTGCTGCGCGATGAGCCACGCGTATGCGTCCTGCCAACCGGTGGCGTTGCCGCGGAACTGCAGAGCTCGCGCCGTGTCGTAGATTGACGGGCCAACGCTGCCGCCATCGCTCATCTCGATCAGCAGGTGGCGCAATTCGGAAAGGATCTGTTCGGACAGCGCGTTCACGCGGGATGTTCCTTCTGCAGACGGTTGACGAGCACCACGATCGGGACGCGCACGTCGCCGCGTGCCCGTCGCGGTCCACCGCATAGTGCTTGCGCGTAGCGCGCCGGCAGTGCTGGGCAACCGCTGCGATCGGCGACGTGGATTTGGACACAGTAAAGCCTGCAACCGCTGCCGCCACTGATCGCAGCGGCACAGGGGTGACCCCACGCGGCCGGGCGCGCTCATGCGCATGGCGCGTGCTTCAACAGATACGCGTTGGCGCGCTGCAGGATCTGGGCCAACCGTTCCGCACGCGGCCCCAGGGGGGCGATGGCATCCCCCGCGTCGCGAAATAGATCCACCACGAGCTGGCGCGCTGCCTGTAGTCCCATGATCGACGCGCAGGTCGGCTTTTGCGCCGCCGCGTCCTTGCCGGGGGTCTTGCCCAGCGTCGCTTTATCCGCTGTCGCGTCGAGAATGTCGTCGACCACCTGCAACGCCAGGCCGAAACAGGTGCTGTATTGATCGAGCGCACAGTACAGCTCAGCGTGCGCGGCATCCTCCATGATGGTGCATAGCGCGCCCATGCGAACGGACGCGCGCACTAGCGCTCCGGTCTTCATGCGGTGCATCGCCAAGATCCTGCCGACCTCAACGTGCTTTCCAACCAGCGACAGGTCCATGGCCTGCCCGCCTGCAGCACCCTCGGCGGACACCGCTTGCGCCAATTCACGCACGAGCGCGATACGGATGTCGCCCGGCGCATCCAGGCTCGCCAGGGTCAGGAAGGCATGCGCCTGTAGCGCATCCCCGACCAGGATCGCAGTGGCTTCGCCGAACTTGACGTGCACGGTCGGAAGGCCGCGGCGAAGCACGTCGTCGTCCATTGCGGGCAGGTCGTCGTGGACCAG
Organism: Rhizobium sp. NXC24; assembly: GCF_002944315.1. NCBI lineage: Bacteria > Pseudomonadati > Pseudomonadota > Alphaproteobacteria > Hyphomicrobiales > Rhizobiaceae > Rhizobium > Rhizobium sp. NXC24. Next base: position 44,663 of record NZ_CP024313.1, read on the forward strand.
GGTACAGGCGTGCATCATCTCGATGGCGGCGCCGACGAGGTCGAGCATGTACGCCGGGGTGTCGGTCAGTGCGCCGGCAGCCAGACAGAGCAAGGCGCGGGTGCGCTTCCCGCCATGTAAGGTGGCGTAGCGCATCGCCGCCATCAGCTCGGCCTCACCGTCGTCTTCGGCGCAGAGAAGACGCGCCAGTGCCTGTTCGACCCGCTTTGTGCCGTCCAGCATCCAGATTTCCGGCAGCAGCCTGCCGGATGCGCCGGGCGCCTGCGCGCCCAATCCGTCGAGCGCGGAAACGCCAGTTTGGTCGTCGTGTAGCGTGGAACCGGTCTGCATCTTGGTCATGTCCTTGTACCGGAGAGGGCGAGCGGAGAGCCGCCGCAGTGTTGCCGGCGTCGCTGCCGCGCCAGCCGGCTATGCGATGCCAGCTCATGAGAATCCGATGCGGATTTTCATGGAGGGCTGTGCTGTCGGGTAATAGCGCCGGCCTTTTTCGGCGTCGCTCAGCAACCGCGGCCGCACCCCGGCCTTGTGCATGGTCAGCGCCAAGGCGATGCTGAACTGCACCAGTTCCAGCCATACCAGGTGGTAGCCGATGCAGACGTGTGGGCCGCTGCCGAACTGCAGCATGTCCACCGGCCGGATCGGCTCCGTGCGTTGCAGCCACCGCGCCAGGCGGAACTGATCAGGCGCCTCGTGCAGCAGCGGTGACGTCGAGAAATGCAGCAGCGGGATGCCCAGACTGGTGCCCGCGGGAATGCGCCGCTGGCCGAGTTGCAATTCCTGCGTCGCGCGACGCGGTAAGAGCGAGGACGCCGGATGCATGCGCAGCGTCTCTCGGAACAGCGCCTCGGCGACCGGGCACTGCGACAGGTCCGCGTGCCGGGTCGGCACTGCGCCCACGCGTTGCGCCTCCTCGACCAGGGCGTCCCACAGCTCAGGCTGCCGCGCCAGCTCGATCACCATCCAGGCCATCGTCGAGGCGGTGGTCTCGTGACCGGCAAGCAGCAGCAAGCGAACGTTGGCGACAAGGACGTCATCGGAGAGCGCGTCTTCGCTGAGATCGAACGCGCTCACCATGTCGTTGATCAACCCGGTGCGCACCGCATGCGCGCGCGCATCGCGGATGAATTGGCGCGACTGCGCGTCGATCCAGTCGCGGGCGGCGCGGCCGCGCCGAAAGGGCGTTCCGGGCAGGTCGAGCGGCGGCGCAAGCATCAATTGCAGCAGTTGCCGGTACTTGCGATGCCACTCCGGCAGGTCTTTGGCGGGGATGCCCATGAGATAAAAGGTGAGCTTCAGCATCAAGTCGCCGGTTTCGGGCAGGATAGTTACTTCGCCGCGGTCGCGCCACGCCTGCACCCGGGCCCGGATGACGGGCTGGAACAGCTCGCCAATGCCGGCCTCGGTCAGGCCTCTCGGCAGGAATGCCGCCTTGATCCCATCGCGTGCCTGCCGGTGCGCGCTACCGTTCAGAGTAACCAACGTTCCGCCAAGGATTTCGGGCGCGATCTCTTCAATCAGTGCCGAGGACACGTCCTTGTGCCGGAGCAATGCGAACGCATCCGGATCGAGGCATGTCATCAGTTGTCCCGCAGGGCCAAAATCAAGCCAGAAATGGCTGCCCAGGGTCCGTTCCGCGCGCCGCAGCAGGCGCGGCAGGTCACAAACGATGGCCGGAAGGTGCCCGACCAGGGGGAAAGCGCCGGGCATGACCGGGATGTCGTCCCGCAGCCGGTGCCGGCGGTTCAGCGGATTGAGCAGCATGTCCATTACCTCTCTGGCGCCGCGGCCGCTTTGGTAGTGTCATCGGCCGGTCGCCCGGCGCGACTGTTGCCACCATCGGCGTATGTCGGCACATGCGTCAGCATGCCGCCGTCGATGCACACGACCTGACCGGTGATAAATGCAGCATCGTCGGAGAGCAGGAAAGCCACCAGCGCGGCCACGTCCTCGGGGCGGCCGACGTGCGGCAGGAGCTGATGGCGGCGCAGATGCCTTTGCATGCACTCGTCCAACTTGGCGAGGAGACGTTCGGTCATGATAAGACCCGGCGCAACCGCGTTGCAGCGGATCTGCGCGTGACCGTACTGGGTGGCGAGCGAGGCCGACAGCATGTTCATCGCAGCCTTCGATGCGGCATAGGAGGTCAGCGCGGTGTCACCGCTGAGCCCCTGGCATGAAGACATGTTGACGATCGCGCCACCGCCACGGGCGATCATTCGCGGAACGGCCTGGCGGCAGCAGAGCAGCGTGCCACGCAGATTGGTCGCCATCGTCTCATCCCAAATGGCCAGGTCCAGATCGACGATCGCGCGGTCGCATGGGGTCAGATGCATGGCGCTCGCATTGTTCACCAGCAGGTCAACCCCGCCGAAGTGCTGCTCAGCCGCCTCAAACAGCGCGGCCACCGCCTGCGCATCGGCGATGTCCATGGCCAGGGCCAGCGCGTTGCCCGCTTCGGCCGCGATCTGCGCCGTGCAGGCGGCCGCCGCTGGGCCATCAATGTCGGCCACTACCACTCTGCCGCCCTCGCGCGCGATGGCGAGCGCGCATGCCTTGCCGATGCCGGCGCCGGCGCCGGTCACCACGGCCACCTTGCCCTCAAACCGTACCATCGTGTCCTCCTGGATTGCGTTGGTCTTTCGTGGCATGCCGCTCGGCCTCTGCCGAAAAAGGCGCAGGGTCGGCCCGGGCGCGCTCGCGATCGCCTGCGTCGCTTTCAATGACCCGAATGGCGGCGACCGGGCATTGGCTGGCCGCGAGCCGCACGGCGGCGTGCAGCGCCTGCGGGACCGTCGCCACGCACACTTGGGCGACGCCGTCGGGTTCGCGCTGACGAAAGGTAACGGGCAGCATCAGCGCGCACTGCCCTGTGGTTCCGCACAGATCCTGGTCGACCACCACGCGCATCTCAGCCCCCTACCTGCGCATGCAGCCGCACGGGCAGGGCGCGGAACGTCCTGAGGAACGCGGATGGCTCTCGGGTCGGCTTCTTGGCGAGTACGAGCGTGGGGAAGCGCGCCTCAATCCGCGGCAGGCTCTCGGCCAACTGCACCCGGGCCAGTTGCGCGCCGAGGCAGAAGTGGATGCCGTGGCCGAAGCTCAGCATGATCTTCCCGTCGGTCGACATGCCAGGACTTGTGCCGTAGAACCGTGCGGGGTCGAAGCGGTCGGGATCGGCAAACGCGTCCGGGTCACGATTGCCGGCGGCGATCAGCACGCGCACATCCGCATTTTTCGGGATGACCACGCCGCCCAGTTCGATGTCGCGCTGCGCGATGCGCGGTATGGAGCTGAACATGGCGGGCGCGTTGCAGCGCAGGACTTCTTCGACGAATGCCTCGACCCCCATGGCGTCTCCCCGCAGCCAGTGCCGCTGTTCGGGATACGCCAGCATCGCCAGGACCGCATGGTCGATGGTCGCAGCAGTGGTGGCGAAGCCGCCCAGCAGCATGCCCCATAGCATGCTGATCAACTCGGCGTCCGACAGCATGTCGGCATCATCGCCGTGTGCGCGGACCAGCATCGACACGATGTCTTCGCGGGGGTCGGTGCGCCTGCGCTGTATGAGGTCGCTGAAGTAGGCCTTAACTTTGGCGCTGGCCGCGTCCGCCGCGGCGAGCTGGGGATCGCTGGCGTGCGGGCTCAGGCCTTCCAGGATGGCGCCGATGATGGCGGCGAGCCCGAACATGTCCTCCTGGGGCATGCCGAACAGTTCGGCAAAGACCAGCATTGGCAAGGCAAGCGCGAATTCGCGATGCAGGTCCACTGCCTCCCCGCGCTCCAGCGCGTGCGCCATGCCATCTAGGCGCGCTGTGACGATGCGCACCATGCTCGGCCGCAGGTTGTCGATCTCGCACATGGTGAAATCGCGCGAGATCAGCCGGCGCAGACGCGTATGCGTCGGTGGATCCTTCATTGCTAAAGTGGACGCCAGCAGATTGAGCGATAGGCTGGTCGCCGCACGCGGAAAATAGCGGGCCAGTTCGCCCGGCGCCGGTCCTCGGAACGCATCGCCCGTGGCCTTGAGCGCCCAGTATATGTCGGCGTGGCGGCTCAACAGAAAGAGGCCCGACGTCGCGCGATGCACCGGATCGTGCTCGCGCAACCACCGCATGAACGGATAGGGGTCATGGATGCACGCTGGCGACGCCAGTTCGGCGAAGGCGTCCCGGCATGCTGCCGTTGTTTCTTTCACGTCCATCTTGGTTACCTGTTGGTTGGCCGATCTGACCGGCGCGCGTCAGGCGCGCCGGCAAATTGCGCAGAAGATCGCGATCCCCGGCTGCATCACCAGAACACCGGGAACTCCTCGAACCCGCCGGTGATGATCTCCTTGCGCAACTTCAGTTCTTCGGGCGCCACGGCGAGGCGCAGCCGGGGAAAGCGCTGGAAGATCGAACCAAACACCACCTTGAGTTCCAGCCTGGCCAGCGCCACACCGATGCAATAGTGCGGCCCATGGGAGAACGCCAAGTGGGGCTTTCCTTCGCGTTCGATGTCGAAGGTTTCCGGGTCGTCGAAATGGCGCGGATCGAACGAGGTCGCCGGCAGGCCGACCAACACCTTGCTCTCCGCGGGAATATGCACGCCCGCTATGGTCACGTCGGTCCTCGGGTAGCGCATGACGCCGTCCCAGCCCGCACCCGGCGGGTACATGCGCAGGATTTCCTCCACTGCCTTGTCCACAAGGGATGGATCGCCGACCAGGCGCTCGCGCTGTTGCGGATGACGGAACATCGCCAGCAGGCCGAATTCGATCTGCGCGACGGTGCTCTCGTGCCCCGCCACAAGCATGCCCGCCGCCAAGCCGATCGCCTCTTCCTCGGTCACCTTGTCCTGGTCGACAGCCGCGAGCAGATCCGTCAGCAGGTTGTCGCCGGGATCCTGGCGCTTGTCCCGCATCTTGCCGCGAATGTAGGCGCGCAGTTCTTCCCAGGCCAGGCGCGACGCGCTGCGCGGGCCGCTTTGATGCTGATGCGTCATCACCTCGTCGGACAGCCCGGCGAAAAAGGCGTGATCCTCGTAAGGCACGCCCATCAGCGCGCTGATGACCATCGCCGGAAGCGGAAAGGAGAGGTGGAGCCGCAGGTCGGCGGGCTGGGGCTGGGCCGCAAGCGTCTCAAACAACTGCGTGGCGATCGCCTCGACCTGCTGAGCGAGCAGCTTCATATTGCGCTCGCTGAAGGCCGGCCCCACGATCGTGCGTAATCGGGCATGCTCGTCCCCCTCGTGCGAGACCAGCCACCCCGGCGAACCGAGAATCACCGAATCCGGCGTGAATGCCGCCGGCGGTATCCCCGCGGGCCGGAATGCCGTGTCGGACAGCACCGCCTTGGCCTCGTCGTAGCCTGTCACCCACCAGCCTTCGTGCCCGGACGGGAAGCGCACGCGATGGATCGGACCGTTGGCGCGTAGCGTTAGCATCTCGGGCGAGGGCTCGATGTGATTGAGGCGCCACATCGGCAGCGTCGGCAAGGGGTGTTCGGACATGGTGGCGCTTCACTCTCTAAGCGATGGAAGGGCGGAAGGTGACCGGTAGGCTACGGGCAGCGAATGATGTAGGACGGCATGGAGGCGATGCCCTCCACGGCGATTGTCAGCGCCAGATCCTCCAGTGGCACGAACGGCGCAGGGAAGGCGCATCGCAATTCTAGGCGCGCCGGCGCAGCGCTCAGGTAGAATTGCGGCCCTTTGCCGAGCGACAGGTGCGGGTTGTGCCATCGGGTGACGTCGAACCTGTCGGACTCGGCATAGATTGACTGATCGTAGGAATTGGTGAAGGAGGTTCGACCGTACCCGCCAGCGACGTCTCCGCCAACACCTCCTCCGGATCAGTCCCACACCGCCGGTGGCAGTTAAACTAGATCGCATCCAACACGTCCCTGCATTTTCTCGGGTCCACAACCGCGCACCAAGTCATTGCCACAGCAAAACCGTCGGACCAGAAGCGGACAGGGCGCGGCTCCGTGTTCGTCCCAAAGACCGTCCATGCGATTGGTGATGATGCGGCGAACAGAGCAAAACGCGTGCCGAAGTGAATTTGCAGGCTCATCAAGCACTTCCCAGCGGCGGGTAGTGTCTGGTTTCTGACATTCAGTCTCAAAGCCGACAACCGGCGAAGCAAGTGCCGGACAAAGGCCTGGTCTTGCGCTGAATGTGCGAGGCAGTCCTTGCGCGATATTTCAAGCATAAGGATTGCCTGGAGCGGGCGTGGTTCGCTGGAAACCAATCCGATGTCGGCGGCAATAATCAGGAAAATGAAGCGCGCTCTCCGACATCTCGCTGGATCGGATGAGCGTGCGAGGCGGTAGCCGCAGGGTCGGAGTGTCGGGCCGTCAAACTTGGTAACCTACCTGCCTTGGTAGTTCGCGCACGCGAAATGCGTCTGTATATTCATATCGTGCATACGCTCCAACTAGCGACATGCTACCCGACCGTTTGCCCTGTCGAAGTAGGTAGTCGCGGGAAAAGCCGGACGATCTGCAAGGGGGCGTTCGGTTTTTTCTTTTTTAGGTTTTCACTCAAATTATGCGGTGAACGGACAGTTGGCGCGCGTATTGCTATCTGCTGGATGCGAACGAACTAGAAAGGGACACCCGACACACGGGTCAGAGTTCCGGGTATCACCCTTCAAGATGAAGGAAATTGGGTTGTTTGCGGGGCCGCCGAAGGCGATGAATGGAATACTTCTCGCTTTGTCATGAATATTACATCCTCTCTACTTTAGATGTTTCTAAAGTATCATCTTGACGATTGTCGTTCGAGGCGTGACAGGAGAGAGCGAATCTGCTTCTTCCTAATCAAAGCATTTTGGAAGGCGCCAATATGGATGAAGCGGAAAACGACCTGCGTTTGATCGCCGTTATGCGGCGCTACTTCGCTGTTAAGGAGGAACTCGCAGGGTTGAAGACCTCGCTTGAGGACAAGCGAAAAGCGGCGGGAATTGCGGTCGGAGAATTTTATCACGTGCGCGCCGAAAACGAGCACGCACACGATGTCAGTCGGACCGTCGCTCTGAGAAAAGAGATGGAGTTTCTAATGCACCTTGCCGAAGGCTGGTCGAGGGGAGACATTATTCATCTCGCCCCATCAGCCGAATGACCTGGAAAGCGCCGAGAATATTGATAAGGCAGAACCTATCCAGCGCCCCAACAACGGCACAGATGTGAATCCAGAAAGGACAGCAGCCCCGCTCGACTGAGCGAGGCTTTCCGTTGGTCACTTGTTGAGTGCATCTTTCAGCGCTTTGGCCGGCTGGAAGGTGAGCTTCTTTGCAGCTGCGACTTTGACCGTTGCGCCGGTGCCCGGAATGCGCGCTTCACGCTCGGGCGTATCCTGTCGGGTAGGGACGACCCGTCGCCGGGCCGGCCCTCCCTAAGAACTGTACGTGCAAGTTTCCCTGCATACAGCTCAAGCCTCCGCCAAGCCCTGTTTGACCAGAACCGCCAGTTCCTGTTGGTCGGCAGAGTGTGCGGTCTCATCGAGCCGATCCGTCTTCACCGATGGTAGGCCTCGCCTCGCAGCGAAGTAGCTATTCCATAGAGGATCGAACGGATTCGCTTCGACTCGGATTTTGCAATGGCGACGAATAGGAACGTCGGATGCATGGATCAGCCGCCAGAACCTAGTTCTTCCGGCTTTGCCTTTATCGCTGCGCGGAACACCCAGTCACGCACGCCTTCGCGGACGAAGTAACGTCCTTTCACCCATCGGCGTGGTTTATCTGGATGTCTGCGACATGCCCACTTCCAGAGACATTTCCAGGTAGGAATTCTGTCGCAGCTCAGTCGGGACGTGAACGATCGCGTCTTGAGACGCGGGTTCACATAAGCGAACGGACTGGAGGAAATGACATTGTCCCATGCCACAGCAGTCTGGAGGCGGTGGCATGCGTGCAAAGTCCAGCCGCAAAAAAACGCGACCTGGACAACAATCTCTTATGCGGCGTTGTCGATGCTTCGATGGTCAGCGTCGGATGCGCGACCATCATAAGGTAGGTGGAGACCATGAAGATTGCTCCACATTATGGCACGCGAGATCGAGTGCGGCAGATTTACCGCATCGAAAGAGTTGTGATCGCATCCGAATCCAAGCAAGGAATAGCAAGCAACCGCGGCTCCGGAGCGCCACCGGCCCGTTATGCAATGTGATGCTGTGGGGCCAACGTCTCCTGCCTGCAGCAGCGAAGGCATCTTCAATCAGGTTCCAAGGCGCTGACGTCAATCCAAGTCTGATCCAGGTCGAGGTCCACCCGAGCGCCTTCTGTGCGGTAGCGAAGGAAGTGGTGCGAGGAATCAGTTTCAGTCCAAAACTTGTGCTGTGACAGGAGGTTTGGAGGCCTCTTGAAGTGGAAGTTCCATGCACAGGAGGTCGAGCCATCGCCCAAATTTCTGGCCGACTTGACCAAATCGCCCGACGGTTTTGAAGCCTAATTTTTCGTGCAGTTTAATTGAACCCAGGTTCTCGGCTTCGATGCAAGCGACGAGAACGTGGATATGGCGAGCCCGCGCTTCGGAAATGAGTGCCTGCATGAGCGCGGCCCCGATTCCTCCACCCTTGCGATCGCTCCTGACATAGACCGAATGCTCCATCGTCTGCCGGAAGCCTTCAATCACGCGCCAGACGCCGTAGGTGGCATAGCCAAAAACCTCGCCCTGCCTCTCGGCAACCAGAACCGGGTGGTTCTTGGACATACGGTCGGCAAACCACTCTCTTCGATTAGGCAGATCCACAAGCGTCTCGTTCCATATCGCAGTGGTGTTTCGCACCGCGTCATTGTAGATGTCGAGAATGGCTGGTAGGTCCGCTTCAACCGCCGGACGGATTCCGATAGCATTTTCCATGACGCGAGGCTGTCCAATATATTTGATGATTGGTGCCGATCCGCAGATTAGGGCAGAGTGGCTGTCGTGATCGATAATCGATTGAAACTAACCTTACAAGTCAAAAAGTCGGCGTGTTGACGCTGAAGCCACTTCGGGACCCTTTAAAAAACCAGGTCAAGACTGTCTATTATGTTGGATAACGTTGATGAGCGCCTCGGCGCACGAATAAAAATTGAGCGCGAACTCCGGGGCTGGTCGCTAACAGAGCTAGCAAAGCGGTCCGGCGTATCGCGTGCGATGATCCATAAAGTTGAGCGCGGCGGCGCTAGCCCAACAGCAATGTTACTGGCTCGCCTTTCCGGTGCCTTTGAGATCAGCATGTCTACGCTGATGGTTCGAGCGGAGATGCAGGAAGGAATGTTGCTGCGGAAATGCAATCAGCCCACCTGGATAGATCCCGTCACGGGCTACGTGCGTACCCATGTTTCTCCTCGTTCTTCCACGCCGGTCGATGTAATCGACGTCACTTTTCCTGCCGGAAAGCAATCATCTTTTCCAGCTTCCTCATACGCGCATCGCAAACACCTCGTATGGATTTTGCAGGGTGAACTCGTCTTCATCGAAGGCGGCATCAGGCATGAGATGAAAGAGGGAGACTGCCTGGAACTCGGCCCTCCCAATGATTGCACCTTCAAGAATGAGACAGGTGAAGAGTGCCGATATGTGGTGATTGTACTCCGGGAGGCATGAAAAGGATGTAGGGCGATCCTTCGTATGAAGGGGCGCGCCGAATGACATTAGAGGCAAGAATCGCCGATGCGATCCTTGCCTTTTCTGTTCGGGGGAGAAGAGCTGCCAGCGCATCGGAGTGGGGTCGTAATCAGCTAATGAGGTTTTAACGAGGGCGGCGATCACTCAGTGCAGTTTTCAACTCGGTGATGCTGAGTATGAAACTCTCTTGACATCGCGCAGTTGTCCAATTTAGTGATATAATTATGATATTAAGATGGACATTAGCCTTCGAATTAGCAAGGGACACCTATGGCTCGCCAAATACATCTGAACGCGTTTGATATGTTTTGCCCAGGTCACATCCAGCAAGGGCTGTGGGCTCACCCCCGGGATCAATCGTATCGGTTCAACGATCTTCAATATTGGACAGATTATGCCCTTAAACTCGAACAAGGCCTGTTCGACGGTGTTTTCTTCGCTGATGTCGTTGGCGTGTACGATGTTTATGGCGGCAGCCCGAACGCTGCTGTCCGCGGCGCAGTCCAGATCCCAGCCAACGATCCGACGATCGTCATCCCCGCAATGGCGGCCGTTACCAAGAACCTTGGATTTGGTGTTACCTGCAACCTGACCTATGAGCAGCCGTTCCTATTTGCCCGCCGTATGTCCACGCTAGACCATTTGACCGGCGGGCGCATCGGCTGGAACATTGTAACCGGGTATCTAGACAGTGCCGCGCGAGCAATCGGCCTTCAGGGGCAAATTGCCCATGACGACCGTTATGATCTCGCCGACGAATACATGTCGCTTGTCTACAAGCTGTGGGAAGGTTCGTGGGATGATGAGGCCATCATTGTCGACAAAGACAATGCTGTCTTCGCCGATCCGAGCAAAGTGCGCGTCATTCACCACGAAGGTCCGCAGTACAAGGTCGATGCGATGCATCTTTGCTCACCGTCGCCACAGCGCACACCGGTTTTGTATCAAGCAGGTTCGTCCGCCCGGGGTCGGGAGTTCGCCGCCACCCATGCGGAGTGTGTCTTCGTCAATGGCCAGAAGAAGGAAGATGTCAAAGGCATCACCACCGACATCAAGGCCCGCGCGGAAGCAAAGGGCCGATCCACGGAAGACGTAAAGGTCTTTCTTGGCGCAACGCTCATCATTGGCAAAACGGCCACTGAGGCTCGGGAAAAATTCGAGGAATACCGCCGATATGTCAACTCGGAGGCGGCGCTCGCACATGCAGCGGCTTCGCTCGGCATCGATTTCGCAAAATACGACCTCGACGAGCCCATCGAAACCGGAAAGAGCCAGGCAATCGTCTCCAACGTTGAGATCATGAACAAGACTGCTGGCCCCAAATGGACGCGCCGCAAGCTCTTGGAACAGATGGTGCTCGGCAGCCGGCAAGCCCCGTGGGTCGGCTCCGCCGAGGAAATCTCGGATATGCTGATCGGCTGGAGCGAGGAAACTGGTATTGCCGGATTCAACCTGTCCCGCACCGTCACGCCGGAAAGCATCGACGACGTGGTCACCTATTTGGTCCCGCTGCTGCAGGAAAAGGGTGTCTATAAGACGTCCTACGCCGAGGGCACCTACCGGGAAAAGTTGTTCGGTCATCCCCGTTTGCCCGCGACGCATGCGGCCGCGAAGTATCGCGGCGGTGCGGCTGCCAAGTGACTTCACTCGTGAGATGGAGGATTTCACATGGTGGATAAGTCCAACTACCGAGACGCTATGGCAGGTCTTGCCGCGGCAGTTAATATCGTCACATCGGACGGGGTCGCGGGGCTGGCAGGATGCACAATCTCCGCAGTCTGCTCTGTGACCGACGAGCCGCCGACGCTCCTCGTCTGCATAAATCGCTCGAGCGCCAACAACGAAATCATTCGGAAGAATGGAAATCTTTGTGTCAACGTTCTATCGGCCGACCAACGCGACGTGGCGATGCAGTTCGCTACGAAGGGCCTGTCGGTCGGCAAGCGCCTCACCTGCGCAAAGTGGAGCGTTCTTGAAACGGGCGCTCCGGTGCTCGAAGGGGCTGTTTGTGCTATCGATTGTGATGTCGATTCCGTCTCGGAGGTGGGTACCCACACCGTTTTTTATTGCCGAGTGATGGCCGTTCGAAATCAGCCCGGTTGCGATGGGCTCATCTATTTCGGGCGAGACTTCCACCGCGTTGGCGTCAGTGCCGCGCGTCCTGCCGATATCCGAGCCTGAAGAAATGGGCAAGCAGGTTAAATCGGATCGTTTGCATTCGCATGCCGCCCTACGTGGAACCCATTTGACCGATGGCAAGTGGCGTTCCTTGGCGCTGATCCTCGCGGCCCAGGTGTCGGCGATGAGCGTGTGGTTTTCGTCCAGCGCCGCGATTGCTAGCATAAAGCAGCAACAGCCGATCACCTCGGCCGAGGAGGCGTTGCTTACGAGTGCCGTTCAAATAGGCTTTGTCGTAGGAACGATTTTTTCCGCACTGTTTTCTCTCGCCGATCGATACGATCCGCGTCGACTGTTTGCAGGATGCGCTGTCACGGCAGCGCTGGCCACTCTGAGCCTCGTGGTCAATTCGCCGACTGGAATAAGCGTGATCCTGCTGCGCTTCGTTACTGGGCTATGTATGGCTGGCGTCTATCCCGTCGGCATGCGCATAACGGCGACCTGGGCAAACCGGGATCTAGGCCTTCTGATAGGACTGCTGGTTGGGGCCCTTTCGCTCGGTTCGGCAAGTCCACATCTCCTGGCTGCGACTGTCGAGGTGCGGTGGCAAAGCATCTACCTCGCTGCATCCGGTTCAGCATTTCTTGCAGCCATTCTGATCTGCTTCGTCCAATTGGGACCGAACATACGCCGAGCCACGGCAGTGGACTTCTCGCAAGTCGCCCAAAGCTGGCGCCGCGCGTCGGTCCGTAAGGCGAACCTCGGATACCTTGGCCATATGTGGGAGCTCTACGCAATGTGGGCCTGGTTGACGGTATTCCTTCATCAGTCATTCGCTGACCGAGGTCTCGACTCTTCCAATACGAAAGCGGCTTGGTTGACCTTTGCGGCTGTCGCTTCCGGTGCGATCGGATCGTGGCTGGGAGGCATACTTGCCGACCGCTACGGGCGGACGTTTGTGACGATCGCCGCTATGGCTGTTAGCGGAACCTGTGCCGCTCTCGTTGGATGGCTCTATGGCGCGCCGCTCATTGTCCTAGCGCCCGTGGTTATATTGTGGGGTGTTAGCGTGATCGCGGACTCCGCCCAGTTTTCGGCAACTGTCGCAGAACTCGCCGAGCCGAGTTCCGTTGGTACCTTGCTGACTGCGCAAACCTGCGCCGGTTTTCTGTTGACGCTTTTCAGCATCCAGATCCTGCCGGTCGTGCAGATCGCTCTGGGATGGCCAGGTGCGTTTATGATGCTTGCTATCGGCCCACTGATCGGATGCGGCGCCATGTGGCGGCTGCGTCAGGATCCCGAGGCAAGATTGATTGCTGGCGGGAAGCGCTAGCGGTTCAACTCGAAAAATAATCGCCATCCGAGTTCGCGAGCTTTCGGAAAGACGGGTGAAGGAATCCGCCGGGATGAAAATGGGCCCTGCGCTTCCTGCGGGAAGCGCCTTCGTCCTTGCACCCTCGGAACTGACGCCGTTCTCCATGCTCTGCATCGCCCGACTCGCTGTCAGAGCCGGTATTCAGGCTTAATTTAATGTTGTGCTAGGCGATGGACACACTACTAGGGCCAGCGTTGAAAACGATCGCATCGACCCAAATAACACTGATGACGCTCGAGCAAGAGTCCCAGATCGTCTTTTCTTCCGCGGGCTTGAAGGTCGCGGCGCGCTGCGTTGCCCGCTTCGGCAGGCGTTGCGACCGTCGCCGACATTGCTCGTCAAGATGATTTAAGGCCGCAGCGGATTTACACTGGGCGGCGCCAGTTTGCGAAAAAGGCGGAAGCGGGGGTGGCCGGTGACGATTGCGCTTGGGCAGCGAGTTTGATGAACGCGCAGAGACATGCCGGCCGCGGATTGTACTCATTCAAACAATCAATTTTACGCAGCGCCTCAAACGACTTAAAAATTGCAGGACAGATGGAGTTGAACGAAATTTGAGCGGGTAAGTCATTGAGTTCGCTGGCCGCGAGCTGAAGATGATCGGGGATTCGTCGGATCCTCAGTGCGACGGACGTAAGTTCGCAAGACGATATCGCCTTTGTCGAGGTCGGCTAAGCAGCTAGACCTTTCCGGCCGATTGCGTCAGCTCTCGAGCAGGTTGAGCTGTGGGCAATTGGGAAATCCTTTCGGTTTTAAGGCACCTGCAAGAACGTCTGCGATGGCCGCAAGGGAGCGTCATCTTTCTAACCGGAAAGGTCCCGCTGAGGGAAGTTACTTAAAGTATGTTGTATCGCCGCGCCTCCGATTGTGACGGCGGCAGACCTCGACATGACGTCCCCATTATCGATCACTTATTTTTGGCAGCCTGCGATTGCGACGAAATTTGGTTTCAACCACGATTGAGGTGAGGCGTGATGTATAGCTTCCTGCTTGCGTCCTGGGGGACGTCGGGTAATCTGGGCCCGTTGCTGACTGCAGCTCGGCAACTGCAACGGCGCGGCCATAGCGTCCGCATTATGGCTGATCCAGAGATGCAGCATGAAGTGGTTGCGGCGGGTTTCGACTTCGTGTGCTGGCGCCGTGCCCCGACGGGTACCGACGCGGATCCGACTTGCTTTTCAGACATGCACGACTGGTTCCAAAAGGCGGTGTTCGGCCCCGCGCCAGCCTATGCAGCCGACGTCCAGGATGAGATCGGCCGCATACCGACGGATGCTGTCATTGCCATCGATATGTTGTTCGGTGCCGTTTTGGGCGCCGAAGCCGCTGACGTGCCCATCGCAATGTTGTCACCCCATGTGAGCCTTCGCCCTTTGCCAGGAATTCCGCCGGCCACCAGCGGATTGGCGCAGCCGCAGACGCCAGAAGAGCGGCTCGCGATCGCGGCGGCAAACGAAAATTGGGCTTGCTTCCTAAACCAATTCCTTTCGCTTCTAAACGGGGCGCGTGCCCGCCTCGGCCTTTCCGGTTTGGCCAGGACGGTGGATTTATTTGAGTGTGCCGATCGGTACTTGCTGGCGATCAGCCGGACCTTCGATTTTGAGGCCGACCTCCTACCGGACAACGTTCGTTATGTTGGGCCGCTGCTGGAGCAACCAAATTGGTCAAAGAGCTGGAAGGCCCCTTGGCCGGTGGACGCCAATCGACCTCGTGTGCTCGTCGCCTGCAGCTCCGGCGCTCAGGGTCAAGACGACTTGGTCCAACGGATCATTTGCGCATTGGGTACGCTGGACGTGTACGCCGTGGCGACCATCGGGCCTCATGTCGATGCGGGGAAGCTGGTCGCCCCCGCGAACGTGCATCTGTTGCACGGCGCACCGCATGACACAGTGATGAAGGAAGTCTGCCTTTTGATAACTCAGGGCGGCCACGGCACCGTCAGCCGGGGGCTGATAAACGGTCTACCGCAACTGGTGCTGCCGAACGGGCGCGACCAAGGAGATAATGCTGCACGAGTTGTGTCGAAGGGAGCTGGTCTTCGACTACCCCCGAGTGCTAGTGAAGCCGAAATCGCCTATGCCGTCAGTCGGCTGCTACAGGAGCCGCGCTATCGCGATGCAGCGCGCCGCTTGGGCGATGGCATCAAAGCTGAAATCGCCGCCTCCGGTCTCGTTGCCGAATTGGAGGCTATGGTGGCAAATAGACATTGTCGGATCGGCGACCTGCGGCCGGTTTGATCGTGCATTCGGATTGTTCGAATTTATCGTCGGTGCGCTCAGGCATTTCGCTCATGGGGATTTGGGCATGATACCTTTCCTTCGATGCTTGCCTACCGCGCAAGTCGATCTTCGTCTCCGGCTTGGTGCCGCTCACAGTTCATCATTCAGTGCTGCCCCATTTGCCACGGGCATTCTCAACTCGATCAGTGTGGATCGGCAAACCATTGGTCTTGCGATCTGACTGCCGTTGGTTGTTCCGCTCTCTCTCTCTCTCTCTCTCTCTCTCTGTGACACACACACTCTACCCTTGGCTGACGACCCAGAAAGAAGGAGCCGAACCTCATGAATGCAGCCGAATCGAGCCCCATACTGATGAACCGCGCCGGGGTGTGCCTTGCGCACTTCGAAGCAATATCGCCTTCGCCCCTAAGTCCGCCGCTCGTCTTGATTCACGGCTGGACCGGCGATCACAGGATATTCACGCCGCAGATTGACTATTTTGCTAAAAGTCGGCACGTCATGGCGGTAAACCTCCGCGGTCACGGAGACAGCGATGCGCCGAAGCAGGAGTACACGATTGAGGGTTTTGCTGACGACGTAGCGTGGCAATGCCGCGAGCGCAACCTGGAGAAACCGTTGATCATCGGCCACAGCATGGGTGGGTCGGTCGCGCTCGAGCTGTGCGGTCGCCATCCGGAGCTGGCCTCGGGTGTGGTGTTGATCGATTCTATTGTCACGCCCCGGTTTGCGCTACGCGATAGCCCCGAAATTGAGCAGTTCCTGGATGAAATTTCGACCCCAAACTATCGGGAGGTTTTGCGAAAAAACGCGTGGTCCATGGCCCTCGACTACGACACTCCTTCCAGGCGCGAGACCATCCACAACACTTATATCCGCGCCTCGTGCGAGAAGACACCGCAGCATGTGGCGTATTCTGCAATGCGCAATTTCATGCTCAACTATGATGCGTCTCCTGCGGCAATGCGTTGCAGGGTCCCGATGGCCTACATCGCTGCCGATGTGCCGCTGGTAAGGGCTGCATGTGATCTCGACTGGCTAAAGGTTCGCTGCTCCCAGCTCGTTCTGGCCAAGACGCTGTTGGCTGGCCATTTCAACACCATCGAGGTGGCTGACCAAGTGAATGCAATGCTCGACCGCTTCTTAGCAGTCGGCATTGGGCCGCGCCCCACGAGCCGGATCTAACGGATGTGCCTAATAGACTAGTTTACGATGCTATGCCCACCGGGGCCAGCCGAATTCGAGTAGGATCCGCTGTCGCGACCGACATCAAATCTGGCGGGGTGTGTAAAGGGTTTCAAGGGAAGCGGCGCTTGACCGTCGTTAATTGGTCGTGGTGCGGCTTGCCGGCGGGACCCTCACCAATCGCCATGAAACTTTCGCCTCGTTCCTCGCCAAGCGGGCATCATACGTGATCGATGTTTCGATGATGCCTCTATACCCCGGGTCGAAAGGGCGGTTACGACCGCCGAACGCGCGTCGCCCACAGCGCACCGCCTTCTTGTCATTTGACCGCTAACCTACCGGCGCATCGGACTTTTGCGCCTCCTTCAGGCGTGGATTGTCCGCACGTTTTTTGGGAGGCTAGCGAGACGAAAATGGTCGTCTCCGCTTCGCGACGAAATATGTGCTCGCTCGCCCCCATCACCTGAGGACGCAATCCCATTCGTCAGGTCGTGGCCGACCACTCCCGAGTGCCTCGGCGGGGCCTGCCCGTGCACTCCGTTCGGAGACCACACCAAGGATATCAGTACGCCGATGATCGTCTCAGAGCCATCTGGAAGTGACAAGCCTGGAGCGCTTGCGACATTTTTGTGGCACTTATCCTACACGGCCTGCCTGCTCCCAATCGTTGATTCCAAAGGTTCTATTCATACGCATTTGATTGGCACAGCTCTTGCGAAGACGAGAGGCGGAGCGGTTCGTTTCAACCGCTTAGACTTTGGATTTCGGCGAGGCAAATCATGCGCGGTAAATTTCTGAATAGATTGTTAATAACTACGGCTTTGGCGATGGCATTCACCATGGCGGCTTCTGCCAAGACCCCGATGACCACTGTTGCCAAGCCGATCGATTCCAACCCTAACAACGCTCCCAACGACGCCGCCGACCCTCGCGCCTATCTGAATGAGATCGACGGCGAAAAGGCGGTTGTCTGGGTCAAGGCGCATAACCAATCAACCGTCAACAAACTGTCGAAAGATCCACGCTATGGCGAATATCAGGCTGACATTCTGAAGATCCTGCACGCCACCGATCGCATTGTTCCGCCCGGCTTCGTGCATGGCGGCATGATCGACAACTTTTGGCAGGACGGCACGCACGTGCAGGGTCTATGGCGGCGTACGAGCTGGGAAGCCTACAGGTCTGGAAGCCCGCAATGGCACGTCGTTCTTGACGTCGAGGCGCTGTCCAAACTCGAGGATAAGACCTGGGTGCTCAGAAGCGAGAACTGCCTGCCGCCCGTCGACAATCTGTGCCTGCTCAGCCTGTCTGATGGCGGCAAGGATGCAGATGTGGTGCGCGAATTCGACATCGCCAAGGGCGAGTTCGTTAAGGAAGGCTTCGTCCTGCCCGAGGGCAAGCAGTCGGCAACTTGGGTGGACGAGAACACCATCTACGTGACCCGGGAATGGAGGCCGGGCGAAGTGACGACTTCCGGCTACGGCTACGTTACCAAGGTGCTAAAGCGGGGCCAGAGCCTGGATCAGGCGGTCGAGATTTTTCGCGGCGACAAGAAAGACGTCTCGTCTGGACGCAGCGTGATGCGCGACATTGATGGCAAGTATGTGATGGACATCTCCTATCGGGGCCTCGACTCCTTCAACACAGAACTAGCCTTTTATCCGAACGGTCACACCGATAACCACAAGGTTGTTCTGCCATTCCCGACCACAGCTGCTTTAAGTCGCTACTTCAAGGGCCAGGCAATCTACACTTTGAAGTCGGACTGGGTCTCGGCCAAGGGCACCGTCTTCCACAACGGAGCGATTATCGCTTTCGATCTCCGCGCGGCACTCGCCGATCCGGCACATGTCGAACCACTTGTGCTGTTCATGCCCAACGACCACCAGTCTGTTCAAGGGATTACCCAGACCAAGAACCGCCTCGTGCTGTCGATCCAGACGGATGTCAGCAGCGAGCTACGTAGCTTCGATTTCGGCGAGAATGGCTGGACATCCTTTAAGTTGGCACTGCCGGAAAATGCGACTTTGTCCGTGACCTCCAGCGACAATGAGAGCGATCACCTG
This sequence comes from Rhizobium sp. NXC24, assembly GCF_002944315.1. Classification (NCBI taxonomy): domain Bacteria; kingdom Pseudomonadati; phylum Pseudomonadota; class Alphaproteobacteria; order Hyphomicrobiales; family Rhizobiaceae; genus Rhizobium; species Rhizobium sp. NXC24. Next base: position 63,240 of record NZ_CP024313.1, read on the forward strand.
TTCATCTTCTCGGAAAGTTTTCTTGAACCTTCAACCCTTTTTTACGCCGATGCTGCAAGCGGCAATGTCGAGAAGCTCAAGTCGAGCCCGGAACGCTTCGATGCTGAAGACTTGCAAGTACAGCAGTTCTGGGCGACCTCGGAGGATGGAACGAAGGTTCCGTACTTCCTTGTGGCGCGCAAGGACATTAAGCTCGACGGCACGAACCCGACCATTCTTTATGCTTATGGCGGTTTTGAAATTTCAATGCGTCCCACCTATTTGGCAGCGCTTGGCAAGTTGTGGCTGGAAAAGGGGGGTGCCTACGCGCTGGCCAATATACGAGGGGGTGGCGAATTCGGACCAAAATGGCACGAGGCCGGTTTGAAAACCCATCGTCAGCGCGTCTATGACGACTTCCAGGCTGTGGCCCAGGACCTGATCGCGAAGAAGGTTACCTCGGCACCGCATCTCGGGATCATGGGTGGTTCGAACGGCGGCCTGCTGATGGGCGTGCAACTGACCGAGCGCCCTGATCTATGGAACGCGGCCGTGATCCAGGTGCCGCTTCTCGACATGGTCAACTTCACCCACATGTCGGCAGGAGCCTCGTGGCAGGGCGAATATGGCAATCCGGACGATCCGGTCGAAGGCGCCTTCCTGCGCTCAATCTCGCCTTATCATAACGTCAGGGCGGGTGTGGCCTATCCGGAACCTTTCTTCGAAACTTCGACCAAAGATGACCGCGTCGGTCCGGTGCACGCGCGCAAAATGGCCGCCCTGTTCGAAGATATGGGTCTGCCCTTCTACTATTATGAAAACATCGAGGGGGGCCACGCCGCTGCCGCCAACCTGCAGGAACGCGCGCGCCTCTACGCGCTCGAATACACCTACATGTCTCAAAAACTCATGGACAATAAGTGAGCCTGGACCCTCCCAAGTGGAACGGATTTGCAATCCGCTCGTGTAAAGGATCGCACCATTGAAGCGTGCGTTTCTTTGGCAGCGGACACTGACGACAAAACCGGATTGTATCAAGCGCCACTCCCTCTTCCGCGCTCTGAAGACTTATCTGGTCATGCGTAAGATCGCCTTACGTCCCTCGAGAATTTCTTGGCACGGTATTTGATTTGATCAACGCAGGTTCGTTTCTATCGACTCCGGCGTCCCTGATCCGAATGCCGGTCGACCGGAAATTTGTTACGAGACAACTGGAAAACTGGAGACTGCTTTGGAGGATGATTCAAAACGTGAGCAGACGGCACTTGCCGTGCTCAGAATCGTTACCGCGCTGCTGCTCATTGAACATGGCGCCATGAAGCTAGTCGGATTCCCCGCGCTCGGCGTGGGCAGAGCAGGGGACGAAGGTAATTTATCCACTCTAATGCTGATTTTAAGCCTTCGGGAGGTGTTCGGCGGCCTGGCTGTGCTGACTGGCCTCCTGACTAGACCGGTTGCACTCCTTTTGTCCGGGCAGATGGGCCTCGGCTACTGGACTACCCATTTCTCAGGCAAGAGCGTCTTTCCCATGCTGAACGGCGGCGATGATATGCTCCTGTTTGGCTTCATCTTCCTTTATCTGGCCTTTACAGGACCCGGGGCGTGGAGCTTTGACGCAAAGTTGAAGCGAATATGAGAGGGGCTTCGCGACTGCAGCGAGAACAGTCATGTGTCCGGATCCAGCCATGTTGAGTTTCCAGCTTTGGATCGTATCGGGAAGTCGCCGTATGACATGTGGTCAGCAAACATGCTGAAGCTCTCTCAGACTACCAATACTTTTGATCGCGCGACAACCGGTATTTTTGCGGTTGACAACGCCGATGGCCTTTCGACATAGCTAGTCACCGACATTAGGTCGACAATAAACGGGTCGAGGTGGAACCCACCCCGGGCGCTGTTTACTGCTGTGCTCGTAATCGGCCACTCAATTCAGTCGGCGCTGATGAGGCGAAGGAGGCTGAAGATCCGAAGGACGGAATGTCATGCCTGACAATACTCGGATAAGAGTGGGAAGGGAAAACTCCGGCAAGCTATATTCAATTAAAAAATGGTTGTCGCAAGCTCTATGAAACCCGAGAGACGATCTTGTATGAACCGACAGGAACGATCTCGCTGGCACCTGGAGAACACATGATGGAAAATAGCGCAGATGATGCCGTTTTTCGATATCGCGGCTCAACGTTCGACAGCATGATCGAAACTCTCAGCGAGGTTTTCGGGACATTCGACGCTGAACTCGTCAGTCGCTCGCAAGACTTCCATTGGGGGATCGATCTTTCGGCCTGTGAAGGCGCCGTATTGATTACCGGTTCCCATCAGGATGGGTTTCAGTTCCGTGCGGAATGGTGCTCGGGCGCAACGGAGCATCTATCGATCGTGGTGCCGCGCAGCGGTGGCATGGGGGTTACCTACGGTCCGCGCACCGCCGAGGCAGCACAAGGGAAATTGCTGCTTTACCGGAATTTCGAGCCTGACGGCATCGTGATGCACGGGCAATCCAATCTTATAGATGAGCTGGTGCTTGATTGGTCCTTATTCCAACGGGCAATTGGCGAGACTTTCGACGTGCCTTTCAATGGCTCCCTCGACCTCTTGCCTGAGCTGGATCTGTCAACGCCAGTTGGTCGCACGATCGGCAATCTCACCGAAACAATCATCGACGGATTACGCGATAATGGTCCGCTTTTGAAGTCTCCTATAGCCATGGCACATATTTCGCAGGCGCTCGCCGATGTGGTGATAAGGATGGTGCCTCATCGGCTATTGCATCTACTGGATAGGAAACCCAGCATGATCGCTCCCAGACATGTTCGACGCGGCATCGAGTTCATGCGAGCCAATATCGACCAGCCGATTACAATGCCGATGGTGGCAGAAGCAGCGGGTGTTTCCACCCGAGCACTCGAAGCTGGTTTTCGTGCTTTTAAGGACATGACACCCGCAGCCTATCTACAAATGCTTCGGTTGCGGGCAGCACGGGAGGACCTGCTAGATCCAGAGAACCGTATGCTTTTGAAAGACATCTGCCTGAAATGGGGATTCTTTCAGTTCGGAAGATTTTCCGCAGTTTATAGGGCGCACTATGGAGAAAATCCGTCTGAAACAAGGAGACGGGCTTGCGGGTTGCATTCTTTCAGGACACCGTGACGAAAAAAGAGGAATGACGCGGCCGATTGTTTTTTCAATACGAGACGAGCGCGCAGGACTTTCCACCCTTACCTTCTCCTCGTTATTCTTGCCGTCGGTTCCACAGCGTTGCAACTCCGTCAGTACGCGACAAAAATCAGGTCGCAGACCCGCGAAGGCCGAGATCAGAAATCCAGAGCTAACGCACATCTTTAAATTTGTGCTGAACGTGCAAGTCGCAAAACAAAGCGTTCCTTGATCGTCACGGCGCTTTCGATGGCTATGCTTTGATGAGCACTGCCTCCTCCTTGGTCTGAAGCTGGACGGTCGTGCTGTAATATGGCCAGATATACGGACCCCCGGCGCCCTGGTTTAGGTCTTGGTTGATCGCCTGGTAACCGGCAATATGCGGAGGTGAGGACTGACCCGTCACGAGCAACTGGAGAGCTGTGATGGGCTGTTTGCCGGGCTCGCCGTTTTTCCAGACCATGTAGATGAATTTTCCGCCTGCGCCTTCTTTCAAGTCTTGTCCGGTCCAACTCCAACCAGAGGGAGGGTTCGCCTGTGCTTGACTGTAAGCGACAAAGTCGACCGACGTCACCGGATTTTCCTGGCCTAAAGTGTAGCCGATGTAGATGTACTTTCCGCCCACGCCAGTATTCGTATCGATCGATAGGAATTCCCATGGCGGTTGATATCTCGGCCCGGGATTGTCATCGACCTGATTAGTCAATTGCTGAATTGGCGTAGCCATTAGAATCTCCTCGGTTGGTAGAATGGTGAGTTGGTTGAGACTCCTCAACACGCGACACAACAGCACAATTCATGCCAAGGAAGAATCTAGCGGGCACACTGTATCGGCACAAAACGAACGTCCGGTGTCCGGCGTTGTTCGATAAGCGCTCGGCTGGGTTCTGCACCGGGCGAATAACCACGCCGCGGACAAATCTGAGGTGAGTGAGACCTGCCAGGTTGAAGAGCACCAGTCACAAGGCAGCCAGAATGTTGTTATCTTGCTGCAATTCGGCGGCGCCAGGCTTGTCCTTGGAATGGGATCGTGCGTCCCGACTCCCGCCAAACGGTGAGCCAAAGAACCGTGCCTAAAAAACGTTTGCTCTTGCCCTACGAAGACTGAAATGCCGTCGCTTTCAAAATGACCGGTGGTCTCCTCTCGCTCGGTTTCTACCGGTCAACTGTTTGTAGCACGAGACGCCGATAGCCCCTTACGCAAAATGCGCTAGGCGAGAGTGGCAGCAGTCGAGAAGCATGACGCCGGCGGCTTGCCGATTGCTGCGGCGGCTCGTGGCGTGGCGATTACCATTTACGAAACGAATTGGTCTTATCCAAACAATCGATTTTCAATCGCCGCCTACATCGCATAGGGCATTTGCGTCGTTCGCCAATTCGTCGGAGCAATTCTTATGTACGTTCTCGATTTTGAGGAGATGGCCCAGTTCTTCGTGAAATCGTTCACGCTGGTGGCGATTTTCGCTACGACATGCGTCGTACTCGAGGTGATCTTTCCGGCTTATCGATATAGCTTTGCCTCATACGTTCGGGGCGCGCGGAATTGGGTTATTCGCATTGGATGCGGCGCTGTAATCTGGCACTTGTACGCGGTGGGTCTGAAATTGTTAGGGATTAAGCCGCTCCTAACCGTCAATTTTGGTGCCTTGCTTCACTCTAACGATCCAATTATTAACACGGGCCTCGCTGTCCTTTCAGGTGTGCTCGTCGCGATAGCCGGTGACTTCTTCTATTACTGGATGCATCGCGCTCAACATGCCGTTCCGTTCCTCTGGCGCCTGCATGCTACTCATCATTCAATTCGTGAACTGTCGGCCTGGAATTGCAATCATCATCTTACCGAGCCGTTTGTATACGCATTGTTTGTCACGCTACCACTTACGCTGATTAACTTCGAATCAGGCGTTGTGCCCGTCATTGCCATGACGCTGATTACCTTTCAGGCCCACCTTTCTCACTCTAGCACACGTGTCAATCTTGGGCCGCTCCGATACATTATCGGCGACAACAAATTCCACCGCATTCACCACTCGATGGAACCGCATCATCGGCATCGAAACTATGGGTTCTTTACGACGGTATGGGACACGATTTTCCGCACGGCATATTGGCCGAAAAAGGACGAGTGGCCGCAAGTTGGTCTCCGAGATCAGCCCGAACCACTCACCGTACGTGACTATTTTATGTTTCCGTTTGATAAGCGACGTTGGATCAGAACTAAGGTTGGGAATCGTATTCGGGGAGTTGAGGCTGGCGGGTTGAACGCGGCGGAAAGAGATGGACCTGTTCGTTCGGATAGCAGTTCCGCAGCGTAAGGTTCAAAGGGCTAGGGTCTGATCTAAACTTGTTGGCGCAAGCCTTGATCAGGAGGCTGCTTGATAAAAAGATCAGCAAGGCTGCGGCCCACCCTTCTGCTGATGATCCTGCCCGGCAAGTTGAGCACGAGGATCGGTTCCATATCATCTTGGCATCAAAGCTCTCCGCTCCCGGCCAAGACCACATACAGGAAGACGAAGCGAAACAGGATCGCGGCATCGCCGCCGCCTGCTGGCAGCATGGGGCGAAAAATCAACTGCATTCCTGGCCGTCGCCCCGCCGTCAGAGGGGAAGCCAATTAGTTTCACAGGGCCATGTTCGGTGAATAGCCGCGCGGCAACAATCCTGAGCACGGCAAGTGCCGTCTGCTTGTTTTGAAATGCCCTTCAAAGTAGTATTGAGCCTCTTCCTCTCATCGTAAACTCCCGGTCTAACGCCACCGTACTAGAAGGCGCTCGACCGTTGGGATGAACCGAATTAATCTCTGGCAAAATCACCAAGAGAAATTCGCAGAGGACATAAAACCCTTGTTACGCAGGAATGGACAGATCTTTCCGGGCGCCGAAGGGGGCTGCCCCGGACCATCGGCTACGCAGGAAGGCCTGCCGTTCACTCGCTGAAGTTCACCGCGATGCGGTGCGGATCGCTCTTTCTTTCAACTGTATGGGGCCGCTATCGGACAGCGCCATATTCATTTTTCCGCTCAATATGCGATTTGCGAAGAAAGTTTTCACAACGCGTCTTTGCGCTGTGAAAACGTCAATTTGTATTACTAATGAGGAGTACTAATAGGTTTGGATGGCGTACATACGCGCTGTGGATAGATAAGATATGCGGTTCAATGGTCTTGACCTAAATCTCCTAGTTGCGCTCGACGCCCTGATGAGCGAGCGTAATTTGACGGCGGCGGCGCGCAGCATCAACCTGAGCCAACCTGCCATGAGCGCTGCCGTCTCCCGACTGCGCACCTATTTCCAAGATGAGCTGTTTACGATGGCCGGCCGTGAATTTATCCCCACCCGGCGGGCGGAAGGTATTGCGCCCGCGGTGCGCGAGGCTCTGCTGCAGATTCAGCTCTCGATTATTTCCAGGGAGCCGTTTGACCCGGCCAGGTCGGATCGCCGCTTCAAGATTGTACTTTCCGATTACGTCACACTCGTGTTTTTCGAAAGGATTGCAGAGCGTGTCGCGCGAGAAGCTCCCGGCATCAGCTTCGAATTTCTTCCCCCCGGCGACGATACGGAGGATCTTCTTCGGCGCGGCGACGTTGATTTTTTCATTCTGCCCGAAATATTCATGTCAAACGCCCATCCCCAAGCGAGACTGTTCGATGATGTCCACGTGTGCGTAGGCTGCAGCTCGAACAAGCAACTGGAAGAGCCATTTACGTACGAGAAATACATGTCGATGGGGCACGTTGTAGCCAAATTCTATACGAGGAGGCCGGGGCTCGCGGAATCGTGCCTCCTCGAGCACGGTCGCGAGCGGCGTATCGACGTCGTCGTACATGGATTCAGCATGATTCCGTCCATGGTATCAGGCAATGAGCGCATAGGAACCATGCCCTTACGGCTGGCGCAGCATTTCGCAAGAACAATGCCACTGCGGATCGTCGAGCTTCCGCTGCCACGACCCCTTCCGTTCACCGAAGCCGTTCAATGGCATGAACTTCACAATGGTGATCCGGGAAGCGTCTGGATGCGCGAAATGCTGTTTGCGGAGGCGTCCCGCATGGATTCGCCGATTGCCACGACCGCGCCGCTCAGCAACCCAAACCAGCACGAATGTTGTCCGGCACACCTATGATCCGAAAACTTCATTGGGCCATCACTGTTAAATGGCTGCCATAGCGCCGTTTCCGGAGCGGCGCCTTAATCCTCCCGGCAAGTTTGACTTTCCCGCGCCGTCTCGCCGACCGCTTTGACAATGGGATTAGGTTAACGCTGGGGATTTCAGTTCAACGGGTAGCCGAGCGCGATCATCGCTCATTCATGACCTCCCGTTTTACCTGTCGGTCTGCCGCTTAACGATGTCGGAGATGCGACTACGCCGTGAGAGCTACTTGGGTGATCTTGTTCGACAGTGGCACTTTGAGCCATTAGCAGATCCGGATAATGCACAAGTCCGCCGAAGAGTAAATGATTGCGTCCATTGCTCGTATGTGACTGCTGGGCTGCCGGAAAATTGCCGCACAGTATCTTGTTGACGTGCGCACCACCCGTTTGAAGCAATGTCGCGGACGTTGTGATGAAAAACCCTGGTCAACGCCGTGCCAAGATTGTAGGGCTTGGCGCGGCCATGGCGGCAAATGGATTGGTGATCGTAGCGTCGCTCACTGCTCTGTGGGTCCGGATTTCTGCAGTTTATCCTCAAGTTTCTTAACGAGAACAGGGTCCTTCTGTGCAGCCGACAGAATCTCGTTGTATTCGTCCACCGAAATATTGGCAGAGGTCTGAACGGCCTGTATCATCTGTTTTCTTGCCTCGCTCCGTAGCTCTTGCTTCGCTGTCTCATCCGGCGCCGCCTCGATCCTGGCCGCATACTCCTGCCTAATCTTGCCCACTTGGAGATACGCGAGGGCAAAAGCTTCGATCTTTTGGTCACTGATGCTCGTAGCCCCACCATTGCCATCTGGTTGTCCTTGGGCGGGTTGCTTTTCTTGCGGCGTTTGCTGCGCCGGCGCAGGATTGCTGAGAAACATCAAGCCCAAAAACGCGGCGGCCAACGATGCGGCAGAGATGTAACGATCGATCATTTTAATTCCTCTCATATAGTGCGGGGAAAAGGCTTCTTTCCCAAAGTAGAGCCAAACGCGGCGATATAGCCGGCTCCGGCTGACGAGTACTCGGCGACAATGTGGCCTTCAATGCTTGTCATAGGACAACAGCGAGGCGATCTGCTGACCATGGAGAGGCCGCTGCAAAAACTTTTCCATCATCAGGAGCATATGAACCGGATGCGACGGCGAGGATTGTTGCTTGACCTTTAGCATTCAACTGGAGGGCCAGCACGGCGCAGGAAAAAGTTGTTGGGCTCCAAATCATGGCACATCAGTTAAGATGAGCCATAAATTCGGATTGAATAGTAGCTGCTGTGTAAAGGGAAGCGTCCAGCGGCAGGGTCCCAAATGCAAGTTGACATAGAAGATAGTTGGCGCCTGCCGCATCTATCTGGCTCAGTAAAGTTTGTCTCACCGACGCCGCAGACCCTACGACGCATAACTCATTCTCAACTGCCTCGTCGAAAGTCAGCGGCAGGTTTGGTGGAGTCTGCAGTTCATTTACCTCGTAAAGAAATTTAAAGCTGGCGAGCCAGTGTTCGTAAGCCGGCGCAGCGAGCACACGGGCTTCGCGGTCAGAGCGCCCAATCACGATCATGCGAAGCAACCCACGAAATGAGGATTGATCATCTTCGCCCGTGTTCTCTTTTCGATGGGCGCGGAAGGCGTCAGTAATTCTACGGACAGAAGAGGACGGTCCCAGGCACGCGATGTTTGCGCCATTCGCAGCGGCCCAAAGGGCCGACTCGGGTCTACCTGTGGCAATCCACATCGGTGGATGCGGCCTTTGATGAGGTCTTAGTGTCAAAGGTATGCTGCTAAGCTCAAAATGCTGGCCCTTATGGGACAGGGTGCCGCCTCTCATCGCGGTAATAAGAATTTCACTTGCTTCCGCGTAGCAGCCTGGTGCCGCGTCCGCACACATCCCGAAATAACTTAATTCGATCGGGAGAGAACCGCGTCCAATCCCGACCTCAACTCTGCCGCCGCTCAATTGGTCCAGCATACAGATTTCTTCAAAAGCCCGCAGCGGATGATAAAGGGGCAGCAGCATGACAAGTGGCCCGATACGAATCCAACGCGTACGCTGCGCGACGCTCGATAAAAACAAATTTGGTGATGGCCCTCTCCCATGCGGAGTACAGTGGTGCTCAGCAAGATGATAAGCATAAAAACCAAGGCCGTCGCACGCCTCGGCCAACCTTAGGCGATCTGCGTACTGCTGGGCTATGTCGCAGCCGTTGTCGTCCAGATGATCGAAGATGCCGAAGGTCAGATTAGAAGGAATGGCATTTCCCATTCAATTGTCTCCAATGTTAACTAAAGATGTCGATACAAGCGATCAAGAGGCCGTCTATGCTCCGGCCATGGTTCTCCACGACAAGGCATCATAAGGCACTAGGGAAAGTGCAATGGCCGATACCGGTTGTGTGAACCTCATCTGGTGCAGAGATCTCGGTATCTCGGCCAGATCGACTTGGCTGTTTCTGTAGCGTGCGCAAAAACAAAAATTAGCCGTGCGTGACTGGCTGCACTTTCAGGCTTTCAGAAATGTCAGCGGCGGCCGATAGGAATGCATCCATTTGGTTTTTTGAACCGATGCTTACGCGAATATGATTTTCCAAGCCGTCATCGGGAAAGACGGCCACAAGTATCTTGCGTCTTCTCAACGATGCTTGCCACCACGTGCCGTTTTGCCCAGGTGGTACGCGAGCGAGCAAGAAATTTGCATGAGAAGGTGTCACCGAAAATCCGAGTTTAGAAAGTGCAGCCGTGGTTCGGTGTCTTTCATCTTTGATATGTTTGTGGTTCTCGGCGTAGGCGGCGCGGTGCGAGAGGATGCTAGTGCCGACCGCGTGGGCGATAAGATTCATGTTGAAGAGATTTTGGCTGTTACGCAGCCTTCCGATAAGTTCAGGATGACCGAAGCCGAAGCCAATGCGAATACCGGCGGCGGCGTAGCTTTTGGAAAATGTTCTTAAGACCAGCAGATTCGAGTGGCGATTGATAAGTCGTAGAGCATCGTCGGGCGCAAAATCGACATACGCCTCATCCAACACGATCAAACGGTCGGATTGCGCAGCGAGCCTGTCGATCTCGGCTATCGGAATAAAGGTTCCGCTCGGATTATTCGGATTGGCCAGCAGGATGAACTTTGCCTCTTTGGCGGGACCGAGAAGCAATTGCTCTATCGGCAACGAATAAGATTTGCCCCATCCGATTTCGAGAAATCGAGCACCCTGCAACATGGCTAGTTTGCGGTTGAACGAAAAACCTGGCGACATCATCGCCACGCTATCACCGGGAGCAAGGAAAGCCCTGTAGATGAGCGCCAGCAGTTCAGACGATCCATTGCCGGCGATCACCTGATCGGGGGAGAGGCCATATGCATTGGCGGCCGCTTCCCGCAAGCAGCGATTATCATCTTCGGGATAAAGATAATGCCGTTTGAGGGCGGCAATCGCGCTTCGCATCACCAGCATTGGCAACGGAAATGGATTCTCATTCGTGTCCAGCTTAACGCAATTGGCCTCCGGACCCCGCTGTTTGGGCGGAATAGCGTCTAGCTGTCTCGCCGTCTGCGAAAGAGCCGAAAGCACCCCTTGCAGTTTTGCATCAGACATATCTTTTCTCCGTTTTCAGTTAGTCGGAATCGCAATCGCGATCGGCAGCGTCGAGACCGGCAGAAATGTGCAGCTCGATAGGACGATCACCACTGAAATCTTCATGAGGGCTTCCTGGAGCATGAAATTACAAACCGAGAGCTACGGACTCGATCGAGACCTCAAAGACGGCCATGCAAGCGAGATCGATATCGTCCATCGGCAGATTGGGTATCCTGATCTGCCCAATACCTTCGCCACCGATGAGCCGGCCATGGCGAATGTGATCAATGGGGACATCGTCGACATCCCTGCCGAGGAGGCTTATCTTCACGTGGACCACCACTGATTAGCATCGCGGACCCCACTTTCGGTGGAGCACTTCACCGCCTATTTACGCTTGATTGGCCCATTGGGATAATCGATTGATTTGATAGGATTCATCCAAACGTCGGATGGTTCCGGCAAGCTTCACTTCACAGCGGTGAAATCCACCGACCAGCGCGGCAGGCGCCCTCGGTTCGTATTGATGCAAGCGCGGCTGCGAGCAACGTCCCAGCGTCGAGAAGCATGTTGCCTTCAGCTGCAAGTCCTAATCCGCCTTCCTTCGGATAAAGGCGTAGCCGCAAATGCTCAGCGCGACAGACTATCGTCGATAGATATAGCCATCGGTTCTTTGCTTGGTAATTGGCACGCTTGTTGCGTCGTCTCAGGAAGACAGCGCATTGGGGAAAGGTCATGATGATTCATATATGCTCGATGGGGATGGTCCTGTGTGGTGGATATCTTCTTGCTGCGTCCGTAGGGGGACTCGGCGGCGCTGAGGATGGTTTATCTGCGTCGCCATTGTCGATGGCAGATATATCCAATTTCGATACTTTCATGGTTCGCAGCCCACCGACTTCACTCGGCCTGGATCCGTTTTATGCCAAATATGCTGACGCAGCGGGCATACCTATTATCTCGTCCGAAAAGGTTCCAGACACGGCACTTTTGATCGCACGTGACATTGTCCTATACATGTTGTCAGAACGTCGTGATGTTCGCGATGCTTTAATCCGGGCTGGGGCGCGGGTGGGCATTATGGCAATCGACGAGACGACGACTGACATTCCGGAGCAGCGGGATTGGAAGAAGCCGGCGCCCGATGATCCGCGCCTCACCCCCGACGAACGGCGGAATTACGCCAACACGATCGACAAGATGACTGCCCGGGAATACTGGGCCCAACGGGCGCGCGGCATGGGCGGGCTCTACACGACGGGGGCCGTGGAAAATTTGATGGGCGTGCGCGGCACTCGGTATTACGGAGGGAACATTCTTGTTCACGAATTCTCCCATAACATCTTCAACGCGCTTCGCACGGTGGATCCTGATCTCGTCGCGCGAGTTGAAAAAGCCTATTTCCACGCCCGCGAAAAAGGACTCTGGGCGCGTTCGTATATGGAAAACACCGTCGATGAATATTGGGCCGAAGGCACGCGGTTTTGGTTCAATACGAATACGGCTTACAGCCATGGTGAACTCACCGTCGCCACATCAGACGAGTTCGAGGTTCACGATCCAGAGCTCTACAATATCATGGCTGAAGTCTATCGCCATGATCACCACATTCTGGCGGATGTCTTTTACCGGCATTCGGCAAAGTAGCGGACGAACGTCGATCGGCCTCGATAACGGCTGCTGAGCCTTGTGCCTGCAACCCGCAATCGCGACCTGAGTTATGGCAGCTCGTCCTTCATGTCGATCGGAGCGCTGAAATTATCCGAGTTTCCGTTCAACTGACGCATCCATGCTATTCTGCTGCGCCCGGACGCAAAATAATGTTGCGACTGGTTATGGCCGTGCGGTCGAACCCAATTGGCTTGTGTAAAAAAGGGCAAGACGCATGACTTTACCGGTCGTTATCAAATTCGCCGATCGCAGGTGGGCCGCACAGGGCCGGTGCTTATCCGGCGGATATGAGGTTCGGCCGCGGCCGGTGGCGAAATCATGTGGGACGTCTCCTTGCACACGAGTTCGCGTATCCAGAGGCTTGCGGGATCACTATTGTGCAGGGCGGGCCATTGTACGGCTTCGGTGAACGGAAGGAGTAGTGGCAGCGGAAGCTCAACGATTTGCAGGGGTATCGTTTTTGCGAAATGCTGCGCAAGCCGTAAGGGCATGGTCCCTATGCGTTCGTTGCCCGAAACCATCGGCGGAATCATGCTGAAGCCATGTACGACGACGTCGATGCGTCTCTTGTGACCATATTCGAGCAAATACCATTCCTCAATGCCAGGCCTACGTACATTCCCAAACTTGACCACAACGTGTGCCATCGACATGTATTTATCGAATGTGAGTGGCTCTGCCAGTTGCTTGTTCGAGGTGCAGCCTACGCACACATGGACATCATCGAATAGCCTTGCTCGGGGCTGGGTGTTCGACGCGAACATTTCCGGCAGAATGAGAAGATCGACTTCGCCGCGCCGGAGTAGATCCTCATTGTCATCGCCCGGCGGTCGAAATTCGAAACTGACAGCAGGAGCTTCCCGCACCGCGCGCTCCACGACTTTTTCGAAAAATACGAGCGCGTCGTAATCTGAAAGGATAACTTTGAAGCGACGATCCGATTGCGCGGGGTCAAACGGCTCTCTGGAAATAATGGAGAGCTGAACATGAAGCAGAGCATCGCGCACCGCGGGCGCCAGGCTTTCTGCCCTAGGTGTGGGGATAAATTCGCGCCCGGATATCGTAAACAGCTCATCTTGGAAGAAGGTGCGCAGCCGGGCGACGGCCGCGCTCATGGCTGGCTGGCTCAAGTTGATGCTGCGCGCCGCCGCCGTCAGATTACGCTCGCTCATCAGGGCGTCGAGCGCAACCAGGAGATTGAGATCAAGGCCATTGAACCGCATATCTCTTCATCCGAGGACGGACGGCACGATCCTGTCGATGACCGGACCGGATTGCGCTTGGGACCGTGAGTTCCACCACGAGCCTGAGCACTCCCGCAAGCAATCGAGGTAGGTCATAACTCCGGTCCGTTCCGGTCGATCATCGTACCGGCCGGCCAGGCGGAGATGGGCTGTCCAATGGGCATAATGATGACCAGGGGATCCTCGACACGGGTGGGCGGCAAGTCGATGCGAGCGTGTGGCAGCGTGGATCGTACGCTCACCTGTGACACAACAGTCAGCGGGCTGTGTCGGGCGAATCTTTCAATGTGTTTCCGCAGCTCGGGTCGAACCGTACCGAAGGCGAATGGAACTTGAAACTTCTGCAATGTTGGAAGCATAACCTGGATCGAATGGGCGATGCCGAGCCCCTCAAGATCCGGACGCACTCCATACAGACCTAGCTCAGCCACCAAAAGATCTACCCCATCAACTTTGATGAAACGGCGCAGCAAACCCAGATGGGCCGCAACGCCGATCGAGTCATACGCGATCGCACGAAGCTCAGGTCTTGCGCCGGCCCAGCTTTGACTGCCTTGGAACGGCTTTGCATTAAACGCTCCAGTCGGCCCGTATGTCTTCCGAAAGAACTCGGCGAGATTAACATGATCGGAGAGTTGCAACTCATTTTCCCAGCACAATTTCCACTGGACGTCTGCGCGCATTCAAAGACCTCTTCTTTTGACGTTGGCCGGAGGGTTTACGGCCTAAGATTATTATCGTATCGCTACCAACAATCAATGGTTGTACTACAGCACAAGTGCTGCGCGATGGCTTTCGCGCACGGCTGATGCTCTCCGTTCTATGGACTCGGGCGAGGCGATATTCGTTGTCCCCAGCGGCCAATATCATGAGGCAAACCAAAACTGAAATGGCATTCCTTCATGGATCCATGAGCAGAGCTCATAATGCCGAGCAGAGAGTGTTCACAAGTGAATCCGAAGTGCTGGCGTTGAAACCGCTCACAGAGCATCCCTGGAGAAGCATCAGCCGCAATATCGATCAGACGTCTATTTTAGGCCGTCGGGCTCTGAATACGGACCCAAGTTTTTCCAAATCTGGCCGCCGTCCGATTTTCCAGTCGCGAAAGAAGATCAACGCGACCTAAAAGATGAAACTGGAACCGCTTAGGTGATAATGCACGGTGGAAAATGAAATCACGTGATATGTAGCCCCATTGGCTCGGGGCGGGGCGGTGCACCGTCAAGGAAATGTGAAATCCGTCGAAATCTGGATCAAGGGCGCGACCGGAAGTGGCGAGCTGCATCAGCTCTACTTCGCCCAGCAAGAGTAGTGCCATTGCGCTTCAGCGCATTGCTTATTGGTCGAAACGCGAGAACTTCAGTGAGTTGCAGAAGGCCCGCCGCAACAGCACCGAGCATTGGTGCAACTATATAAAGCCAGAGCTGCGAGCGCGCCGTCTCCCCTGCAAAGAGCGCCGGGCCGAGCGCCCGGGCAGGGTTTACAGAAGCACCCGAAACCGTAATGCCGGCCAGATGGATTGCAACTAAGGTAAGACCAATTGCAAAACCTGCGACAGTGCCCGCCCCGTCCTCGGCGGTGCTTTTGAGAAATACCGTCACAAACAGGAACGTGGAGATGAACTCGAACAGGAACGCAGATCTTACCCCATAGGCTCCCCAGCCGTTTTGAGCGAAACCTTCTACGGCAATGTCGTAGCCGCCGACTTTGTCCATGGCTATGACATAGAGCGCTCCTGCGGCCGCTATAGCCCCCGCACTTTGAGCCAAGACATACGCGACGAAGTCCCACAGTCCAAACCGTCGCGCAACAAGAAAACCGAGGCTGACGGCGGGATTGAGATGAGCCCCTGATACTGGGCCAATCGCGTAGGCCATCGCTACCACTGTCATCCCGAAGGCAAGCGCGACACCGAGAGGCCCCACCTCCGAACGCATAAAGAGGAGTGTGCCGCAGCCGAAGAAAATGAGCGCAAAGGTTCCTAGCAATTCGCAAAAATATCTATTCATCCTTAACTCCGTTGATTGCATCCCTACGGATATTTTTCGCCAACCTCGACGTTCTGGCCGCATGCTGGGTTTTTGGCAGGTTATCGATGCAGTGTTCGCCAGAACCCTTTGACACCCACAGGATCAATCGTCCGGGTTCGTTCTGTGCGCTATGTCGTTGACCTCAATTTTTGTGACGACCAGCCGAGACCAGCATCAGTGCCCTTGCGGCGGCTTGCTCCCGGTGGTCTGCGATAAACACACAAGTTTCGTGCCAAGCAAAAAATGGGTCTACGTCAGAGCGATCACTCCGATGGTCGCTCTGTCTGGCGTTCAAAAATGTCTTGAGTCAGACAATAAGCGACATAGCAGACGCGTTGCAGTCTGAAGATTTCCGCGTAAGCCGTAGAACAATACTCGGAAACACCCTTTTTGAAAGCGTGTGCATAGTTGGCATCGAGTTTGCACGTACTCGTCGTATGGGCCGGCTTCCTAAACCAGGCGGTAACGGAGCCAATTCGGATCTCTCAGATCCGGAGTCTGAAAAACGGCCGTCAAACTGAGTTCCGCATTCGTGCATGTACAAACTGCTAGGCGATACTCTCAGGTTAAATTGTTTCAACAATATCGCCGTGCCTAGCGACATTAACAAACAAGGTGAGAAGGAAAGCGCTATGACCACCAAGGCTTCAGAAAGGTCCTTTGAAACAATCGAAAATTCAGCATCATCGCCTCTGAAGGTGGCCGATCAAATCGGGGCATCCGTAGAAAAGGGGAACAAGCAGTTGACTGAAGCTTTCTTTAAATTCGCGTCGAGCGCTGAAGAGGCACAAAAAATCCTCACTCCGATCTTCGAAACCGCAACGCTGGCAGGCTACGAATTGTCGCTTAAGTCTGTCGCTGCATTGCATGCTAATGCGGTGGCCGGTTTCTCGTATTTGCAAGCGTTGCTCGGCGCGAATTCGCCGTCACAAGTGTTCGAACTCCAATCGGCATTCCTGCACAAGCGCGTAGACACCAGCATCGAGGATGCCAAGGAATTTCGGGCGTTGGCGAGCAAGGCGGTTGCTGAGATCGCCAAGCCGATCAACAATGCATTTGAGAAATTTTTGGCGGACCTCAAGGCAGTATAAGGCTGGCCACTCCAACAACGTCCTATGACTGTCGTACACTCCGCCCTTAATTAGGAGGAAGACGAGCACTATCCTACGATCTATTAGGCCACTAAAGACTTGTTGACGAAGGAGCCGTGGGAGGTGATTGCGCTTCATTGCCCAGCCAAGGAAACTGACCGGTCGCAGCCTCGGCAATAACCGCTTTTTTGAAGCGGTCTGTTCGGGAGGCGCGCGGCTGGCAAGGGCTTACTTGGTCAAAAACTTGTGCCATCCTCATCATCGCAGCGATGGCGACTCTCCCGTTCTACGATCGTCAGCAGGTGCGATCTTCACAAGAGAGCGGCTTGATTGGCCGCACCACGCACGATCAGAGACACGCACGATCAGAGAAAAGGCTTTGCGATTATTGGTGGCGGCGGTGGCAAGACTTCATGATATCGCATCGTAACAGGCGACGTTTGCCACCCGCGCTGGCTTGAGCGGTCGCCCCTTCTGGCTCGATCAAGGCGACTTCGCGTCGTCGCGACTCTTGAACGCTCGAAAGTTATTCCAATATTTGTTGAATGACCACAGGTGACATTGGAAGGAAAATAGGATGCCGATGACCGATGTTTCCTGGACTCGTTTGGTCACTATCCGACTTCAGTGTGGTCTTGAGCGGACGTTTGCGGGCGTATACGACGCTTTGGATTTTCTCGAAAACGAGTGGCCATTGCGTTATGGCGAACGCCATCAGCGTGCCATCAAGACCTGTCGCGGTGCCCTCAATGGCGGCGTAGCCGCCATCGTTGCACGAGAGGCATTCATGGCCGCTTGCCTCGAAGCCGGCATGGCGGCTCCTTTGAAAGCCGAACCGAACGCTCACCCGGGGCGAACCGCTCGGCGGGCTCTCGTCCAATGATTTGGATGCTCCGCTTGGCTAAGGCTGGACTTGCGCTTTCAAGTCCAATCCAGATCGCGGCCATTTAATCGATGGCTGGTTCCTTGTCTGTCTGGTCGACCTTGGCGACGGTTGATCCTGAAACGAGCAAGGTGTGAATGAGTTCGCTTGCCGGGCAGCTTCGCGTAGCGCAGACGCATCTCCTTCATGTCGATCTCAATTTCGATACATTATCCAAGAGCACGGCAAATTCGGAGTCGTCGTCTATCGGCGTTCATGCGCGCGCGCAATTGACGTTCTGCTATCTATAGATGGCCGCCCCTGCATGTTGCCGTCCCCCAAATCGAACTAAGAGCGGCGGGGATAGCAATCCGATCAAGCAGGCCGCTACTTGAAGCAATACCAGACCATAATTGGCCCTTACGCCCGTATCGATAGTCTTACGAAACTTTCATTGGGTATCTAAGATTGTGCTGGAGAAAGACATGCTCGCAGACAAAGCGCGAGCGGCCCGTCCGGCGAGATCGATACTTTGTGACCTCCCGACAATTAAAACCACAATGGCTCAGCCGCGTCGCTGGCCGTTTCGCCGTCGGGATCGTATGCTGCCTAGATGACCAGCTTCAGGTGGCTGGACAAGACCAAGCCAGCGGCGCCTCGCAATGCGGTATGGCCTTCTCCGATGCCATTCAGCGTGATCGAAATCTCCTGGTTCGGTCGCTTCTTGACCAACCGTTCGACATGTTGCCTGACGCGTTCGCCGGCGTCTGCGCCGCCGCCTGCAATGTCCCCATGCAGGACATAGGAGTTGAGCGACAGGGTCTGCTGCAGGTTGAGAATCCCGAACGCGACGTTTCGGGTATAGCGGTCCAGCAGGCCGTTCGCAGCTTCGGAGCCTTCTGCTGCCTCTTTGATGAGGCGAGCACAGGTGACGCTTTCAGGGTTTGCGAAGCCAAGTCGGGCCGCTTCACGCCGCAGCCAGGGTAGGGCGGCGACTGTTTCCCAGCATCCGTGCTTACCGCAATTGCAGAGTTCCCCATCGATCTGCACCACGGTATGGCCCAGTTCGCCGCCGGAGCCGGCAAGGCCCCGGTAGACCCGTCCGTCGATGTAGAAAGCGCCGCCCAATACCTCACCGGTATAGATCGCCGCGAAGTTTTGCTGGCCTCGTCCCGGCCCGAACCACCGGTCGCCAACGAGAAGCGCGCGCGGATGATGGTCGATGACAACAGGCAATGAGAAATGGGTCTGCAGGATATCGACCAAGTGGAGGCCCGTCAGAACGGGCGCAAGATTGACTGTGAGGATCACCCCGTTATCGCTGTCGATCATGCCGCCCGAGGCGATGCCGATCCCGAAAGGTGCCTGGTGGGCTTGGGAAAGCGTCGCGGACAAGGCGTCCTTGATGATCGCCAGGAACGCATCCCTGTCGCCACGCGGATCGAATTGCGCCTTGGTGAGAGCTTTGATATCGCCGCTGAGCGTCACGAGGCATGTCTGGATGTTGCCGGGCAAGAGAAGCACGGCGCCGAGCATTGGTGCTTCAGGATTGAAATAAATCGGACGCGCTGGCTTGCCGCCCTTGAAGTCTGATGGCACTGCGTCGCCTTCGACGAGCAGGCCCTCCTCGATCATCGGCTGGACGATGCCTGTGATCGTCGTGCGATTGACGCCCGCCAGACGGGCAAGTTCCGCGCGACTTTTGGGACCGTTGTCGTACAACGCCTGCAGCACCCGACCGCGGTTGATCTCGCCGAGGGTCGACTGTGAAACGAGCTTTACATTGCCACTTTCCCCAGCAAGCGTGTCCTTGTTGGAAGGACCGCGCTGCCCCAGCGAATAGGATGGCTGATTCTCGAACTTCACCTTGCATCTCCGATTTGCCAGTCCCGTCTTTCTAGCTTGTGAGCGCTTGCTCGACCAGACGGCGCTTAAAGGCTTGCCGCCAACCACATGGGTCAGCTGCTAGTCACGGGTACTTCCGATCGCATCATGTTGACAGTATCGTAAGTTTGTGCGAAGTACAAACAAACTGCTGAAAACGGCAGATGAGGGGTACAATCGAAATCGAGCTCGGTGCCGAGAAGGCTTCCCGGATCGGTTGGATTTAAGAACAACTGAGGAGGCACAGATGACATTCGATATTGTTAATATGTCGCGCCGGAACATGCTGAAGTCAGCATCTGTCGCAGCTCTCTTGGCATCAAGCGCGGGTGCGCTTGTCGCGCCACGGCGCGCGTCTGCCCAAGACGCGAAGACCGTACGCGTTCTGTCGGTCGAAGATCCATTCTTCTTTTCGATGAAAGCGATGATCCCGGAGTTCGAAAAGGAAACCGGCATCAAGGTGGAGCTCGAAAGCCTTTCCTATGACGCGCTGCAGACCCGCCTTGTCTCGGCGTTCGTCGCCAAGACGTCGGACGCGGACGTCATCGCCGTCGACCAGATGTGGCTCGGGCAGTATCTCGACAACGGCTGGATCATTTCCCTCAACGACTACATCGCAAAGGACAGCGACATCAATCTTGCCGACTTCATCCCCGAGGTCCTCTATTCGTCGAACATGTGGCGGGGACAGATCGCCACCCTGCCGGTCGCGGCCTATGCGCAAGGCGTGATGTACCGCAAGGACATCTTCGACAGTTTCGGCATCGCCGCGCCGCCGACCAAGGCCTCTGAAGACTGGACATGGACGAAGTACATCGAGACGCTGAAGTCGCTTGAAGGGAAGTTCTTCGGGGGCAAGCCGCTCTTCCCGACGGTGATCTGCGGGTCGCAACCCTCCCCGATCACCCATATGTTCACCCAGCTGTCGGCCAGCCACGGCGCGAATTGGTTCAAATCCTTCCCCGGCGCGCCCTGGGACTTCTCGCCGCAGATCACCGGTCCCGCCTGGGCGAAATCGGTCGACGTCTACCGGCAGCTTTACAAGCTCTCGCCGCCCGAAGCGATCAATTATGTCTGGTTCGATGCCGGCACCCGCTTCGCCAAGGGCGATATCGGCATGTTCTACTGGTGGACGCCGTACTTCTACCTGGTCAAAAATTCCGGCTATATGACCGGCAAGAAGTCCGATGTCATGGACAAATACGCGACCGCGGCACTGCCGAAGGCCAAGGGCGTAGCCCAGACAATCAGCCTCGGCGGCTGGAGCCTTGGCGTGCCGTCCAGTTCCGACCGGCAGGACAACGGTTATGCCTTCATCAAATGGGCGACCTCGAAGGCGACCCAGAAGAAGATGGCGCAGTGGCCGGATCTAAATTTCCAGTTCTCGGATTTTGCCCGCAAGTCGCTCTATGAAGACGCCGACGTCAAGGCGATCTATCCCTATCTCGATGTCCAATATGACATGATGAAGCAGGGCAACGGCAAGATCACGCGTCCGCCTGTTCCCGGTTACACCGCCGTCGAAAGCGTGCTCGGCCTGACGCTCAACCAGCTCCTGACCGGCAGCGAAGATCCGAAGACGGCGCTCGAGCGCACCAACAGCCTGTTCGAAAGCATCCTCAAGGGCAATCTGATGATCCCCTACCAGAAGGAAAGCTACGCCGACACGCTCGACGGCGCCAAGGCTCTGATCGGCAAGCTCGGCAAGGCGTAATAGAATTCTCCTCGGGGCCGGCGCGTGCAGACGTTCGCGCCGGCTGAAACGAGTGAAGAAGAACTGGACTTCGACAATGCACGCTATCACCCTTCGCTCGCCGCAGGCGCTTGCGCCCGTCCGGCGCGGCTTCTTACGGCAAAACCTGCCCTACTTCCTGATCGCACCTTCAGTGATCATGCTCTTGGCGCTGATCGCCTATCCGTTGCTCTTTGCCCTGAAGTCGAGCTTCTATTTCTGGAACCTGCAGGTCGGTCCGCAGCCCTTGGCCTTCGTCGGCTTTGACAATTACGTCCAGGCGCTCAACGCCTTCGATTTCCGCGCGGCCCTGACCAACACGCTGATCCTGTCGATCCTAGGCGCGGCGATTGAGTTCTCGCTCGGTCTGGCGATCGCGCTTGTCCTCCTCAAATCGCTGCCCGGCATGAATGTCGTACGCGCGCTCCTGATTCTGCCAACCACGATCGCGCCGATCGTCGTTGGCTTCCTCTTCCGCTACCTCTACGACCCGGGCGGCGGCCTTGTAACCTGGGTTCTGCGGTCGCTCTCGCTGCCGCTGCCGGCAGAGGGCATTCTCGGCTCGCCATCGACGGCGCTTGCCGCCATCCTCTTCGTCGATATCTGGCAGTGGACACCCTTTTTCGCGATTGTCCTCTATGCGAGTCTGCTTGCCGTTCCCGACGAGATCATCGAGGCCGCCAGGCTCGATCGCGCATCGGCCTGGACGATCCTGATGCGCATCAAGCTGCCGCTCATTCGGCGCACCGCCATCATTATCGTGATGCTGCGCTTCATGCAGATCTTCAACACCTTCGACACCGTGCTGGTGCTGACCCGTGGGGGGCCGGGGACCTCCACCCGCACGCTCGGCTATTCGCTCTACGAGCAAGGCCTCGTCAATTTCAATGTCGGGCTCGTCAGCGCTCAGACCTGGATCGCTGTGCTGATCGTCAACATCATCGTCGCCCTCTACGTCTTCTTCGCCTTCCGGAATGAGGAGTGGTGATATGAACAGCCGCACGACTTTCTACACGGCGCTCACCTATGCCGCGGGCCTGTTGTTCCTGGCCGTCTTCATCGGTCCGATCCTCTGGTTCCTGGCGCTTGCCATCCGTCCGGCCGAAACCGCGTTTGCGATGCCGCCGCAGCTCACCTTCGAGCCCACGTTCGATGCCTTCCGGCATATCCTCGTCGATCCCGGCACCAATGCACCGCAACTTGTGAACTCGCTGATCGTCGCGATCGGCGCGGTGCTACTCAATCTGCCGTTCTCGGTGCCGGCCGCTTACGCGCTCTCCCGCTTCAAGATGCGCGGCAAGAAGAACATCATGCTGTGGTATCTCGGGCTGCTGATGGCGCCGCCGATCGCCTTCCTGATCCCGTATTTCGTGCTGATCACGCGGGTCGGCCTGCAAGGCTCCTACCTTTCGATGGTGCTGGTGTTGCAGACGCTGACGATCCCGTTCTCGGTCTGGCTGATGAAGAGCTTTATCGACGAGGTGCCGGCGGAGCTGGAAGAGGCTGCCCGTGTCGACGGCGCCCGCTGGGACACGATCATGTGGCGCATCACGCTGCCGATCGTCCGCCCCGGCATCATCGTCACCTCGATGTTCGCCTTCGTCTTCGCCTGGAACAACGCGGCCTTCCCGCTGGTGCTGAGTTCGCGCTCGACCGCCACTCTTCCGATCGGGACGCTCGGATATTTCGCAACCAGCGGCGTCACCTGGAACTACATCGCCGCGGCCGCCGTGCTCGCGATGATCCCGCCGATGATCATCTTCTTGGTCTTCGACCGCTACGTCGTCCGGGGTCTGACCTTCGGGTCGGTCAAAGGCTGAGCTTTTCTAAAGTCTGAATGGAGTAAAAAATAATGAGCAAACTTCGTATTGGCGTTATCGGCGCCGGCCTCTGGGGCAATAATCACGCCCGTACCTTCAACGTCCTGCCGGAGACCGAACTTGTCGGCGTCTGCGATCTGGACGAGGGCAGGGCGCTCAAGATGAAGGAAAGCTTCGGCGCGGCGGAAGCGTTCACCGACTATAATAAGCTGATCGCCAGCGACCGCATCGACGCCGTGTCGGTGGCCACCCCCGACTTCACGCATACACCGATCATCCTCGCGGCGCTCAAAGCCGACAAACACGTCTTGAGCGAAAAGCCGCTGGCGACGACCGTCAAGGAAGCAGAAGAGATCGCCGAGGCTGCCGCAAAGTCGAAGGGCAAGCTGATGATCGACTTCCACAATCGGGTGAACCCGATCCTGGCGCAGATCCGCGATATGATCCAGGACGGCCAGATCGGGCTTGCCAAGCATGGCACGGCGCGGCTCTCGAACACGACCTTCGTTCCCTTCGAGATGCTGAGCTGGGCTGCGAAGTCGTCGGCGCTCTGGTTCCTGGGCAGCCATCTGGTCGACGTCCTGCGTTTCATTCTCGAAGACGAGGTGACCCGCGTCTATGCCGTTGCCCGGTCCGGCACGCTTGCCGCCGGCGGCGTCGACACCAAGGATTTCCACGCCTCGATCCTCGAATTTTCCAAGGGCACGGTGGTGACCATGGAAAACAGCTGGATCCTGTCGCGCGACAACCCGTCGCTCGTCGATTTCAAAATCGAATTTGTCGGCGAAAAGGGTCAGATCCAGGCCGATCCCACCCATAGCGGCGGCCTTCGCCGTATCGTCGATGGGGGCATGCGGTTCAACGACTACATCGGCATGACGCCGACAGGCGCCACCCGCATCGGCGGCTTCGTGCAGGAATCCATCGCCCGCTTCGTCGACAGCGTGGTGCGCGACGTGCCCCTGCTTGCCGACGCAAATGACGGACTTGCCAACACAAAGGTTCTGGCGGCGATCGAGGAGTCCGTCGCCAGCGGCAAGGCCGTTACCGTTGGCTGATGCCGTCACGAATCCCGCGAGGCATTCATCCCAATGGATAGGCTGCCTCGCCTCTTGAACTGGGAGAAGAATTATATGGCGTCCATGACCTTTGACGGGATTGGAAAAACCTACCCGGACGGAACCGTCGCCGTCGCCAATGTGAGCTTCACGGTCGCCGACGGCGAGTTCGTCGTGCTGGTCGGACCGTCGGGCTGCGGCAAGTCCACCCTTTTGAGGATGGCGGCCGGGCTCGAGTTGCTCAACAGCGGCCGGCTGCTCATGGACGATCAGGATGTCACCAACACCGAGCCGCAGGACCGCGACATCGCCATGGTGTTCCAGAACTATGCGCTCTACCCGCACATGACGGTCTACGAGAACATGGCCTTCGGACTGCAGCAGCGCAAAATGCCGAAGGACAAGATCGAGAAGCTTGTGCGCGATGCAGCCGAGATGCTCGATCTGACCAAATACCTGCATCGCAAGCCGGGTGCGCTCTCCGGCGGTCAGCGCCAGCGCGTCGCGATGGGCCGGGCGATCGTCCGCCACCCGATGGCCTTCCTGATGGACGAGCCGCTTTCCAATCTCGATGCCAAGCTGCGTGTCCAGATGCGTGCCGAGCTCAAGCTCCCGAACCAGCGCCTTGGCGTTACCACGCTCTACGTCACCCACGACCAGGTCGAGGCGATGACGATGGGGGATCGTGTTGCCGTGCTGAAGCCGGTGGCCAATGCCGGGGAAAGCAACCTGCAGCAGATCGACACGCCGCAGCGGCTTTACGATCGGCCGGCCAATCTCTTCGTTGCCGGCTTCATCGGTTCGCCGGCGATGAATTTCCTCCGGGTTAACCTGCGGGAGGAGGGGGGAAGCTTGCACGGCATCATCTCAGGAACCGATATCACCTTTCCAGTTTTCGCGCGGCTTGCGCTTTCTAACTATGTCGGACGCCAGGTCATTGTCGGACTGCGGCCCGAGATATTTATGGTGTGTCCCGAATCCGAGACGCTATTCAATGAGCCAATTGCCGTTGTCGAGGCGCTCGGCGCCGATACCTTCGTCTTCTTCGATATTGCCTCGCTGCCCGTCAAGGTGAGCGAGGCAGAGGCAGCAGATTCGGAAGCTTTAAGGAAAAGAGGCAAGAGCCGTCTGGTGGCGCGCATCCCGCCGGCGTCAACGCCTTTAACTAACCAGCGGCTTCCGCTGACAGTCGACTTGGAAAAGCTGCATTGGTTCGATCCGCTAACAGGAGCCGCAATTCGCGACTGATGCGTATGAGAACCAATTGCAATTCTTGCCTCCCAGGGCGCTGGGGTTGCCGTGCGGACCTGTCCAACGGCGGCCCCCTTTTTTTAAGAGGAGCGCAGCTTGACATCTGGTGAGCCGTTCGAGCTGAGACAGGATTCGTTGACGCGGACCAGTCAATCTGCCGAGTGTTCATGACGATCTGGAAGCTCTCGCCCATTGAACGTTCGTGTCTTCGCTGGATATCGCTCGGTTGGAGCGTGTCCGAGATTGCACTACTAGAGGGTAAGAGCGAAGCTGAAATCCGATCACACCTAAACCGGGCGCTCGTCTGTCTCGGCGCGACTTCATTACAGGAAGCGCTCGCGAAGGTGGATTGTCCCTCCTGAGCGGCTAAGCAACTGCGCTTGGCCATAGGCTGAGCTACTCGACAGTGATCACGCTGGCGTATTCACAAACTTCTCACCAGCCGAGGAAAACTTGTCGAGCGCTGCCTGTTTACCTCTTGTACGACGCGTGGGAGCGCGCTCTGTTCGAGATCAAGGTGACTCATCAATGCTGATTCCAACGTGCCCGTCGCCTTGCTTAATAACGGCATCGCGTCGATCAGCCTCGCAAGGCTTTGTTCGTAGGAAGGGCCAAGGTCCGAGTTAATTATTTCCATCCGGACAGGATGTGAGCAAAAACAGAATTTGTCGACAATTCGGCAGATTTCGCAGTTTGCCGACAGCTGGGCAATTTGGGCAAAGACGGTTTCCGCATGTATCGCGAGCTGGTCGCGGGGCGGGTTGTCACGTTCGCCGTCAGTTTTCCGCACCTGCGGCCGCATACGCCAGAGCGCGTAGGTGAGGGTTTGACGTGCGATACCATACAAGTCCAACAATGCTCCCTCCACGAGCGGCCTGGTGAAATAGCCTTTCTGAGGGATCGAAAGGATCTTGCCCTCCGCGGCAAGTCGGATCAGTGCTTCGCGTATCGGTGTCCGACCAAGGTCCAGTTCGCAGGCAAGCTCCTGATCACTAAGATGTTGCACCGGCACGCGCGCATAGCTGTAAAGCAATTGCAGAACCGCATTGTAGGCAGCGTCAGCCTTTGCGGGGACCTGTTCACCAGCGGAAGTTGGAACGGCTATTCCACGACATTGGAGAGCATTCTCGCAAAGCCACATTTTTCAGTTTCCTCTGTCGATGCAATTTGAAGACCGCATGGCGCTTGGCATTCAAACGCCGCAACGCTTTGGGCTACTTAAGGATTCGTGGGGACGTGATTTTTGAAGTCCACTATAGACGACGGTCTGGCTGAGGTCACGCCTGCCATGATCTAATGGTCCGAAGCACGATTCATGGCACTCTCCGATATGTTCACACGGACAGATCAGTTGAGTCCCGCAGGAGGTTTGAGTACCCGCAGACCAACATAGGCGCACCTTGGCTCGTCTAACCTAGGCCATACGTGCGCGCAGCAAAATCTTTGTCATTAAAGTCGCATCACCATAAGGTGTCTGCACGTGGTCCATTTCCGACCAGCCGTTCTTCGTGTAGAGGAGCTTTGCGCTCTCCGTGGTAAGATAAAGCCTTTCGTAGCCGAGACGCAAAGCTTCGTGTTCCAGCCTCTTGACCAGCAATGAAGCTGTACCCTTATTGCGGTGGAATGGATGGACGTACAGCGACTTCAGCCAGGGCGAAAGATCAGGCCTTCCTTTAAAATCACAATTGGAAAGGCTGATCATCCCTGTGGGTCTTCTGTCTTCGCTAGCAACCAAAGTCAGCGGCAGAGAACGTCTTGAGGACGCTTGGAACTCACGTTGTGTCAGCTCGAATGAGCCGTTGGCCTGACAACCCCATTGCCCGAAGGACCAGCTTGCACAAACCGGAACCAGATCGCGACAATTCTCCAGATACTCAATCACTATCGGAGCTTGAACGTGTGTTTGCTTCTCAGCCATCGTCTTTTCCTTTTTGCCGGGTGTCGGGTGCTTTAGATTGAAGCTCTTCTTAAAGAGCCTTGCAGCGGGACAAGTCTGAGGCTGATTAGTAGCCGCAACACAAAAGGGGTCCTCAGCTGCGAAACCCTCCAGCGCGAAAGCATTTTGCGCCTTTGGTTCGCCAGCTACGGCTTGAGCCTGCAGGCGGACCATCGCCCAAGCATCAACTTGACAGAATTTCTGGTAACGCCGTCATCTGGCTGAATGTTCTTATGGCGCCTGCTTCCAGCAATTTTTCTGCATGTCCGAAAGGACAATGAGAACCACCGACGAAACCAATTACCCGCATTTTAGCCGCCACCGCCGCCTGGACCCCGGCAACGCTATCTTCGATGACCAAGCAATTGTCCGGCGACGCGTTCATTCTCTCAGACGCGAAAAGAAAAAGATCGGGGGCGGGCTTGCCACGTGAGACCTGGGAAGCACTGAATACATTTGGCGAAAAATAATCATAGAGGTCTGTTAGCTTGAGCGCAAAATGTAGCTCCTTCAGATTGCTGCTCGATGCCACGCAACGCGCCACATTAATGGCGTCCAGAACTTGATTGACGCCTGAGATGGCTTTGAGATCGCTGGCATACCGTCTGCCGATTTCTGCCGTAACATATTCATGATGCCCCTCAGGCAAGCGCAAGCCAGACTCAGCTTCGATGATTGAATAGGTTTGCCGATCAGTCATGCCCGTGAAGCGACGATTGTAAGTCTCGGCAGCTATCTTATATCCGTGCGCTGCCAACACTTCGATATGAACCGCTGTCGCAATGATTTCGCTGTCGATTAGGACTCCATCACAGTCGAAAATCAGAAGTTTTGGTGTTTTGTACGAGGTCATGGATCACTCCATTGTCGTTGGAAAACGACGTTGCAAGAGAGCAGGCGTTGAGGTGCTGTTTAGATGGTTGTCGTGATATTGGAAATTTTTGGGCCAAACTTGGAAAGTGCCGTCCAGACCCGATGAAACGCTTCTGCGTAAAGTTCCATTACCCCGGCTTCATTGGGTGGCGCGATCTCCGATACGCAAAACATCGTATCCAAGAGCTTTACCGTATTAGGAAAATCGGCGGCTTTCCAATCCTTGGCAATATTCGGCAGATATTCGAACACCGGCTTCCTGAGCCAGATCAAAACGGGCACGCCCTCCGCCTGCAGCAGTTTGACGATGGCATCCCTTGCAGTCGGACCCGGACCAAAACCGAGAGCTTCCGGTTCGACGCGAAGTGGGAAGCTGAGCATGGACTGATTGCAGTCAGATGGGTCGAAGAGTGGAAATATACCGGAGAGATCTCGGATCATCTCCCATAGAATTTTCCCATTATTCCTTCGAATCTGAAGTTGTGTCTCGAGGTTACCCAGTCGCATTTTTGCTATGGACGAGGAGAAGACGTTCGGACGGTAGTTATATCCTGCTGATGACGGCGAAAAAGTCCGATCTCCGTTTCGAGATGAACTCGTCAGTGAAACGCAGTCCACATGTTCAATTAGATCTTTGTCCTCCGTGATCACGAATCCGAGCTCGCCGGCTCCAAGATGCTTGGCGCCGTTGCCGGACAAAGCGAGCGCGTCTGTGTCAATGTATGCCCCATTTGCGATCGCTTTTATGGCGCCGATCGATTGGCAGACGTCATCAATCACGGCAATCCCTTGAGCGCGCGCGGCAGATCTTGCATGAGGAACACGAATGTTGTTCCCGAAGAGGTGGGTAATGAGAACCGCTCCGACGCCAGGTCCGAACCGATCGGCTGCCGCGTCTTGATCGATCCCGGCGAGGTTCATGTCGACATCAACAAAGTCTGGCTGAAGGCCACTAATCGCAATTGGCCCCACCGCGCCCGGCCAATTTAGCGCCGCAGTAACCACGTGCTCGCCTCGGCCTTTAAAATAATCAAGTTCGATATGGATTGCCGCCGTACCGCTGCCGACCGCGCGTACCTTCCACTTCCCTGTCCAAGTAGCGAGATCCTGCTCCAAATCGGCCACGACCGGGTGATTGACCCGATGATACCTTCCACTGTCTACAACTTCGCGGAGTGCATCCAAATGCTCCGTCTGTGTGGCTGGCCAAGGCGTAATCCGCCCGGCAGGAACGGTGGGCTCCCCACCAAGGAGAGCGAGGTCCCTTTCTCGCCAGTGCCCTCCGGACTCACAGAGGTCCAGATTATTGCTGGCAAATCCGTTCATTTATTCCTCCGGCGATGGTTGCGTCGATGTTTGTCGATTTTCTGGAGAGTTCTAATGTTTTAGGAGGTCAAATCAACAGTATGGCTAAAATATATTTAAAAGTATATTTTGCATTTGTGGATATTTCTGTTGTAGCGCTGGGCTTTTTTGAAATATTTGTCCGGAGATGCATTGTCTCCTCGAAGGATAATTCTTCTTTTGCGAAATGAACATTCGGACGGCGGTGGAGAAACTCAGGTGTGTGATGGTTGCTATGCCTGCTCCGGGTCCGGGAGCGTTCGGCAACGCTGGAGGCACTCAGGCGGGGTGGCGCAAGACAATTGAGTATCGATAAAAAGAGAAAGTCGGATCAGACGGAGTCCATGATAAAAAGAACGGAAAAACCATCAATTGCGAGAAACACGAACACTCACGTCGGATCTGGCAAGCGCCTCATCGGGCCGGCCGAGGGGGACCAGAGCGACAGTAAAGGATTCTGGCCAGCTCATCCTTTAATCGCGGCGCGGACGCTAGGGATTGCAAATCGAGGACGCTTGCTGCAGGCCCTCTACGATATGGGTCCGTCCAGCAGGGTCGAGCTTGCGCGCGTCACCGGTGCCAGCCGCGCAACCATCGGCGGCATCGTCCAACCACTGATCAATCAGCGTATTCTTGAAGAAGGCGACCTGGTACCCCCCGATCGCACCGGCGGAAAACCTGCTACCAAGCTCTGGTTCTCGAAAGGGGCCAAGCCGATCTGCGCAGTTCGGCTGATGCACGACCGTGTCCACACATGCCTGGTCTCTATGGGGGGCGAGATCTATGCTCAACACGACGTGGATTTGGCGAAAGATCTGACGGCTGCTGCCGATGCATTTCAGATCGTCAGTGCTTGCATTGAGAAGTCAATCGCATCTGCTCACCAACAGGTTTTAGGCATCGGCGTGGCAGTTGCCGGAGAGTTCAACCCGCAAACGGGCTCGATCGTAGCTATGGATCTTGCGCCGTATCTTCATGGCTTTCCGGCAAAAGCAGAGTTGGAAAAGCGTTTCGGAGTTCCGGCTTGTGTCGACCAAGATGCTAGAGCCTTGCTTGTTGGCGATCGTTGGTTCGGACGGGGACGTGGACAGAGAAATTTCGCGGTCGTACACATCGGTCAGTCGTTGGACGCGGCGCTCTATGTCGATGGACATCCTTATAGGGCCGCAGGAGGAAAACACTGCCAAATCGGCCATACCATCGTGCAACTCAATGGGCAAATGTGCAGATGCGGACGACGCGGATGTTGGGAAACGATCGCCACACTGGGATGGTTACGAGGCGAAGCAAAGGCCAGGGGCCTGCCGCAGGCTCGCTCGTTGGATGCGAGCCGTTTGGTGTGGCTCGCCGAAACGGGCGCTGAAGGGGCAAAAGAACTGCTTGAAGACTATGCGTCCAATATTTCCGTCGGGTTGGCGAACCTTCAACAGCTGATGGCACCCAGCTGCATCACTTTGCATGGGGACATCGTGCACGGCGGAAAATTGATGTTAGATCTTATTCGAGAGAGCGTTGGGCAATTGATGTTCAATCCCGGGGATACCGAGATCGCCCTTGCCCTCGGCGATCGGGAAGATGTGGCCGGCCTGCGCGGGGCGGCGGGTCTCGTTCTCTGCGAATTGCTGAATTTCATAATCTGAGCAGAGAACGGCCACAGTCGTTAGAGACGCCGTCCGGTCAAATTGCAATCATCCGCATTTCAATAAACTGCCATCGTTCTCGAACGTCGAATTGCAACCAAATGCAAGTGGATTATTGGGTTCCAGTACCACCTGAAGCTGTTGGCGGGTGGGAGTAGTGTACTGGATGTGCTCGATCCAGCCAGGCAACTGCACGGATCATGCAAGCCCAGCCTGGTGCGTACCGGGGGTGAGGCTCAAGAAAAAAACGAGACGAGAACGGACAACCAGATCAAGGCGACCCCCAGCAACAGCGCTCGCCTGGCGGCTACAATCTTTTCCTGGCCTTCCTCCGCGACAGGGGTCGTTACAATCCAAGGAACTGAGCCAAGCGCCGCAAAACCGATGAGCGCCAGGACCACCACGATCAGATCGGACCGATCCCAGCCGCCCGGCTCATACACTCCCCAATAGCCGAGGAACGCCATTCCCACAGCGAACATGGTGGCGGAGGCAGAGCAAAGTCCGGGAACAGAACCTGATGGTGCACGCATTTCGTATCCTCTTTGTCGGTCGAACCAAGGGCGATTTCTATGACGGTGGGCTTTGGACATGTCTGTCAAGAATTGGGTGCCAAGTGAAGCCGTGATCTATTGCAAATGAATTAGGAAATTCCGAACATTGAACGAAGCGACCGATCGCAGAAGCTGGTAGGGGGCTCCCTTTCGTGGCAGAGTGTGATCGCCAACTCGTCGTGAACAGACGGTTCGACCTTGCAAGCTCGGCATTTTTTCATTCCATCGTCCGTAAGCCGCTGCTCGCCCTTTAGCCACGAGTTTTGACAGGTGCTGTCCAAAAAGTGAGCCACAAAAGCACCAATATTGACTCTGTCTTTCACTCAGCCGAAAAGGACTCCTGCCGACAGAGGGAGATACTCATGGCTGACGAGAACAATACTGGCACAATCACTGAGATGGCAGACACGAATATACCGGCGAAAACGCCAGCGCCAAAAAAACAGCGCGCTCCGCGACGTCCGAAAGCAGCTGCCGAGGCAGCGGGTACCACGCAGGTTGCGAAACCTGCGAAGGCGCCGCGAGGTCGCAGGAAGCGTAGCGAAGAAGCCGCAAGCACAAAGTCCGAGCCTGTCGAAATGCAGGTCGCTGACATCTCCGTCAAGGAACCCATAAAGAACACTGCAGCCAAGAGGCCGGCACAGCAGTCCGTGCAAAAAGTTACGACGGCCGCTCCGGCAAGGGACGAGATGGCGGATCTTATTCAGCTGGAAGAAGAGAATAAGAGGCTCCGTAAACTCTTGGCAGAGAAATTGCGTGGGGAAAATGCCGATCTGCGCAAGCGGCTCGGGCTAGATTGAGCGCCGATCAACAGCGGGATGGTGGCGAAATCAACCTGAGCTATCCTTCTCGGCAGAAGATGCGTTCGCCGGGCTCGCCTTCCGAGCCCGGTGTCAAGCTGCGGCGCCCTTATGGATACGGACTGGTCGAGGTTGAAGCACTATGAAATTACCCTGGAAATTCCTTGCTCGATTAACTTCGCGGCGACAGTCCGCACCCGAAAGTTCGATCGGGCATGGTGTCCATACCGACGCAAGTCAAAGCGAAACACAAGATGTACCGCAGCTTGCGTTAAACCCACCAGAGCCCTCCAGTGGCTCCGAGGCCGATGAAAGTCGATCTATTGAGATCATAGGGACTGATCCAAAAGAATTCGAAGGTGAGGTCGAAATTGAAGGTGCGGCACCGGTTGAAGGTGACGAGGTTCAAGAACTGTCGCCCCCGGAGGTCGGGAAGCCGAGCGCTGAAGCTTCTGCGGTGCCGCTTGAAAGCGGTACGCGCTATAAGGCTCCAGGCATACCGCGGACGAAAAAGCCAACACATGCGAAAAGAGTTCACATTGACGTGACTGCGCAGAACGCAGCTGTTGCAAGCAATACTCAAAATGAGACATCCTCATCGTCTGAGGAATGCTTTTTCGAAGAGGTGACAAGCCTGGACGAGGAAATCACGCAACTGCGGATTCAATTAGCTCAAAAGCTGCTTTTGCAGAATGATCAGCTTAAAAAAATGCTTGAGCGATTTGACTGATCGTAAGTCTTCCTTACGATCTAAGATGGGACATATATGAAAACACAGCAGCGAAAATTCGTTGTCGAGCTCAAATCGGCCCGGCGCAGGCCAACGATCCGGCCAGCTTCTATCTGGGGGGATACCGACCTCAAGACGCTGGCCCGCGAGGCGGAGGCAGACGCACCACATCTGTTCGAGCCTAAGACCGTCTCAGATGTTCCGAAGCGAGAAAGCGAGCTATGGTCGGATCCAAAACCAGAGACTCACCTCAACGACGACGTTAAAACCCGCGATGATAAACGGATGTCGACGCCCTCTCTCGAAATGGAACCAACGCGTCCGTCTCAGCAGGACAATGGCCCGGTCTTCACCTCTGTTTCACAATCGAAAGAGGGGTCTTCCAGGCGGTCTCCAATGAACATAAGGCGTCGACGTGAAGCGAATATCGATGATAATGCGGACGCAACGACGAGCATGGTCAGCGCCCAATCAAACGGCATCCACATCGATATCTCAGACGAGGAGCTAATCGCGCTTGAAGAAGAAAACCGGCGCCTCAAGGCTTTGCTGGTGAAACATCTTCGTCAGGAAAATATGCAAATTCGACAGATGCTCGCGAGATTCAGCGATTAGCGCGAGATCTTATGAACCAATCATGTTTGCGTGGCAGCGCTTAGATCTCTTCATGGCCACAGGAGGGAGTACGTGGTTTACCGCGGAAGTCCGCATGAAAGCTGCTCACCAAGCTCGTTGCTTGCTTCACGCACGCATTCTTGCGTGAAGCGATATGCACAGCCGTGCTCAGCAGATTCGCGGCAACTGTTCGCCCCATAACCAATCGACAATACGACTGCCACCAAACGACGTCTCCATCTGGACGAAGCAATGGTCGTCAGCCTCGGCATGGCCGATCAAAGCGGCCTGCGCACCCAACGGATGCGCGCGCATGACGGCGAGCAGCGCATCCGCAAACTCTGGCGCCACTAATACGACGAGCTTGCCCTCGTTGGCGACGTTGAGCGGGTCGAGGCCGAGCAATTCGCACGCCGCGGCTACTTCCGGTTTGATCGGAATGGCCTCCTCGTCGATACGGAGGCCGACATTTGAGGCATTGGCGATTTCGTTGAGTACCGCCGCAAGTCCACCTCGCGTTGGATCTCGCATCAGCCTGATTGACGATCCGGCGACCTCGACCATTGCCGCTACTAACCCGTGCAGCGCAGCGCAATCCGATATGATGTCCGTATCGAAGTCAAGGTTCTCGCGCTTCGACATCACAGCGACGCCGTGATCGCCTATCGAACCCGAGATGATCACCGCATCGCCTGGCCGTGCGGCATCGGAGCGTAGGTCGAGGCCAGCTTGAATGATGCCGATGCCGGAGGTAGATATGAACACGCCGTCGGCCTTGCCGCGCTCAACCACTTTCGTATCGCCAGTGATGATCGGTACACCTGCCTCGCGTGAGGCCGCTCCCATCGCGTCAGCAATTCGATTAAGCTCTGCGAGCGGAAACCCCTCTTCAATGATGAAACCTGCCGAAAGATAGAGCGGGCATGCGCCCCCCATGGCAATGTCGTTAATCGTCCCATGCACCGCAAGCGAGCCAATATTGCCCCCCGGGAAGAACAGCGGCGAGACAACATAGCTGTCGGTGGTCATCACCATGCGCCCTGCCGAAACGGCAAATGCCGACTGATCGTTGGCAGCCCTGAGCCAGTCATTGTCAAAGGCCTTGTGAAAGATGCCCTTGACCAGCTGGTCCGTGGCGCACCCCCCCGCCCCATGCGAGAGATCAATGCGTCCGTTCCTGAGGTCGAGCCTCGACCTTTTGGCTTTCATGGTCATGCGGTCGTCCTGCTGCTTTCGTCCGCCTTTCCCGGCCCGCGGAAACGGCCGTAGATCCAATGCGCGGCGCAGGCGCCTTCCGACGACACCATGCAGGAGCCCATCGGCGAATCTGGCGTGCAGACCTTATCAAACAGCTTGCAGTCGGAAGGCTTCTTCACGCCGCGCAGGATGGCACCGCATTCGCAGGCCGGATTGTCTTGCGCCGCCGGCGTCACCATGTCGAAACGTTTCTCGGCGTCATATTTGGCATATTTAGGCCTGAGGCCAAGCGCACTATGGGGCATTGCGCCGAGCCCCCGCCATTCGAAGCTATCCCGCAATTCGAAGACATTTGCGACCTCGCGCTTCGCCTTTTCGCTGCCAAGGTTGGTCACGGCGCGGATATACTGGTTCTCCACCTTGTGGATGCCGTCATTGACCTGGCGGACCAGCATCAGGATTGAATAGATGACATCAAGCGGCTCGAAGCCTGCCACCACGATCGGCGTGTCAAATTCTTCGGCAAGAACTTCAAATGCCTGCGTACCAATGACCGTGCTGACATGTGCAGGGCCGAGCAATCCGTCGATCTTGATATTGCCCAGCGTGCGGGCATCGGAGTTTTCGAGGATACTCTGGATCGCAGCCGGTGTTAGCACGTGGTTTGAGAAGATCGAAAAATTTGGAAGGTCCTTTGCGATCGCGAACCGCAGCGCCAGCGCCGTCGGCGGTGTCGTGGTCTCGAAACCGATAGCGAAGAAGACGACTTGCCTGTTCGGTTCGGCTTCGGCGATGCTTAGCGAATCGAGTGTCGAATAGACCATGCGAATATCGGCGCCGGCCGATCTGGCCTTGAGCAGACTCGAGCCGTTTGAGCATGGCACACGCATCAAGTCGCCATAGGTGCAAAGCGTGATTTCTGGGCGCATGGCAAGCGCGATCGCCGCGTCGATGCGGCCGATCGGCAGCACACAGACTGGACAGCCCGGTCCGTGAATCATCTGCACATTGGCCGGCAGCAGGTCTTCAAGGCCATAGCGCGCAATCGCATAGGTATGGCCGCCGCAGAATTCCATGAAATGATAGCTGCGCGCCGGATCTACCGCCGCCGCTATTTGGCGAGCAATATCTTTAGCGAGCTTGGCATCGCGGTATTCGTCTATATATTTCACGCCGGACCTCCGAGGGTAGCTTCGCGGATCAAGGCAAGCGTCCTTTCCGCTTCTTCCGTGTCGAGCTTTGCAAGCGCGTAGCCTACGTGGAGGATGAGATAGTCACCGGGCGTGACATCCTCGACGAGTGCAATCGATATGACCTTCAAGACGCCGTCGAGCGTTACCTTGGCCATATTGTCCGGCAGCAGTTCCATCACCTGGACCGGTAGGGCTAGGCACATGGCCGGTGCTCCCACATCTGGGCGCAGTCGTGTTTGATGACGTGCCGTGCATAGGCGGCCTGACCGAGAGCTATACCCCCATCATTGGGCGGAACCTGGCGCGGCAGGTAGGGCTCAAGGCCATGGTCGCGCAAGGCGCTGGATAGACCTTCGGCCAGAATGCGGTTCGTGATGCAGCCGCCGCCGAGCATGATCGTGCGCGTGCCAGCCTGCGATGCACCAAGGGCGGCCCAATCCGCGAGGCCGCTGATCAGCGTGCCATGGAATAGGTCTGCGGCCTGGCGGCGGCCAAGCCGCCGCTCCGCCAGATGGACGATGAGGGGTCGAAAATCGAGCAGGCCATCGGCGAGACTGTAGCCCCCGGCAAGACATTGGGGATTATCGGCGAGTGCTTCGAGCTCCATTGCTGCCTGCCCCTCGTAGCTCTGGACGAGGCGGACGCCAGTTATCGCCGCCACTGCATCGAAAAGCCGCCCCAAGCTGGACGTATCGGCTGATTGCAAGCCGCGGGCAAACATTGCATCAAGTTGCGCGACGCCAGGATGTTCGGGCCAAAGCGTGGCCGAAAGGTCGCGGCGGCCGGCGGCCTGAAGAGCGGCAATTCCCATGCGCCAGGGCTCCCGCGCGACTCGATCTGCGCCCGGCGCCGGCAAGGGCAGAAGCGAAGAGAGCCGCTGCCAGCGAGGACCGTCGACGACCAGCATTTCGCCTCCCCAACTACTGCCATCGACGCCATAGCCATGGCCGTCGAGTGCAAGTCCGAGGACCAAACCGCCGGCCTGATGTTCCGCCGCCACTGCAGCGACGTGAGCAAGGTGATGTTGCACCGGCAGAAGTGGCAGATCCAAATGTTCCGCGATCCGCGCTGAACGGAAATCCGGATGCAGATCGCAGGCGGCAAATTCGGGCCTGACATCAAGGATAGAGCAGAGATGCTCGAGAGCTTCCCGCTGGAAACTGATCGCTTTGACATTGTCGAGACCGCCGATGTGCTGCGACAGGAACGCCTCGCGGCCCCTTGTCACGCAGATGGTGTTTTTGAGGTCCGCGCCGGTGGCAATCACGCATGGGCCGTCCTCGCCAAGATCGACCGGCTCAGGCACAAAACCCCGGGCGCGCCTCAAAAAGCTCGGCGCGCCGTCAATCACCTGCATGACGGAATCGTCAGCGCGAATGGCAATGTCACGGTCATGTGTGACGATCAGGTCGGCAATCCCGGCAAGCCGATGCATGGCATCATCATTATCTGATACGAGCGGTTCACCCTCCGGATTGGCGCTGGTCGCAATCAGAGCGGCGGGAGCGCCGGCCGCTCCTACTGCAAACGCAGCAAACAACAGGTGGTGCACCGGCGCATGGGCGAGCAGCAGACCGATCCTTCTGAGGCCGGGAGCGATGAGCTTGGAAAGGTGATCACGCGCCTCGATAAGGACAATCGGGGCGGCGGTCGAGGCAAGCAAATCCTCTTGCGCCCGCGAGGGCCTAGCAAGTATTCGGGCTGTCTCAATGTCCGGCACCATGATCGCGAACGGCTTCTCGTCGCGCAGCTTGCGTCGTCGAAGACGATCAATTGCGGTATCATTGCGCGCGTCGCAGAAGAGCTGGAAGCCGCCGATACCCTTGATCGCAATAATCTGGCCATTCATGAGCCGCGCGGAGACCTCCGCGATAGGATGGCTAAGCTGTGGGCCGCAAACCGGGCAGGCTAGGGGCTCGGTATGGAACCGCCGGCTCTCGGGGTTGGCATAGTCTGCGCCGCAGGCGCGGCACATCCGGAACGCCGCCATCGAGGTCCGGCCGCGATCATAGGGGAGCGCGCGGGTGATGGTGAAGCGCGGGCCACAATGAGTGCAGTTGACAAAAGGATAACCAAAAAAGCGGTTGTCCGGATCATTCAGTTCGCGCAGACATTCGGCGCAAGTCGCAGCATCGGCGCCAATGCGCGTTGCGCCGCGGCCGCCGACGCTTTCGAGGATTTCGAACATTTCGTCGCCGGCCGGCTCCAGTTCCAGCTTGTCGACGGAATCGATACGGGCAAGCGGCGGCGCCTCCTTGCAGACGCGTTTCGCAAAGCAGTCGACAGCGACGCCCTCGACCTCGATCAGCACGCCGGCGCTGTCGTTGAGCACGAAGCCGGTAAGCTGCATCATCCTCGCAAGCCTATAGACGAACGGCCGGAATCCCACCCCTTGCACGGCACCGCGCACACACACTCGCAACCGCCGGACACGATCTTCCGCCATGGATGCCAAGGCGCTCACCATCGTCAGACTACTGCGAAGCTTTCGCGATCCTGGCCGTCTCAGCCTCCAGCCAGAAATAGAACGCTTCCATGCCTTCGCCGCTGCACGCAGAAACCGTGAGAGTGCGAAGGTGCGGATTGACGCGTAGCGCATTAGCGATGCAGCGCCCGACATCGAAGTCGAGATGCGGCAGGAGGTCGGACTTGTTGAGAATCATCAGATCGGCGGCCGCGAACATGTCGGGATATTTGAGCGGCTTGTCCTCGCCTTCAGTAACCGAAAGCACCACGACCTTGTGGGCTTCGCCAAGATCGAAAGCGGAGGGACAGACAAGATTGCCGACATTTTCGATGAACAGGACCGAACCGGGCTCGGGCGCAAGGTCGTCCACCGCGTGGCCGACCGTGTGGGCGTCGAGGTGACAGCCCTTGCCGGTGTTGATCTGGATTGCAGGAACGCCGGTCTTGCGGATGCGTGCGGCATCGTTGGAGGTCTGCTGGTCGCCTTCAATCACGCTGATCGACATCCGGTCCTTGAGGTCGCGAATGGCGCGCACCAGAAAGCTGGTCTTTCCCGACCCCGGGCTTGAGACGAAATTCAGCGCAAAGATCCTGTCGCGGCCGAACCGAGCCCGGTTTTCGGCAGCATAGGCATTGTTTTTGGAGAGGATATCCTTTTCGATCTGGACGATGCGCTCCGGGTTCATGCCCGGAACATGCACGCCGGCAATGCGCTGATGATGTTGGAGTGCACCGTGTTCCGCGGAGTGTCGATCATGATGATGTCCATAATCGTGCTGGTGACCGCGATGATGATCATGCTCGCCGCCATGCGCGCCTGTCTTGCTCTTGCCATCTTCCAACGTTGCCATCTCGCAGCCGCATACCGTGCACATCAGATCACCTCCATGTCCTTGATCCTCAATTCATCGCCCGCCGTCGTCTGCACCTGATACCGCCCACAGTCCGGGCAGGCGCCAAACCGCCTATCGAGGCGCACTGTCTTCCCACAATCGAGGCACCAGCCCTCGCCGGCGATGCGGTTGATTTCGAGTGCGGCATGTTCGGCGATCGTGCCTCGCCGCACAGCTTCGTAGCAGAACAGGAGCGAATCCGGATTGATATGGCTCAAAACACCGACATCGAGGCGGATCGATTTGACTTCGCTCGCACCATTTAGCTGCGCCGTCTCGCAGACGATGGCGATCACGCTCTCCATCAACGACATTTCATGCATGGGCGATATCGCGAATGTTAAGCTTGAACTCGACGCAGGGATCAAAAAGCGCTGCCAGGCGAGAAACCGACGTGGCTGCCGATTCATGAGCACCGATCCGCGATGACAGAAGGGTTTTGACAAATGGACCGGCGGGATGAAAATTCCATTCGGTAGGTGCCAGTATGCGGTAGGCGCAAAGTTTCCCGTTCGCGTCGATATCGGCCTGATGATAAAGTCTCCCACGCCCACATTCCACCACGCCAAAGCCGCCGGCGCCGGGCACCGGACCGCCGGCCATCAGTTCGGTAGGATCATTCTGGCCCTTGGCAAGACGCGCGAGTTGCTTCAAGCAAAGGCCAACGTCGCCTATGCGTGCCATGAAGCGTTGCGCCAGGTGCGGGTCGTCTGACCTGCTGGTGTCGCAAAGCCGCGCGTAAGCCCCGGTTTCGACAATCCGACCGGCAAGATGCGGCAAGGCGCAGTAGCGGGCATCTTTGCAAAGATGGGCAATAACTTCGGCATCATCGGCGGCAGTCAGCGGATCAGGACGCCGGCATGAAAAAGTTCGGTCGTCCTTGATATCTCGAAAAATAGCCGCGCAAGCCGTGCCATCCGGCGACAAGCCGCCGTCTTTGGCGATGCCGAGCCCCTCTGCTGCAGCGGCAAGCCGCCGCGCATTGGCAGCCAGGGCACTATGGTTCACTTTTTTCTGCCGCGATGCGTGGATGATTGCCTGCGACGCGGCCAGGGCGCCGCGCAGATTTTGGCCCGCGTCAGCCACCAGACGTGACGACATTGATGATGGCCAGTGCAAAATCAGCGCCCTCAATGTTTCGAATATCCGTTCAGCCAGCAATCCGGCTATCGCAGCCAACCGCTCCTCGATTGGCATCGGCAGGCCGGCTGCATTCAGGATGGCAAGGCGCGCCGCCACAGATTGCGAATAACCACAGAGTGAAAAAAACCGTCCGGCAAGCACGGGCGCCTCTTCGGGTCGGCGGCCGATGAACAAGCGTGCCAATTCTCGCGGACGGTTGACCCTCACGTCCACGAAACAGGCAATCGCTTGCGACACTGTCACATCGATCCGGATCGAGCTGGCGCTAGGGAGATAGGTCAAGCAGCAAGCTCCCGAAGCGGTCGGAAAATCTTCCAACGCAGATCACGGCGTATGGGGCGAGCGGTTGGATTAGCGGCGGGCGCAACGATGTTGAAAAATGTGGGCTTGGCCTTGAACACCGTCCGCATCGTTTCAAACTCAAAGGCCATGAAAGACAGCAAGCAGGAATCAACACCGCCAGTCGTCTCGGATTGCCGGCGATGAATTCGGTCACGACGGCCCGCACATTCCGAGCCGTGCATGCAGTAGCCAAAATCACGAAGCATGGCGTCGCGACGATGCCGGTCGTTTTCCCGCCGAATGCCAGCAAGCTCGTTTCCGCAGCGCCGAGCACGGGATCGATTGTCGCCCTTTCCTGAAAGTCAGCGTTCATCGCCAAGCCTCAAGAACGTCGACGCCAGGATCTCGCAGGCGGAGAGCCAATCCTTGTGGCGGTGTTCCTGCGAGCATCTGCCGGATCTCATCACCCTTCGCGGGCGCATAGACGTCGAGCATGTGCCGCCTTTCACCCTGTCCTCATTCGAAACAAGGGTGCCGATATTCTTTAAGCTGATCATTTGAAGTAAGCCTCCTCGATATTACGCAGGTGCACCGCGGAGTCGCGGAAATCCTCTTCAGTGGCGATGGCGATTGATGGGATGTCGACAATCTGCAGCATGTCGAGGACGATCTTATCCATGCTGTCGTAAAACTGTACGGACCAGACGTTTCGGGGCCCTGCTGCTGCCACGCGACAGGTGCGGTAACCGCGCGATGTCAGTTGTACGGGACCGGCTCCGAGCGTGGCCTGCAGGAAATTCGCATCCTCGATGCTCATCGGAAACAACGACAAAATGATTGCATGCGCCGGATCGCCATCCCGATACTGGACGATGCGATCACCGATCTCGGTCAGCAGGGGCATGACGTTCATAGCGCCAGGCGGCGCAGGTCCATGTGTGACCAAAGTGGGCCTTGTCGTGCAGGCCCGCCGCACCGCCATAGGAATGGGGCCGACCTCGATGTATTCCGCAATCAGATCGCCGGCGGAGTCGGTAAAGAGCATATG
The DNA here is from genome assembly GCF_002944315.1 of Rhizobium sp. NXC24. Taxonomy (NCBI): domain Bacteria; kingdom Pseudomonadati; phylum Pseudomonadota; class Alphaproteobacteria; order Hyphomicrobiales; family Rhizobiaceae; genus Rhizobium; species Rhizobium sp. NXC24. Next base: position 105,430 of record NZ_CP024313.1, read on the forward strand.
CCACACCCCGGCCATAACCGCCTCCTGGAATTGCGCCAGGATCCCGGAGGGCAGCGCGGCTACCCCGCAAACCTCGCCTTTGCCGAGCGTCTGCGTAATCAAATTCTTATCATCGTCGTCGAATTCGAAAATGTCGAATAGCCGCCCCTGCTGGCTGGCCTTTTGCACCGCAAGCGTTGCCGCAATGTCGGATATGAGCATTGCGGCTCGGCGGTTTCGGCCGTTTAGGGAGCCAACTGGGTAAGCTGGCATTATCTGCTCCAAATCAGCGTGTAACAATCTCGCACTTGGGATTTGCAAACGGCGTACCAGTTCCTGAGAAAGTTGGGTCGTATGATCTGAAGGAAAATTCCGGCCGCGGCCTCATGCGGATACGCACACGCAGCCCCGATGCCTAGGCAGCCCTTTCGCCTCGCAATAGTCAGCGCGCAGGCAATCCGCCCGCAGCCCGCAGGATCGATCTCGTGCGTCTCCGGCTGTCGTTGGCGACAGTCCACATGACAATGTGGCTGACAAAGATGAGGAGATTGCGTACCGTCACGGAATACGAACTGTCAGTTTTCCCGCAAATGAGACGGTAATTCCGGCGCGCGGGAGACAAGATCGGCAAACAGCGCTTCGAATGAACGTCCTTCGACGGCTTCAGCAAGACCGGCCAACGCATCGTCTATCTTGTGTGCTTCGTCGGCATCAAGCACCCGGATCGCAGATCCTAGATGAGTAAGAACGTACGTCCCAACCGGTTGCCGACCGACCAGCACCATCGAAATCGCAAACACCGATCCGTGGCGCTGGCACTCCGCTGTAAGTTCGCCGCCTGTCACCTGCATCGGAATTCCTATGCACACAATCAGCTCCTCGATCCGCCTGGGTTCACGTATCGGGAGGCCAGAAGCGGTTCCCGCGCGGGTCCTTAGGTTGCAGTTTTGGGCAGCCGGCGAACAGGAACGCAATCGACAACTGGCTCGGTCGCATCAGAAACCCTGCTCAATCGGTCAATTCGCCCGGATCGGCGCGCCGCTCGTAATGTGCAAAATCGATGTCGTTGGCGAGAAGAGCGGGCGCGGCGGCGCAGCGCGAACTGATGGCGACGCCCCATCGCTCCAGGATGCCGGCGGCTACCATTACGGCGGCCGGGATTACGGCCTTGACGGGCTCAGTCACCGGTCCGCCCCAGTTATTGAGGTCCACCGGTTGGCAGCCGATCAGTGCGAGGCTTGCTGGATAGCGACCTAGAAGGTCGGCAGCACTCAGAACTTCCTGGAAGCCTGTCTGGTGCAGGCTCATCTTTTTGGCGCCGGTGAATTTTGGCACGTCGTCATTCTCGACGATCTTCAGCGTGCCGGGCGCGAGGCCGAAGTCGACGGCGTCGAAGACAATCAGATGATCGGTTTCAGTCACGTACTGCACGAGATAAAGGCCCTGGGTGCCGCCGTCGAGCACGGTAACATTGGTTGGCACCGCATAGGCCTGGTGGAAGGCTTCCACAGCGCGGACGCCAAAACCTTCGTCCGCCCAGAGGATATTGCCAATGCCGAGCACCAGCACGTTCGGTTTGCGAGAGTTCGCTTCGTCCATCCTAGTCCTCTTTGTGTTTGGACAGCCGCTCACCCGAAATCATCGACGAAATGGTGCTGTGGCGGCTGACGATGTCCTCGCGCACCGCGACATAGATATGGATCATCACGAAGATCAGGATCACCCACATTCCCAGATGATGAAAGGTATGGACGGCCTGGCTGTTCGGCGAGACCCAGAAAACCCAACCGAACAGCCTGTATTCCCAACTGTCGTGGCCGACGCCCTCGCCATAGAGCGCAAATCCGGTGATCACCATGAATGTCAGCGGCAGCGTGAACATCAGGAACATGACGAACTGCGACAGCGGATTGTGGTCGGCATATTTCAGCGCGTTTCCGGTGAGGAACGTGTAGAAGCGCACCTCTTGCAGCCATTCGCTCCAGAACCGTCCGCTCCAGAAGGGAACGTAGAAGATTTGCCGTGCATGCACATTGCCGACGAAGACCCAGTAGATTCTGAGGATCAGGGCCACGGCCAGGATCTGGCCAGCGGCGAAATGGGCAAAACGGATATAGCCCATCAAGAAATTTACGCTCGCCTCGCCGGGTACCGTCAGCAATGGGCTGCCGATGAAATAGCCTGTCAGCGCCAGCGACAGGATGCAGAAAGCGTTTATCCAATGCCAGAGGCGAACGGGCGCCTCGTAGACGTACGCGTTTTCGTGCTCGCTGGCGCGTTTGTAATCGGCGTTTGGGATAGCAGAGATGCTCATGATCGTCCTCCTCACCTGACCTGGACCTTGGCCATTTCCTGACCGTCCGAGCTCATGATATGGGTGGAGCATGCAAGGCACGGATCGAAGGAATGGAGAGTTCGGAGGATTTCGAGTGGCTGCGACGGATCAGACATAGGCGTGTCAATCAGTGAGGCCTCGAACGCTCCGATATTGCCGTCCGGATCGCGCGGACTGCCGTTCCAGGTGGTCGGCACCACGCATTGATAATTGTCGATCTTGCCGCCCTTGATCTTGATCCAGTGAGCGAGCGCGCCGCGCGGGGCCTCGGTGAAGCCGACGCCTTTGACCTCGCAAGGCCAGGTCTCCGGCTTCCATTTGTCGATGAAGGCGGTGGCGCTGTCGCCGGCCTTGATGTTGGCGACCAGCTTGTTGTGGAAATAGCGCATCTGCCGGCCCGCCCATACGGATTCGAGCGCACGAGCGGCGGTACGCCCTAGTGTCGAAAATAACGCCGCAGTCGGCAGGCCGAGGTCCTTCAGGACCTTGTCGAGAGGATCCTTGAATTCTGCCTTGCCCTGGGCGTAGCCTAAGACCCAACGGGCAAGCGGGCCGACCTCCATTGCGTGGCCGCGCCAGCGCGGCGCCTTGATCCAAGAATATTTTCCGCCTTCGTCCAGCTCTTGAATGTTGGTCTTGGTGCCCTTTGCATTCGGCCCAAGCTCGTAGTGAGGCACGGTGACACCGTCCCAGGGATGCAGGCCCTTGGCCTCGTCCGGATATTTGTACCAGGAATGACTGACGAATTCCTGGATCTGCTCTGGATCGCAGTGGTCGACCGGCAGGACTTCGTTGAAATTGCCGTTAATGATCGCCCCGCGCGGGAGCTTCAAGCTCGCCTCGGTGTAGTCATTTGCGTGTTCCGGAACGTCGCCATAGGCAAGCACGTTCTTGCCCGACAACCCGCCGCCGAAGAGCCAATCCTTGTAGAATGAACCGATCGCCATGATATCAGGCAGGTATACCTTCTCGTTGAACTCGATCAGCTGGTCGATCACCGACGAAATCAGATTCAATCGTTCCATTGTGATTGCGCCGACGGCTCCCGTACCGTCGAGGTTGATCGGACAGGGCACTCCGCCGACCAGCCAGTTCGGATGCGGGTTTTTACCGCCAAAGATCGTGTGGATCTTGACGATCTCCCTCTGAAAATCGAGGGCTTCGAGATAGTGTGCTACCGCCATGAGGTTCGCTTCCGGCGGCAGCTTATAGGATGCATTGCCCCAGTAGCCGTTCTTGAATGGACCAAGCTGGCCGGATTCGATGAACTTTCTTAGCCGTGTCTGGATGTCTTTGAAGTAACCAGGCGAAGACAATGGCCAATCGGACACCGATTGGGCAAGCGCCGAGGTGGCCTTCGCATCGGCTGTGAGGGCAGATATGACATCCACCCAGTCGAGCGCATGCAGGTGATAGAAATGCACGATGTGGTCATGAACCTGCAATGCCAGATGCATGAGATTGCGGATCGAATTGGCGTTTTCCGGAATGGTGATGCCGAGCCCATTTTCAACCGCCCGCACCGATGTGAGCGCATGGGTTCCGGTGCAGACGCCGCAGATCCGTTCGGTGAAAGCCCAGGCATCGCGTGGGTCGCGATTTTTGAGAATAACTTCAATTCCGCGCCACATTGTGCCGGTAGAAACGGCATTGCGGATGATATTGTCTTCGTCGACATTGACCTCGACGCGCATGTGGCCTTCGATGCGGGTTACCGGATCGACCACAAGACGCTTGCCGGAATTGTCGAGCGTGAAGCCATCTGGCGTTAGGATGGTCATCGTGATCTTTCCTGTCCATTGCCGTTTTTAGGATCGGCTTTGCCGCGCTTGGCGGTGACCTGCTTGACGGCGGTGATTGCAGCGTGGGCAGCAATCGCCCCACCGACAACACCAGCTGCGGTCATGCCCACCTGGTCCGCAGTGGTTTCTACCCCGAACGGGCTGACCTCCGTCAGCCGGGAGTAAAAGCTTCCTGCGTCCCAGAAATTTTGTTCCGAGCAGCCAATGCAGCCATGACCCGACTGGACCGGGAAGGAGACGCCGCCATTCCAGCGAATGGTCGAGCAGGCGTTGTAGGTGGTTGGGCCTTTGCAGCCCATTTTGTAAAGGCAGTAGCCCTTGCGCGCGCCCTCGTCGTCCCACTCCTCGACGAACTGGCCGGCGTCGAAATGAGCGCGCCGATAGCACTTGTCGTGGATGCGCTGCGAATAAAACATCTTCGGCCGGCCCTGATGGTCGAGTTCGGGGAGCTTGCCGAACGTGGTGATGAAGGTGACGACACCAGTCATCACCTCTGCGATCGGCGGACAGCCAGGCACTTTGATGATCGGCTTGTCGCGGATCACTTTGTCGATCGGCGTCGCCTTTGTAGGGTTGGGCTTTGCGGCCTGAACGCAGCCCGAAGAGGCACAGGTTCCCCAGGCGATGACAGCCAGGGCGCCTTCGGCCATCCATTTGAGTTTCTCGACGAAGGGTCGCCCGCCATCGATGCAAAACATCCCGCCTTCGTTGAGCGGCGGATTGCCTTCGACAGCGAGAATGTACTTTCCCTTGTGCTTCTCCCTGGTCTCTTCAAGAATCGCCTCGGCCTGGTAGCCGGCCGCCGCCATGATAGTATCGTCGTAATCGAGTGAAATCATCGACAGGACCACATCCTTGGCCAGCGGGTGGGCCGAGCGGATGAAGCTTTCCGAGCAGCAGGTGCATTCGAGCCCATGCATCCAGATTACCGGCACACGCTCGTTGGTTTCGAGCGCCTCGGCGATCGCCGCGGCCGTATCGGAGCCAAGGCCGAGGCAGGCAGCCGTCAGGCTGCAGAATTTCATGAAACTGCGCCGGGTTATGCCCTGGCGACGGATAACATCGTAAAACGTTTCGGTCGCGGCCATGCTGCTCCTCCACCTTCCCAACCCTGAGGCTTTCTTATCCACTGAGCGATTTTAATCCTCGATCTCAACTCGACCCCATGGCGAGCGCCTTTCAAACCGCTTCAGCCGATGCCTTTGACTGTGAGCCGACGTTCCCCATCGTGTGGTAGTCACGGAGGTCTGCCTCCTTCGTCAGGTTCCAATAGTCGATAAGGCGCCAAGGGCTGTTTGTTACGATCCGCCCCCGGGCATTGCGGAAATAGGTGGACATGCCGGGATGGCTCCAGATCATCTTCTGGTGCATTTCTTGGATCGTTCGATTGTAGCGTTGACAGACGTCTTGCCGGCATTCCACCTCGGAGAGCTTCTTTTTTCCCATCTGGCGCAGAACGCTCAGCACGTAATCCAGCTGGCTTTCAATGGTGAAGATAAAGTTCCCGCGATGACCGAGGGCTGTATTGGGGCCGTAAAGCATGAAGAAGTTCGGGAAACCCGGCACGACGGTACCAAGATACGCCTGACAGTCGTCATCGTTCCAAGCTTCACGTACTGTCACGCCATCGCGTCCGAATATCTGAACTGGAAGCAAGAAGCGCGTGATATCGTAGCCGGAGGCGACGATGAGAACATCTGCCTCATGGCTGTCGCCATTTATCGCTCGGATCGACTTGCCTTCAACCTGTGCAGCAGCGCTGTCCACCAGACTGACTTGCGGCTTCAGAAGGGTGCTGTACCAGCCATTGTCCAGGAGCATTCGCTTGCCGAACGGCGGGTAGGGGGGAATGACCTTGGCCAGTAGGTCGGGCCGCCCGGCCAGCTGTTCTTCGATATATCGTGTACACGTCTCGCGGTGGCCGTCGTTCATGGCATTCACGGAGCGATCGGGATGCGGCCACGCCGGATCCTTCTGCAGGGACTCGTGCACTTGGGTATCAAAAATCCAACTGAGCCGGAGCCTATAGAGCCATTCGTAGTGCGGTAGCGCGCGGAGCAAGAACTGCATCGACTCGGGGACCGACATAAGAAATTTTGGAAAGGGTGCCGCCCATTGGCGAGATCGTTGGAAGATTGTCAAGGCACTCACCCGATCGGCGATGGCCGGGACAATCTGCATCGCCGATGCGCCGTTTCCGATCACAGCCACGCGTTTGCCGTCGAGCGTAACCCCGGGGTCCCAATTGGAGGTGTGCACCAACGGTCCGTCGAAGTCACGCAGGCCGGGAATGTTTGGCCATTTCGGCGTCGTAAATCCGCCCACGGCTGAAATGACCACATTGGTTACAAGGGTTTCTTCCCGCCCGTCTGGCAAGCGCAATCGAGAATGCCAAGTCCGGCTTTCCTCGTCATAACGAGCAAACAGGCATTCCGTGCCGTAGCGGATTGAGCTTTCAATCCCGAACTCGCAGGCGACCCGGTTGAGGTATTCATCGATTTCCTGCTGCAACGGGAAGAACTTGCTCCAGTCGCCACTGGCAAATGTGAAGGAGTATAGATGTCCGGGCGTGTCGACCCCGCAGCCAGGGTAGCGATGTGAATGCCAGACCCCGCCTGTGCGGTCTTGCTTTTCGATCTGGATGTAAGAAACGCCCAGTTGTCGCAGCCGAACTGCGGCTGCGATCCCAGACATGCCGGCTCCGATAACAAGTATGCGAAAATTGTCCGGCAAACACACCGGATCAGGAACCGCGCCTGAATATCTCCGGAGCTTATGGATCATCATGTCAGCATATTCCGGCGGAATAGGCTCAGCCTCTGACATGGAGAGCATGCGGATCAACTCTTCTGCCGATAAGTCTGCTCTTGCGATGGGAACGCCTTGGCGCCAAGCCATGATGGCGCTCAGCGCTGCATCGCGAATCTCCGCCTGCAATTCGATTGCCAGACCACCTGAGTCGTTGTCGTCCCAGCCGCTTTTGGCAGGAATAAACGGTGGACTAAGCCAATATTCTCGTCCTGTGAACTGATAAAGCAGGAGCAACAAGGTTGGGATATTGGCCGAAGGGAGTGCTTCGGCGATACGCTGGCGAAACTGGTCGATGTCTTCTAAGTGAGCCATGGATTAGGTTCCTGCGGTTGAAAGGATCTGGACCAATCGGCCAAGGCCTCGCGCCCGGATGCGATTGTTATCCAAGCGCGCGGGTTCCACGACGGGCTTTGGGGGAGATTCTGCAGCAATTCGGCAAATATCTAATTCAAAACGCGCCGGACGGACGGCATTGATCGCCGCGAGCAAAAAGCCGCCTATTGAGGCGCCGTCAGATTGGAGGTTATGACGACGATGAGGGTTTGCTCGTGCGTTCGTCGCGACTACCCAAGCACAACCGAATGCGTCTGCGCGGCCACGGCTCGATATTCCTCGGCGAACATGGCTTGTACCTTCTTCCGGATCTGGAGCGTCCCGCTCTCGGACGACCGGGCATAGGTCCCGGCAGATAGTTTGGTGCTAGCATTTCGACATCTCCATGCGGTACCCTCGGCGTAACGCGTCTTCAAATGCTTCGCAGCAATATGCGTGCCAAAGGAAAAATGTTTTCTAGTTCAACATACTCGATCAAACCGCCGGGCGCGCATAACCGGCGTTTGTCGCACATCGGACAACAGCCAGCGACTTTGACCCATTAACCGCCTGACGAGCGCGAGAGCCTGCTGCCGATCTCACCGCCCGGACATCGAGTTCGGGGCAGAGCGTCTCGACGGCGAATGTCGCCCGGTCCGCTACGCCTGATGCTTCCTGGCGCTTTGGCCGAAAGGGCACAACAACTTGTTGCCAGATTTTGGAATGGCTTGTTATTGCCAATTGCATGCAGGGTTTGGCTCTTCAGTGGCGGGAGGATTTGTTCTTAGGTCGCCTTTTCCAGCACATGAATATCTGAGCCGGCGTCATCTGAAAGCACATCAACCGACACAAGCCCTGCCAGGTTCGCGCATTCTCTGAAAAACTCTTCCGAAAAAGAAAACGAGTTCTTCAAATGCAGCCGATCACCATTTTTTAGTTCGATGCTTTTTCCTTTGAGTCGAAACGACAAATTCCTATTCACGATCGCGGTATGGATTACCTGCATGAAGCTGTCATCACCTCTTATATCGGCCTCATACTCAAACACTCCTGGATCGAAGTTATCGTCGACGGGTAATTCTGCCTTCATCCGATAAAATACGTTTAGCTGAAATTCTGGATGCGCTTCGTAGTAGGCTTTTGCAACATCCCACCTCAAATCCGAGCCAATGGAGATCGCAAGCCAACACCTCTCAGCGCTGTTCGATATCCTCCGCAACGCGTCGATGACCGCCGCAACCGGAGGAGCATCACTCATGGCAGCGGCAAGATTCCCAAATGTCCGCCCAAACATGACGACCAAAGCCGTTTCCTCATCGGAAAAAAAGCGTCGCCCAGAAAATATGTCGTCCCGTATAAATTCGATCTTCAGGTCGAAAGATGGTGGCGACTGCTCTATGTCCGAGAGGAACTCGTTCGAGCGATCAACCAGTACGCAACGTGCGGTTTTTCCGCGCAACTCCGTTGCAAGGGGAAGGGTCTTCTGCTGAAATGCTCGCACCGTTCCGGGGCCGAAGTCGAGAATTGACACCCCTTCTGGAGATCGCTCGTCCTGTGGCCATCGGACATACTCTTTTACTCTCTGCTGAAGTTCTCGTGCCAGCCTGATCTCGGCGTCGACCATATTGGTTGTCCCGGTTTCGAGCGCATTGTTCATCCTCTGGGTTTCAGCCCTTGCCCACAACAGCGAGCCGCTCATCGAATTGCCGTCCCGATCACACCCAGTGTGGTGAGCGTATTGTTCGGGACCTAAGTCTGGCGCATATTTTTGTTGAAACAGCTTCAAACTCGTTTCAAGAAAGCTCACAGATGTTCTCCTCTGTGTGTGGCGATGGATTAGCGACAGGCGAAACTTCGCACAGGAATTTCATTTTGCGCGGCGGCCCTCTGTGCCATATGTATGTCTACCCGTCTTTCGTGTGCGGCCGACCGTCGGATTTTGCTCCTCCAGCAAGTCGGCGGCGGTTTAGGCATTATTCAGGCCAAGCCGGAACATCGTTTTAAAAACAATGAAATGATACTCACGCACCTTTGACGGTGTCCGGCATTGTCGGAAACACCGCAACGTCGCTACGTTTGCTCTCCACCGTTATGCCAGTTTCTTCCGCGATCACGCTGCGTCGATTTTGTTAGCTCCCCGACAAAGGCCTTTTCAGCTTGCTCGGATCAAACAGCCGAAGAGCGCCGGGAAGATTGTTTTTCGGCCGACCAACGGAACTGGCATGAATTTTGAAGTCTCTATACGAGGCGATCGGCGCGTCCGGCACGTTTGAGTGGCCTCGTCATCGGGGGAGTGTCGGGTCGCAATCGACCGAACGACCCGATAGCGACTGTCACGAGCCGGCGTTGCCGAATATCGGCAATCTTGCCCTCTTGGCTTTTGACGGGCGGGTGAACCGCGACACTGAGACTTCAGCTGCCAAAGAACAACACGGCGCAAGGCCGCCGCAAAGGAGATATCAACTCGTGAGTCACCCAATTCCAGATCATGTTCCGCGCGAAATGGTGAGTGGCTTCAGCTTGTTCACATCACCCGGCATGCAACGCATCTCCAATGGCGATCCCCATGCAGCCGCCGCTCGTGTTCACGCCGGGCCTCCAATCTTTTATTCACTGCACAATACGCGTGATGGTCGTGGCACTTGGCTCATCACCCGGGCCAAAGACCAACGCAAAGTGCTGCAGGACCTCGATACTTTTTCCAGCAACCGCAGCCTTTTCGCCTCCGCGCTCGATGACGACTGGCCGTTGATCCCACTTGAGCTCGATCCACCGGCCCACGGCCTTTTTCGCTCCCTGCTTAATCCCCTGTTTTCGCCAAAACGAGTGATGGCGCTGGAACCCTCCATCCGTATGCGAGCAATCACCATTGTCGAAAACATCTCCGCATCGGGCAGGAGCTGCGAGGTGATGAAAGACTTTGCCATTCCGTTCACAGTTGGCGTCATTCTTCAGTTTTTGGGAATATCGGCTGAACGGCTCGACATATTTGTCGGCTGGGCGAAAGGCTTGCTTCACGGAGACAAGGTCCAACGATCGGCAGCGGCTCGAGCTATTCTGGAGTTTATCGATGAACTTGCGGCCTTGCGCCGCAAAGAACCCGCCGACGATTTCATGACCTTCGTTGTGCAGGCACAGATTGATAACCGTCCGCTGACCGACAAAGAAGTCCGCGGCATCGGCGTATTATTGTTCGTCGCGGGACTCCATACGGCCGCAGCCGCGATAGGCTTTGACTTGGCCCATCTGGCGCGCAACCCAAAAGACCAGAGTTTATTGCGCAGTCAACCGGAACGGATTGTGCTCGCAACCGAAGAATTGTTGCGGGCCTATTCGACCGTACAAATGATTCGGGTGGCAACAAAAGATATCGTCTTCGAAGGCACGCCGATTCGCAAAGGGGATTATGTTTGCTGCGCCACGATGATTGCCAATCGTGATCCGGCGGAGTTCGAGGATCCCAATATGATTGACCTGGCACGCGAGGACAACTGCCACACCGCGTTCGCCGTAGGCCCCCATCGTTGTCTTGGCTCGCACCTTGCCCGGCGGGAGATCATCATCGGGTTGGAGGAATGGCTGTCTCATATCCCTCATTTCCGAATCAAGGAAGGTACCGCCCCAATAACCCATGGCGGCCATGTGTTCGGGATCGAGAATCTCGTCCTGGACTGGTCATAACTCCAGCGCCGCTGTGCAGAAGCGGAGGTTAGGCATGCACATCATCGTCCACAATGCCAAATGCCATGGGCACGCGCGATGCTGGTCCCAAGCGCCGGAGATCTTCAAGCTGGATGAGGATGGTTATATCCTGCCCGGCAATATCGACGTTGCTGCAGGGAACGAGTTCTGCGCATCACGCGGTGCTCGATCATGCCCCGAACGTGCACTAGAAATCATCCGCTCATCCGATACAGCGCCAGTTATGGCGTGAACTGGTGCTTTGGACTTGCAAGGATGAGCAGACGTAACAGGCTCTTCAAATGCCGCTAGCTGCTAATATTCGTCGATGTCGCTCAGGTCTGTCGGCTATGCGACAATGGCGGACTTGCAAGCGAGCTGTTTCAAAAAAGTTACCCCGCAAAACAAAGAGTTTTTCCTGCGGCATGCATATTGCTGCGAGCCATTCGCAAACGCTTCACGAACAAAGTTAACAGAGCGGAAATGTCGATAATGTCAGCAAAATGCTCTCTGCCGCGGCCTACCTTCTGTCGTCAGATTTCCAGACGCAATGGAGGGATCTGGCCTTGTTTCCTAGTCAGGCCGAATTCTCGCTTTTGAAAGCGTAGCAATAGGCTGGCTTGCTCAAGGGAATGAATACCCCAAATCCGAAGCATTGGAATTCGCATTCAACGGCGATTGCTGAGCACGCGTTCAGCGCGCGTGATGAATTCTCGTCGACCTAAACATTGGAGCCTCAGTGAATATCAAACCCATTCTTCTCGGCGCGATTGCAACACTTTCGGTCGCGCCTTCAGTCCGCGCTGTCGATCAAGTCGTCGCCATCGAGCCGGAACCGGCTGAACTTGTCGGTATCTGCGATGTCTACGGCAAGGGCTATTTCTATATCCCTGGATCTGAAACCTGCATGCAAGTCGGGGGTATGGTCCGCACGCAGGCATCGTCATACAATCCTTACGCCCCAATTGAACCCAGCGGCACCACCTGGCTGACGCGAAGCGAAATCTATGTCAATTCGGCGTCGGAAACTGAATATGGCATCCTGAAGACGACGACGACTCTAAGGTTCGATTATACGGACGATAGTAACACGATCGGTGCCGATCTGCCTTTGGCGAATATCTCGCTTGGTGGTGTCCTTATCGGCCGCGCCGGCTCTCAATATAATGATTGGATCGGCTACGCCGGCAATGTCATCAATCCGGACGTGATCGGCAACGGCCCTATTAAATTGAATCAGTTGTCGTATTTTTATGATTGCGGCAACGGCATGTTCGGAGTTGTCTCGATCGAAGACAGTTTCTCGACGAGTGTGAATCCTGGGAGCGCAGATCATTATGCGCCGGACGCGGTGTTAGGTCTTGGCTACAAGACCGGATCTTGGTCGGTAAGAGTTGTCTCCGGTTATGATTCCATTGTCGGGGAGGGCGCAGTCAAGGCTCGTATCGATGCCGATTTCGGCCTACTCAGTGCATTCCTTATGGGAGCCTGGAATACAGACGGCAGCAAGATCAACAAATATGCAAACGGTGACGTTACTGGAAGCAGCGGCGATTGGGCGTTCTGGGGCGGCAGTACCGTCAAGATCAACGATAGGCTAAACTGGAACACGCAGTTCGCATACGCCGACAACAAGACGTTCCAGGCGGCGACAACCATCGAATGGTTCGCAACCAGGGACCTGAAAATCGAGCCGGAAATATCCTATGTGAACTACGACAGCATCAAGGATGACACTTGGGCCGGTGCGCTTCGGATTCAGCGGTCGTTCTAAATCGACGGGGAGGGAGCAGATAGCCTCTCGAGAAGCTCGCGCTCGATAAAGTCCATGATCGCGTCTCAAGCTTTTTTGCACTTGCTTCTTGGCGGGCTAGAGGGGTGGGCGACCAAGATAGGCGTCGAATGCTGAGGCGACAGCGCGAAGCGCAAAGCGATACTCCTGGCCCACACGGATTAAACCATTGTCGATGTCCACTATCCCGTCCTCAGCCAGAATGTCCAACTGCTTAGCTGAGCTAAGTAAATGCATTGGATCAAATCCGTGAGCCGCACAGATTGCTGGTACGTCTGCTTCCAAGTAGCACATGAGTTGCTCGATGATTGCGGCCCGTACGCGATCGTCGCCGGTGAGACGATAGCCTTTTGATGTCGCTAAGTGGCCGGAGGCAATCGATCGGTTATAAGGGTTTTGTGTGAGTTCGTTTTGAACGTAACCTTCGCCGCAACGACCGATGGCCGACGCGCCGAAGCCGATCAAAGTCGGGCGTGTTTCGGCCGAGTAGCCAAGCGAATTGCGCCGCAGACGACCAGTTCTCTCCGCTAATGCAAGCTCATCGTTCGGCAGCGCGAAATGATCGAGCCCGATTTGCAGATAGCCGGCGGCGGCTAATGTTTCGGCCATGACTGAGGCCTGCTCGGCGCGCGCGGCAATATCGGGCAACGCTGCCCGGTCAATCAAGCGCTGATTTGTTCTATAGGACGGAACGTGCGAATAGCCGAAAACCGCGAGACGGTCGGGACGCATCGCAATAGCTAATTTCGCGCTCCGGCGACAGGATTGGACTGTTTGATACGGCAAACCGAACATCAGGTCGAAATTGATGCGCCCTATTCCATGCAGGCGCAGGTTCTCGACGGCAGTCATCACCTGCGCCTCGCTCTGAACGCGGTTGATCGCCTTTTGTACGATGGGATCGAAGCTCTGGACACCGACGCTTGCGCGGGTCACACCGGCTTTTTCCAAGGCCGCGGCCATATCGGTGGTGAAGGTGCGCGGGTCCACCTCGATGGCGATGCTAGCCGCTTTTTCGAACGCGAAGCGGCCGCGCAGGAGTTCGACTAGCGACAGGAAGTCTGCAGGCGGCATGATAGTCGGAGATCCGCCCCCGAAGTGCACGTCGTTTACGGGAAGTTCCTTCGGCGCTCGCTCGGCGACCAAGCGGATCTCCTCACGCAGCATTGCTAGATAATTGATGATCAGATTATCCAGACGCGTGATGCTCGTCGGAAAACCACAATACCAGCACATCGAACGGCAAAATGGAATGTGAAGATACAGCGAAACAGCGTCAGCGGTTGGCAGGCTCCTCAGCCATTCCTCATAAGTTTGTGCGCCGATTGCTGAGGAAAACTCCTGTGTCGTTGGATAGACGGTATACCAAGGTAAATGCACCCCGCTATGTTTTTTCGAGATGAAAGTTGATGATGACGCGCGCAATGACTTTCGTCTCCAGCCCGGCTTGTCATGTCCAGATTTCACGCGTCGTCTTCCTTTCGATCAAATGGGATTCTGCGCTTGGGAGCCCGCCAGGCATCATGGCTTCCCGTCTTGCAATGCCGGTCGCGTTCCCGTCGCCTTTAAGTCGCACGGGCAAAGCTCATGCCATTCGAGTTGAAGATCCAGGACTTGAGCGTCATCGAAGTCGCTGAACGAGCTGTCGTTTGTTTGAATGCCGAAAGATGTTTGTGCTCAAATGCCATCATGACGGCATTCGGATTGTGACGGTCGGTGGCCGTGCTTTAGCAGGAAAAGGCAGCACGATGAATACAACATGTCGACGGGGCAGCCGCGAGCCGCATTTTTCAAAGATCACCGGGCATGGACCTTCATGCCCTGGCCGTCGATTTCAAGCTCGGGTTCTGGGTTGGCGTGATGGGCTCATCGCAAGCGGGACCCTGGCATTTCGCCAGCACGCGTGCTGGCGCCATCCCTATGTCTCGGGCATCGCGGAGGAGTGATGGGTTGTAATCATCCATTTTCCGTCCATGAACTCATAGGTGTAGGTGTAACGCGCGGGAAATTTGGTGCCATCGGCGAATGAAAATGTATAAATGCCGCTGTCGGTTGCCATATTACATCCGATCCTTATCACGCGCAGATTGATCGTTCCTTTCGGCCGCTTTTTCAGAAAGTGGTCGAAATAAGCGGCGCGCTCTTCGTGTGTCAGGCGCGGCGTGTTCGATAGCGTCGGCAGCAGGATCGCGCTTTCCGCATAGTTCGCGGCGACTTTTTCGGAATCGAGCGTTCTGAGCGACGCATTCCAGCGATCGAACAATTCAGCTACCTGATGCTCGGTGATCGGTGCGCAGTTTACCGTGCCAGCGACGGCTTGCTGCAAAGATAAAGTGGAAAGTACCGCCGCGGCGGCAAGTGTAAGACGCATGCTTCATCTCCAGTTTTAATTGCACGATCAGGTTCTCGGCAGGGCTTCTCCTGACTGCTTTTGATTGTTTTCAGCGTCACCCGTGTGCCGTTGATTTTCGCCAATCCCAATGACCCGCCTGATGCAGCACCGCCATCAATTCGTAAAATCCATTGTTTGAATGTTACGCATTCATGCGATCTATAACACCGCGGACCTCCTGAAGACGCTATCGAGCGGTGAGCGCTTCATGACAGGTCGCGGCGTTCGAGAACAAAGTGCACAGCTATCCATCGGTGACATGGATGCAACCGATCGAAACAATCAATTATGCCCAATGTCCGATTTAGAAATAGGTAGGCGTCACGCGGCGTTTTGGAGCGCTGCAAACGAAGGAGTATTTGCATGGAAAAATTTTTCCGTGGTAGCGAAAATGCCGAAACCATTCTTGGCAGCAATGGAGAGGATGTGATCATTGATCATGGGGGCAACGACTGGATCGACTCTCGATCTGGCAATGACCGGGTTTTCGGTGGCGAGGGCAACGACCGGATCTTAGGAGGCGCTGGCAATGATCAGGTCTATGGCGAAGACGGCAACGACTATCTTTCCGGCGACAACGGCCGTGATAAACCGCCGATTTTCGGTGAGGACAACGACTATCTCTCCGGTGGAACCGGCGATGATGTTCTCTTCGTCGGTGATGGTAGGGATTGGCTGAAAGGGGGCGAGGGGCGCGACACGTTCGTCTTCCAGTTCCACAATCCTCAGCCTGGGGACCACAATCCGATGCCAGGGTTTTTTCCGACACAGGGGCCAGACCCGGACATCTCCACCATCCTCGATTTCGACCCGGCACAGGATACTTTCGCCTTCGATGCGATGGACCTTTACAACGACGGCTTCGGCGCGAATTTCATCAATCACGCGAGCGTTCAGTCGGGCTCCCCGGTGGACACCTTCTATAGCGGCAAGGCCTCGGGTGCGAACGGCGCGCACGTCGTGGTGATCACTGATCGGAGTTTCGCCGATGGCTCTGCCGCTGCACGTGCGATTTCAGGCGAGGCTGCCGGGGATATCCTCGTCTATCACGACAATAAGACGCACACCGCAAATCTGGCCTATGTCACCTCGGAAAACAGCGTCGATGCATTGGTTCACCTGGCTGGTGTGCAGACTGTCGTTGATCTTGCCAATATGCATCTGACAGGGTGGGACTTCACATTCGTCTGATAGGATGATTTGCCGCGAAGCTTTGCCCCTTATCAGGTGCACGGTTTTGCCTTGTCCGGGAGGTTGGCGATTGCACTCAAGCAACCCAGTATGGTTTTTCGTGCCCGGCACTGCGATTATTGATTCCTCAAGCGAGTTCTGAAGACCGCAGGGTTCTTCCCACATGTTCGCGGAGTGCAAATGGACTTTGCAAAATGGTGACGGCCCGAAAGGAAGAGCAAGCCAATTCAGCTTTTCTTTAAACAATTGACAATTTAGCGACGATCAGCGCCCCGGGCGTCCGTTTGTTGCGGCGCGATTTTGCTGGAGCGCACGCCGAACTCGACAGGGCAGACACGTCCCAGTCAGGAGCCCCGGGACGCCTGGATCCATTTTGAAGCACGGTGTCGACATGTCTTCCAGCAGCTCGTTCGTAGCCGCGTTCCAGGCAAGTCCGCCCCCTGGGTTAACGATGTGCCAGTTCGCTCCCGTCACTGTCGAACATCTGACTCGCGTGCAGTTGGACGTTGAAATCATTTGCGACACCATCAAAGTGCCCGTCAGGTCATGACCGGAGGAAGCCAAAATCAACATTCCGAAGACTGTGAAACGCGCAACGGCAGGCGGTAGCCATAATGTCCAAAATGTCAGGTTACCTACAATCAAAACTGGTCAATTCAATTACAAGATATCCGGATTACGCACCGAATGGCCTTTGCGATGCTGATTGATCTTGCTTTGAAAGGTCACGACATCAGATCTGCCCCCAAACATCGGAACACTACTGTTCTTTTCAACCCTCACGATAATTCTGGGGCTAAATTGGTATGCGTTTCAAGGGTCTTGATCTTAATCTTCTCGTCGCATTGGACGCTTTGATGACAGAACGTAACGTTTCGGCAGCGGCGCGCAGCATCAATCTCAGTCAGCCTGCAATGAGCGCCGCTGTCCGCCGGCTGCGCGACTATTTTGGCGATGATCTGTTTACGATGCAGAACCGAAAACTTATTCTGACGCCACGTGCGGAAAGCCTCGCCTCCGCGGTCCGAGAGACACTACAGCACATTCAACTCAACATTATTTCTGCCGATAGCTTCGCATTAGACGAACCGGAGCGGCACTTTACGATCGCGCTTTGTGATTTCATGACGACAGTGTTCTTCCGGAAAATCATAAAGCGCCTGGCAAGGGAAGCTCCCGCAGTCAGTTTCGAGTTAATTCCGCTCCCAGACAACCCGGACCAGCTTCTGCGACGGGGCAAAGCCGATTTTCTGATTCTTCCGGAATTGTTCATGTCAAGCGCACATCCCAGAGCGAAGCTGTTCGACGAAAAGCTCGTGTCCGTCGGCTGTACGACGAATACGAAACTATGTCGTCAACTTACGGTCAGAGACTATATGTCGATGGGGCATGTCACAGCTAAGTCTGGGGTTGGCCAACAGCAATCGCTTGAGGACTTTTATCTATCGGAACGAGGCGTCAAAAGGCGCGTCGAAGTCGCCGTTCAGAGCTTTGGGATGGTGCCGGCAGCGCTGTTGGGCACCGACAGGCTCGCAATTCTACCTCTGCGGCTGGTGAAGCATCTCGCACCATCTATGCCCTTGCGAATTGTGGAAAGTCCAATACCTCTTCCGGCGTTCACCGAGGCAATCCAGTGGCCAGCCTCCCATGAAAACGATCCGGCAAGCACCTGGATGCGTGAGATAATTCTGCAGGAGGCGTGCCGCATAGCAAGGCCTTCGATGTGTCGCGAACGTGACACTTAGGAGAGAGAAATGAAGCTGAACGTCTTCGAGTGGGGTGCTGCCCACAAGATTGCTGAGCGGATCGGGCCCGGTACGACGCGAGGCGTGGATGGACTTCCCTAAGGCCTCACGGCCGTATGAGCCGAAATCGTAGCCGCGGCGGCTAAGCGCAAATTAAGGCTCTCAAAGAGTGTAGTATCCCAATTGCAACCACGAACAGGCATATCGGATGTCGCATAGCAGCAACCCACATTTGACATTTAAGCGTGGTGGATCGTCATTTGATGGCATGATCGAAACACTCGGTACTGCTTTTGGCGAATATAAAGCCGCGCTTGTCAGCCCTGTAGATGATTTCCAATGGAGGCTGGATTTTTCGAGCTGCGACTATGCCACTGTGATCAAAGGTTTTCATCAACACGAGTTTGAGTTTCAGATTCAGCCTACCATCAACGCCGTGCAGCATTTGTCGATTGTGCTACCGCGTAGCGGAGGCATGGGAGTAACCTACGGCTCACGTGAAGCCACCGCTCGACACGGTAAGTTGCTCCTATATAACAATCTTGAGCCAGAGAGCGTCGTGATGTACGGCCGAGCAAACCTCATCGACGAACTTTTGCTCGACTGGAATTTGATTTTGCAGACGCTCGATCAAACCTTCGAGACGCCATTCAGTGGATCATTGGACCTTCTGCCGGAATTGGAAATGTCGACGTCGGCCGGTCAGATGATCGGCTCTCTTGCGGAGACCGTCATTCGTGGGTTGCGCGATCCTTCGGTTCGATCCCCAATCGCAATGGCACACGTCACGCAAGCTTTGGCCGACCTGATCGTGCGCCTTGTCCCGCACAAGCTTTCCCACCTGCTCGACAGGAAGCCCTACATGATAGCGCCCAGACATGTCCGGCGCGCGATTGAATTTATGGAAGCCAATATCAGCCAGCCGATCAGAATGCCGATGGTCGCGAAGGCTGCTGGGGTGTCGACCCGCGCATTGCAACTCGGCTTCCGTGCTTTCCGGGAGACCACGCCGGCCGCTTATTTGGCGATGCTTCGTTTGCGGGCGGCGCGGGTGGATTTACTTGATCCGGCGAACGGGCACACAACGAGAGAAATTTGCTTGAAATGGGGATTTCTTCACTTCGGACGGTTCTCGGCGATGTACAAGGCAAACTACGGTGAAAGTCCTTCTCATACGAGAAAGCGTATCAGAGGTATGCAGCCCCGCTCTCGCAGGCAACAACAAACTGTTGGGGGCAATTGATTCGGGCGATCTGTGCTCGATCGCTTCGGTAAAATAGCCGAACTCGTTGTTGATCATAAACGCGCGAACCGAAACCTGATGCCGCACGTGTCAAATCATGTCTGGTCGAGCGCCTAATTGTGGGATCGGTGCGCAGCTAGGCATTAGCTTCTCGTCGTTGAGTTCGCGCAAGGCGGAATTGCATGGACCGAGGTGAGAAGAAGTGCTGTCATTTGAGTGGCCGTAATGGCTTACGATGATGGCCATCCACAGCTGTTTAGTATTCCATCGCATTCAATAGACACATGCGCTGGCCAATCCCGTCAGCGCATGCTCGGTGCACGTCGTAAAGGCTTGGTGCGTCATAGCTTCGCCCCATTTCGAGTGATCGTCGTGCCAGCGGGCCAATCGGCCAGCGGCCGTCCAGCTGGTACAATGAGGACGAGCGGTTGATCGATGCTCGTGGACGGTTTGTCGAGGTGCGCCTCCGGGAGGGTGGACCACACACGAATCCCCGACAAGAGCGTTACCGGGCCGTGATGCCCAAATCCGTCAATATGATTGCGCGATGCGGGCGGGACTGTGCCGAAACCGAATGAAACACCGAGATCCTGCAGTACGGGCCTAACGCGCATTGAATGGCCGATCCCTAGCCCCTCAAGATCGGGACGAACGCCATATAGTCCGAGCTCTGCCACTAGCAGTTCGGTTGTACCAACCCGTATGAAGCGGCGTAGCACTCCCAGATGAGCGGCGATACCCTTAGCGTCATAGCCGATGAAGCGAAGCTCGGGTCTCGCGCCGGCCCAGCTTCGACTGCCCTCGAATGGTTTTGCATTAAAGGCCCCGGTTGGCCCATAGGTCGTCCGAAAGAATTTGGCGAGTTCGACATGATCGGCAAGCTCCAGATCGCTTTCCCAGCATAGTCTCCACCGCATTTGAGAGTGCATGCAAAGATCTCCTTCGCCTAGGTTTTTTCGGGCGCAACCTTTCTCAAGCGAGGCATCAGTTGCATGTTCAGACGCCTCTCAGGCGACTGCAAGACTCGTCGACAAAGACGAGATGGCATTTCGGTCCTCGGGCTCTCAGGTGATAAGCTTGCAATTCTTAGAGCATGCTTTTGAAACTCGTAATTTTGCATATGTAATCGACAGTTGGGATGCTTATCGGATCGATAGTTAATGCCTCCCTTTGCCAGGTTCGTAAAATTGATTGTTCGGATGCCATTCATTCATTCGGTGGATATACCGGCTTTTGAGGCCGTCTTACGTGAAAGGACGACACACATTCACCTCAATTTTGGATGGCAAGAAGGCCATGGCAGTTGAGGATACCGGAGTAGCGCCGATTGACAAAGATAGTTCGCAATATCGAACGCAGGAACGTCCTGTATTCTTTTCTGGATCGTTGAGCGCTTCACGGAAGGAAAGCGCACCATTCAACCATTTCATAAGCCTCCCACGCCAACCGCAGCGGAGAACTGCGGTGCAGTCGGATTGAAGCACAAGGGCAGGCAAACCTTGAGATATTTGCATTGCTCCGCCATATTTTCGCGAACAGGATTCCTCCCGTGCCGATTGTCTGATATAGACCAGGCGCCCTGTCGCTGGCGCACCAATGCCACCCGCGTCAGCGCACCCGCCCTGTCATTGCTTGCCACGTGGTAATGACAGGGCAACCTCATCGATCGAGAGCAGGGATGCAGGGGGCAATTCCAGTCCGCCGACCCAGCAGCAATCGGTGTCTATGGGATCAACCACGCCACAGCCGGCGAATGCCAGAGTGAATCATGGACTGCGCCGCCAGCCGTATGTCGCTTTTGATCCCATTGCTCGGCCCGTCTTGTGCTGCCGACGAAAGCTCATCCCGGGACAACAGAACCAAACCTGCGGCGTTCTTAATCAGCGTTGCCGAAGATAATTGGTGAAGGCAGCACATGTTCGCACCAGGTGTCTCCGGAGGCGAATTGCTAAGCCTTCAAACGTTGCGTAACCTAGTCTGGCGCGCCTTCAAGGAGGCCGTCATAGACTTGCATGAGCGCGTTGGTGATAGCCTGTCCGAGTGCATTGCCCGCCTCTCGGACTGCGTCTTCCGTTCCATCACGCGCCGCTTTGGCCAGATCAAAACCCTGTTCGCCGACAATCTGCTTGGCAACCTCAATCGCCCAGATGCCAAAGTCACCCCGGTTATCAATCCTAATGCTTTCGTCCATTCTTCGTCCCGTACCCTTATGCAGAAGCGCTTTTACACGTCCATTCGCGAAATTGCCAGCACTGCTGGCCAATCGCCATCAACGACTATGGTGCTTCGAATAATTGTGAAGCGCATTGAGTTCAACAACGGTTTTAGTCGCACTTAGCGGATGGAACCCATCCATCGCTTGAATGCACTACATCCAAATAATCGATTTTACGAATTGAGCGGTATGATCCATTAAAGCAGTATCGTTTGATCGCTATCAAATATTTGACGGCTATCGCAAGCGGTTCGCGAATGGACAGGTATTTGGTTGCAAAGCCCAACAGTAAGGAACCCAGCGCCAAGAGCGACCCTATGGGGGTGAGGGCTAAAGTGCGCGCCAGCGAATGTTTTTAGGCGCCCTCAACCCGGTGACTTTCATCGCATAGCTGCTTCAAAAAACACTCGGAAGAGGAGATCTTTGCATGCACTCTCAAATGCGGTGGAGACTATGCTGGGAAAGCGATCTGGAGCTTGCCGATCATGTCGAACTCGCCAAATTCTTTCGGACGACCTATGGGCCAACCGGGGCCTTTAATGCAAAACCATTCGAGGGCAGTCGAAGCTGGGCCGGCGCGAGACCCGAGCTTCGCCTCATCGGTTATGACGCTGACGGGATCGCGGCTCATCTGGGAGTGCTACGTCGCTTCATTAAGATTGACGGAATCGACTTGCCGGTGGCTGAGTTGGGATTGTACGGGATACGCACCGATCTTGAAAGACTCGGAGTCAGCCACTCAATCCGAGCCATGCTTCCAACACTCCAGGATCTCGCCGTTCCGTTTGCGTTCGGCACGGTTCGACCGGAGTTGCAAAGACATATCGAGAGGTTCGGCCGTTACGGTCCTGTGACGGTTTTTTCGCACGTTCGCGTGCGCTCCACCTTACAAGAGCCGCGTCTCGATAAGCCGCCGACACGTATCGATGACGCACTTGTCGTCGTTCTGCCGATTGCACGATCAATGTCCGATTGGCCTTCTGGTTCGATGATCGATCGTAATGGACCGGAGCTATGACGCGCCCGGCTTACCAATGCGCCGTATACGTCGGGTGGCTAGGCAACACCGCGCTCATGGTCAACTTCAGAGTTGATCCAGCCCGGGCTTGCTTGGGAAGCCTAACTAAAAAGCCACCCGGCCGCCAAACCATCGCGAATCCGATTGATTGAGAATTACATCAGGTCCCTCCAATGCCGCGTGAATTTCGAACTGATATCCAAGCGTTGCGTGGCTTGGCTGTTTTGCTGGTCGTCCTCTATCATGCACGTATTGGGCCGTTTACAGCTGGCTATCTTGGCGTTGACGTTTTTTTTGTAATTTCCGGCTTTTTGATCACCAAGCTAGTCCGGACGCAGCTTGAGCAATCGTGCTTCAGCTTTTCAGAGTTTTATTACCGACGTGCGAAGCGTCTGTTGCCGGCGGCCTACATCGTCATTGCGCTTACGACGGTCGCCGCGCCATTTTTTCTCTCGGACGTTGGGCTGCAGGAGTTCCGCAATCAGGTCATAGGGTCCCTCACATTTTCCAGTAACATCGTTCTTTGGTTCCAAGTGGACTATTTCGGGCCGGCCGCCGAAACGATGCCCCTCCTGCATTTCTGGTCGCTCTCCGTCGAAGAACAGTACTACCTGCTGCTGCCACTCTTTTTGGCTTTGGCGCCGAGGAGATGGTGGCTCATCGGAATAGCGGCGTTCCTTGTCGCTAGCCTGGCGCTATGTTTTTATCTGGTCGCCCGGAATCCATCTGCTGTGTTTTATCTTCTGCCGACCCGATCTTGGGAAATGGCCATTGGTTCACTTGGCGCATTGCTTCCCACGAAGCCTGTAGTGTCTGCCGCGCTTGTGAAGTTACGCTTCCCAGCACTCGCGCTTCTACTCCTTGCCCCGATGGGTTTCGCTCATCCAGTCGTGGATGCCGCTTTGATTTGCTTGGCAACTCTGACTCTCCTGCTTGCGCCCACCCGTGACAACTTGGTCGTGCGAGGCGTGGCGAGGATTGGTGACATCTCTTACTCGCTTTATTTGATCCACTGGCCCGTGCTTGTCTATGTCAGAGCTGTTTGGCTGGCGGAGCCTCCGGCGCTTGCGATCTATGCGGCCATTGCTTTCTCATTAATTGGAAGCTGGGCGCTTTACTCGTTCGTGGAGGAGCCATTCCGCCGGGGATATGTCATGTCTCGTCTCAGGCTGGTCTCAGGATTGGCGGCCGCATCGGTCCTCCTCGCCTTCTCGCCCTCTGTTGCCATTGCCACAACCGAGAACAAGTTTGATTTTGCCACCATCCGGCGGATCAACTACGGTCTCGCTAGAGCGTGTGATTTCAAACCGGGTCCGCCTCCTCTGGACATCCCCAAGAGCTGCCAGACCACAACCAGACCAGAATTGCTGGTCTGGGGCGATTCATTTGCCATGGCGCTGGTTCCCGGCTTAGCCAAGACAATCGGCGAAAGCGGACTAGCTCAGCTCACAATGAGTGGATGCTTCCCCGCCATCGGCGTTGCTGCGGTTTCGAAGGAGTTAGCCTCACCCTTTTCTCGTGCGTTCGGCAGGGATTGTATTGACTTCAATGACCGTGTTTTGGCCGTTTTGAAAAATCGGCCGGAGATCAGTACGGTGGCTATTTCAAGCCCATTCGATACGCTGGTATCGAATGAATTTATGGTGCTGAAGAGGAGCGGTGAGACTTTCACCGATACCGAGGTCTCGCAGTTGATAACCGTTGAGGGGATTAAGGCCCTCGTCGACGGTGTTCGCGCGTTGGGGAAGCGCGTGGTTGTGGTTGCTCCTCCGCCAGTCGGAAACTTCGACATTGGCGATTGCCTTGAGAGGAAGGCGAGGGGGAGCATTATGCTTGGGCGCTACAGCGACTGCAAAATAGACGTCAGTGAATACCGTCGCAGACGCGCCCGTACCCTCGAGCTATTAAACGAAGTGGCGCTGACGGCCGACGTAGAAGTCGTTTCCTACTACGACTTTCTCTGCGACGGCACAACATGCAAAACCGAAATTGACGGCAAATTCCTTTACCGAGATAGCGGCCACCTTTCCTATGAAGGATCTGAGATCATCGCTCGCCAGACCAATCTTGCTGAGAGGCTAATCAGGGGCGCTCGCTAGAGCATATTTGGCCAATGCACTCTTTCCATTTCGAGGGAAGGGGCACGCTCCCTAGTGCCACCTGTGCGTCTAAACAAAAATCGATAGGAGACAATATGCCAGATCAAATCGCAGATAACGTCATCGCCATGATCAAGAAGAACGCCGCTGCGTATGGCACCGACAGGGATCCCTCCTTGAGCGACGACGAAGTAACGACTGAGACTGAGCTGACCTCGCTCGGTATCGATTCGATAACACTGGCGGATATCCTTTGGGATCTAGAGCAAGCCTATGACATCGGTATCGAGTTTAACACCGCCGAAGCTTGGGCAAATCTTAAAAGTGTCGGCGATCTTATTGAAGCGGTTCGCGCTTTGATAGCAAGGGAGGCTTGAATGGACAGGCGCGTCGTTATCACCGGAATTGGGGGCCTGTGCGGGCTCGGAACCAATCACGCCTCCATCTGGGAAGCAATGCGCGAAGGGCGTTCAGCTATCGGCCCAATCGCCAATTCAGAACTTCACGAGTTGAAGGGCGTAATCGGCGCCGAGATCAAGACGCTACCGGAGCATGGCCTAAATTCGAAGCAGTCCAATTCGATGGACCGCTTCAGCTTGCTTGCCGTGATTGCTGCACGCGAAGCCGCAAGACATGCCGAACTCTCCATTGACGACGGAAACACCTGTCGCATCGGCGCGGCAGTAGGTGTCGGCGTCTGCGGATGGGAAGCGATCGAAGCAAACTATCGTGCTCTTCTTTTAGATGGCGCTCGCCGGGCTGCCATCCTTACTGCACCCAAGGTTATGCCAAGTGCTGCCTCCGCTCAGGTCAGCATGAGCCTTGGCTTGCGCGGTCCGGTTTTCGGCGTTACGTCCGCCTGTGCCTCGGCCAATCATGCCATCGCTTCGGCGGTGGATCAGATTAGACTTGGCCGCGCCGACGTCATGCTGGCCGGCGGCAGCGACGCCCCGCTCGTGTGGGGCGTGCTGAAGTCATGGGAAGCGCTGCGTATACTTGCACCCGATACCTGCCGACCCTTCTCCGCCGACAGAAGAGGCGTGGTATTAGGCGAGGGTGCGGCCATGGCGGTACTGGAAAGCTATCAGCATGCCACACGGCGCGGTGCCACAATTCTTGCCGAAATCGCCGGCGCTGGTCTTTCCGCCGATGCATTCGACATCGTTGCGCCTGCCGTAGAAGGGCCGGTGGCCGCGATGCGAGCCTGCCTTTCTGATGCTGAGTTGAATGCTGAGGACGTGGATTATGTAAATGCGCATGGCACTGGTACCAGAGCCAACGATCAGATCGAAACTGAAGCGATCAAACGCGTCTTCCGGCATCATGCCCATTCGATGTCTGTCTCTTCAACCAAATCCGTGCACGCACATTGCCTCGGCGCGTCGAGCGCGCTCGAGATGATCGCCTGTGTGATGGCTCTGCGCGAGGGCGTCGTGCCCCCCACAGCCAATTACCGCGAGCCGGATCCCGCTTGCGACCTCGACTTTACTCCCAATGTGTCGCGCGAGCGGAAGGTACACGTAGCGCTGAGCAACGCCTTCGCCATGGGTGGCACGAATGCCGTTGTGGCATTCAAGCGGGTATAACCACGCGTTTTCTCGGCTGACCTGTCGATGATGCCGTGCTGAACGTCGGGTCTTCGTCGTCTGGCGCGAGCTGTGCCAGTGGCTAGCTGACTTGGATGATGTTGTCTGCTGGAGCCGTGAGGTTTGGCCGATCAGCAGCGCGTCGATCGTGAATGACGAGAGGTACTCAATGAATGTAGCACCACGGAACTCCGTAGATTCTCATCGAAAAGAGGATGTGCATCTTGCACGTCATCTTTCCAACCGGCACCTCCAGCTTATAGCCATCGGAGGCGCAATTGGAACCGGTCTTTTCATGGGATCGGGAAAGACCATTTCGCTCGCCGGGCCTTCGATCTTGCTGGTCTATGCGATCATTGGCTTCATGCTTTTCTTCGTCATGCGTGCGCTCGGAGAAATTCTGCTATCCAATCTGGACTATCGTTCGTTTGCGGATTTCGCCGGGGATTATCTCGGCCCCTGGGCGCAGTTTTTTACCGGCTGGACGTACTGGCTCTCCTGGATTGTGACCGGGGTGGCCGACGTCGTCGCCGTGTCCAGCTACGTGTCATTTTGGCTTCCAGATCTGGCGCTCTGGATACCGGCGCTTGGTCTCATATTCACGCTTCTCGCCCTTAACCTACCGACCGTACGCAATTTCGGTGAAATCGAATTCTGGTTTGCGCTCATCAAGATCGTCACCATTTTGTCGCTTATTGTTACCGGTGCTTACATGCTTTCCACAGGCTTCACACTGCCCGATCGAAGCACGGCATCCGTCTCGCATCTATGGCTGTATGGCGGCTTCTTTCCAAATGGCTTCCACGGCTTCGTTGCTGGTTTCCAAATTGCTGTGTTTGCCTTTGCAGGTATCGAACTCGTTGGAATGACCGCGGCAGAGACCAAAGACGCGGCCCGCAACCTGCCGAAGGCAATCAACTCGATTCCGGTCCGTGTGGCACTCTTTTATCTCGGTGCCCTGTTCGTCATCCTTACGGTCATCCCATGGAATCAACTCGATCCGAACTCGAGCCCGTTTGTCGCTATGTTTTCGCTTGCCGGCCTAGGTATTGCCGCCCATATGGTGAATTTCGTCGTGCTGACCTCGGCAACATCAAGTGCCAACTCAGGCATCTATTCGACATCGCGCATGGTCTACGGACTTGCGACCCTCCGGCTGGCGCCGGGCCTATTCGGCAGGTTAAACCGAAGGAAAGTGCCGGAAAATGCACTGTTCTTCTCGTGCGTCTTTCTGCTGGCGGGCATCGGACTGCTTTATTCCGGCGATAATGTCATCGAGGTTTTCACAATCGTCACGACCGTTTCTGCAGTGCTTATCATCTTTATTTGGTCGATCATCCTTGCATCTTACATTCAATATCGCCGCAAGCGGCCTGACTTGCACGAAAAATCCACCTTCAAACTGCCTGGCGGACGAGCGGCTGTCGCGATGGTCTTCAGTTTCTTCACCTTCATCCTGTGGGCCCTTGCGCAGAAGCCGGACACGGCTATCGCCTTGAAGGTTACGCCGCTGTGGTTCGTATTGCTCGCAATCGCCTACCAGATAGTTAAAAAGGCACGACGCTCACGATTGCCCGTCAAGGGCGTAAATGATCCCGATCAAATATGATGAAGAGTTCCCGCCGAATAAGATGCTGCGAGACGCCAGTGCGCCACTCTGCCGATGCTTCATGGATCCGACACAACGTTCCTGATTCGTATTGGCGAGTTTGTGGGAAGAACCACGAATTGTCAGAAACACCACACGGCCGGCGGCCAATCAAGCACTGGAGCTGTTCCTTCGCAATCTTGTAAAGGCTCTCAAACGGACCATGAGCCGACCTAAGCAATGCGAAGTGCAGCACGTCAGCGGACAGACCTAAAAAATCTCAGGAGGAACATGCAAGGCTCCCTAATATAATTTGCGAGGCGATTGATCACCAGCAGCAGGAGCGGATGGCCGAGAATGTCTTCGCCCATCCGCTGCTCAGCACACCCTGCACTTACCCTGTCGGTTCGGCGGTCTCGGCGGTCAATCGCTTGAAGATAGGCACCAACCGCGGATGACGGCCGGCGGGTGGATGCTGAATATCGACCGTGCGACCTACATTTTTCTGCCGCTTAAGCCAATCGCGTAAGGTCTCTGCGCAGGTATGGTCGACATAGTGCAAATCGCTGCTGGCGATCCGGACTGTGCAACCAGCTGGAAGCGATTCCAAAGTATTAAGGAGCGCTGGAACATCCCTGCAAGTCGCAACGCCGCCAAGCGTCAGATGAACCGTCTCAGCATCTTCCATTCGATCGATAGCAAGCTTGCGGCGCAGATAAGGAAGGACCTCGAAAATCGAGAGCGTCAAACCTAGTGTAACGCCAACGAGCAAGTCTTGCAGTACGACCATGGTAACGGTAGCAATCCAGATGCCCACGGGAGCCCAGCCATGATGATCGAAGAGATCGCGCACGTGATGAAGGCTGATCAGCCGCCAGCCGGTCACGAGCAGTATTGCGGCCAAGGCCGTCAGCGGCACCATGGAAAGCAATTGCGGCAGCAACACCGTAAGGCCAAGAATCCAGACGCCATGCAGCACAGCCGATGCCCGTGTGCGCGCCCCGGCTTGGATATTTGCCGAGGAGCGTACGATAACACCAGTGATCGGTAGACCACCGAGCAGTCCGCAGAACCCATTGCCAATACCTTGTGCAAAAAGTTCCTTGTTGAAGCGTGTGCTGGCGCCGTCATGCATTCGGTCGACAGCCGCAGACGACAGCAATGATTCCGCACTGGCGATGACCGCAATCACCAGGGTTGTGACGACGATTCCAGGCTGAGCCATATTCGCGAAACTTTCCACCGTCGGCAATGAAATGCTGGTTGCTAGAGATGCTGGAACGTCGACCCGGGCAATCGGTAGCCGCAATGCAGCCGTTAATGTAGTTCCGATGGCAACGCCTACCAGCGCACCCGGGACCAGCTTCAGCCGCTTGGGCCCGAATTTTTCCCAGCCGATCATCGCGAGCAAGGAAATCAGACCTACAAGCAGATCGACGGATTCGCTCGTCAAACCGCCCCCCCAAAGATGGCCGAATGTTCGTTCCATCGCCACGACGTTTTCAATGCCTCCCGCAGCCGGTTTGGCCCCCATCAGAACGTGTATTTGTCCGAGAATGATCAGGATGCCGATACCGGCTAGCATACCGTGAACGACAGCGGGCGAGATTGCCCGAAACCATGATCCGATCTTCAGGAAGGCGGCAATGACCTGCAAAAGCCCGGCAACGATCAGGACCGGCCCGAGCATGGCCACTCCATATTGTTCGACAAAGCCGAAGACGATGACCGCCAGACCAGCGGCAGGGCCCGATACTTGCAGGGGCGAACCCGCCAGCAAGCCCACCACAATGCCGCCGATGATGCCTGATATCAGGCCCATGGCAACAGGAACGCCAGAGGCAACTGCAATTCCAAGGCAAAGCGGGATAGCAACGAAAAAGACGACAAGCGACGAGGCGAAATCGCGTGAAAAAGCGAAGCTGTTATTGGTCATGGCACTACTCCGCTGCAACTGCGGCTACGACTTGCGGCCGATCGCGACCGGTAACGGCGACCGGTAAGGGCCCGTCCTCGCATATCTTTGTGAAGCGAGCGGCCGACCCGTCGTAAACCTCCACCTCCCCCGTTTCGATATCGAAAAACCACCCGTGCAGCGTTATGTCATTGGTCGCAAGTTTGGCTGCGACGGAAGGATGTGTGCGCAGGTGGTCAAGCTGAACAATGACGTTCTCCATAGCGATAGCGCGGACCTTTTGACGTTCGGAAAGGTCGGCCGGATAGGCTTGGCAAACGATCGAATGCGCAGCGTATCCATGTTTCAGCCAAGCGGCGACGTTCGGCATGGATTTTAGCAATTCGGGACGGCAGAGCCCTTTCATCGCGCCACAATCGGAATGGCCACAAACGATGATGTCTCGAACCGCGAGAGCTACGACGGCATATTCTATTGCTGACGAAACGCCACCGTTTGCGGTCGAAAATGGTGGAACAATATTTCCGGCATTGCGGCATACGAACAGCTCACCTGGTCCTGACTGGGTAATGGTTTCGGGCAGGACTCGACTGTCGGCGCACGAAATCATCAAGGCGTGCGGCTGCTGACCCTCTTGCGCGAGCTTGCGGTAAAGTGCCTGGTAGTTCGGGAACACGGCACCGCGGAAATTCGAGATTCCTTTTAGTAGATCACCCATAGCAAGTCCTCATTGTGGGGGTGGATGGAAGCAGGGCGCGCGCCTGCCTCGGCGGAAATCATTTCGCAACTGCGAGATGGAAGTGTGATAGGCAAAGAGCATGCCAAGACTTGATTCGCGCCATTCTAAAGCGCAATGAGATGGGCGTACTCCGCGAATAAATCGCGGTTGCCGCCATAGCTGCCCGAGAAAGACCGGTGGACGAACGCACGACCGCAATTGCCGGAGCGGGGCATCACCTCAAGGCGATGCTGCAATGCGGAATTTTCGGTTTGCCAGGTAATTTCCCTTACTGCTTGATCGAGGCCCATGCTGAGTGTCGGCGCAATGGCTCTACGACCGTTCGTAAGAACCACAACGAACAGGCAGCGCGATTACGTGCCAAAACCGCACTCTCAATGCGAGCTTCTGACCGACAAGATGGCCGTGGCCAAAGCCATTGTAGCCAAGCCGGCCGCTCCGATCGGCAGCACCGACACGTCATAATTTGCCATAAGCCTGCCGCCGACTACGGCACCGCCGGCAACGCCCATGTGCATTGCGGTGACATTCGCACCGATTATAATGTCGCCAGGGCTTCGGCCGAGATCCGCAATATAGCTTTGGACGATCGGCGAAATCGACCAGCTCGCGCATCCCCACATTGACAGGCTCGCGAAAAAAAAGATGCTGCTTTCTGACATGCATAGCAGCAACGTTGTGGCGAGATAGATTGCAGGGCTGGCGACCAGCGCGAGCCGACGACCTGCGACATCAGAAAGAATACCGGCCAGCACGCCCCCCGCCATGCCCGACGACCCGAAAACGGCGTAAAGAAATGCCTCCCAGTGGGGCCCGAAGAACCCCTTGCTCGCGGCGTAAGAAGTCAAATAACTGAAGAGGGTGAAATGACCTGCAATGAACAAAATGGAAACACACTGCGCCATCATCTGATGGCGATCTCGGAAATGAGCTAAATACAGCTTGCCAAAAAGCGAGCGCTTGCTCCTCGACCCGACATTCGGTAGCCGAACGATCACAAGCCATACAGTGACCACGGATAGCCCAATCATCGCAAGGCCTACGGCGCGCCAACCAATTAGATAAGTGATCCACACGCCCAGAGGCACCCCCAAAAAAAGCGAGCCGCTTATTCCAAGGTACACGGCGGCTATAGCACGAGCTCGGTGTCTTTCCGAGGCGAACTGAACTGCACAACTGACGGCGCAAATCGATATTTGCGCGCAAGCCATAGCCGTGATGATCCTCGAGGCGGCTGTTAGGAACAGCCCAGATCCAGTGATGGCAACCGGCACATTGCTCCCTGCAAAGATCGATATAGCTGCGACGAGCGTCGGTTTTACATTGAAGCGATAGGAAATCAGCGCAGCTATCGGTGCAAAGAAGGCGTAGGTGACCGAGAACACTGAAATGACGATACTTGCTTCTGACTCGCTTACTCCAAGGCTGGCGGCTACAGCCGGCAGCACCCCGATGAAAACGTTTTCCGCCAATCCTGTGATAAACACAGCGATAGAAAGTACGAGAATTCGAGTATCCACCCCGCTAACTATGCTGGATTGCTCGGTGCTCGCGCGGTCTTTTTTCCCCCAGCTCTGCCCCATGCTCTCAGCAGTCCTCGTATGCCCTGGCTACTATCAGTTTTTGCGAGCCGAGATAGCTTGTGCCTCATAACCGTTTGACGTCCTCTGGACAGTTTGCAACGAGAACGGCTGCGTAAAGTACTCGTACTTACCCGTCAGCACGCCTTGCGTGAATTGAAGCGCGTGCTTGCCAAAGAACCACTCTTCAACAGCATAGCCGCGCGTCAGTTCGGTTGGCGAGGTAAGGTTCAGTCCGGGCATTTCGATCCGATTGACCGTTGTCGGCGGACATAACGGTCTGACGTCCGCAACTTGGATCCCGAGCGGGATCTTTTCGAACAAGTCGCAAGGCAGCGCGTCGCTGTTCGACAGGTCGATTTTGATGAATGGCAAAGCCTCGTGGGGTCCTGCCTTTCTGGATACAAATTTTTCTACGGCGTGAACATGCGTCGGAATCCCGGGATGAGAATCCCATTTCGCATAGAAATCAGAGCGTAGTACCTGCCAGTCTGCATACAATGATTCGAGATCACCCCGATCAAATGAATTCGCGTGCCGGCACTCGTAGGGGACCGGATACCGGGAAGTTCCGATAATCGATGTAAAATTATGAAATCCACTCTCGTTGGTCCGTTGTCTCAACTCGTTGACCAACGGAACCCACACGTCCTTGGTCACAAAATGCAGCGAAGAGTGCGCCAGCGCCAGATCATACCTCTGATCAGGCACGAAATCCTCGATTTTCCCTTCGATCACATCGATACTCAACGAATGTTCGTCTGCAACCGATCTCAGCTTTCTGACCGCGCTCGATGACGGTTCCAATGCGGTTACCGTGTGCCCCCTGAATGCAAGAAAGAGAGCGTTCCTGCCTTCGCCGCATCCTAGGTCGACGACCATCGCGTTTCTTGGCAATTGCTGTTCTATTTCATAGACCTCGAGGCTTGGCCCGCCCATGGTCCAGACGTTCGGATCCAAATAGCCTCGTTCCCAAAACCGCTCGCTGTTTTTCATTTCGGAACGTACCTTTCTTCCCGGATCTTCACGTGCTCCGAGAAGAGATGATGCGCTATGAGGTTGCTATATTTGTATCCCTTCCTGGTCAGGCGGATGGCGCCGTGGGACCGCAAATCGATGCAGCCTTCGACTTCCAGAGCATCTATCACCTCGAGAAAATCGGCGCGGAGATCCCGTTTGAATCGTCGTGCATAATCCGCTTCTGAAAGCTGGTTGAGCGTAAGATTGAGTATAAAATATCTCAAACGTTGTTCGCATTCGTCTAATATAACTCCGTACTTCAGCAAATTCCGACCAGTCGTTTCTAGATCTATGTAATCCACGATGGCTTTGCCGACATTCTTCAGATCGACAGCATAGTCGAGGCTGTAGTGATATTTTCCGTTGTAACTTCGCGCACCTGCTCCGATGCCTATCATCGGAACACCGAGGAAGTCGGAGGTTTCCTGGCCGTAGGCGCTGGTGCCTTCGGGAAGACAGGTAAAACGGGTGAAAGATTCCTGCCGATACTCATTGCTCAGCATAAAATCGACATTGCTTTCGTAGATCGCGTATTTGACGCGGTCTTCCAAATATTCTTGCGGTTGAGATCGCTGCTGCTTTTGCATAGCAGTGAGCGGCCGCCTGACCGCCGGATAGAGCGAAACGGTTGTCGGCCCAAAGGACAAAACCCGCTCCAGCGAGCGTTTCCAACTTTCCTGCGTTTGACCAAAGAGGCCGTAGATCAAGTCGAGATTGAAGTTATCGAAACGCTTGCGAACTGCTTCAATGGCCGAAATGGACACAGAAAGCGGATACGGGCGGCCGGACGCTCTCAGTTCGACGGAATCCATCGTTTGGATTCCCATGCTGATCCGGTTCACTCCTTGATTCTTCAAAAAGTCTAGCAGTTCCCCGGACACCGTGTCGGGAGAGCCTTCGACGCACAACTCGGCTGAACGGTCTATATTTGGAAAGCCATTTCGAATGGAAGAGAAAATTTGAGCCAGCCGATCGATGGGCAGGAGAGTTGGGGTTCCGCCCCCGATATAGACCGATGCGACAGGTCTGTGCCCCGCGAATGTTGCGTAAAGGCGTATCTGCCAGCAGATCTTTTCGACATATCGTCGAATAAGATCCTGCGTGTGCCGCGTAGTCAGAAAGAGCGTGCAATAGGTGCACCTATATCGGCAAAACGGCACATGTATGTATAACGATACCGGCGCCTGGTCGTTTGAATCCCACACGTCGCTCAATCGAATGTTTTCAAGCTCTTTATAAGTCCGTTTTGGGGGGTAGCTATATACATACGCCTCGAGGTCGCCTTTGCCGATGGCGGCGCTCAGGCAATTTGCAAATGATTGCATGCTCCTTTCTCCTGCGGCCGGCACTATTCGTCAATCTGCGTGAGGTCGGCGTCAAGACGCTTGCGCACGAGGTTTGGAACGGTTGCAGTCTTGATGGCATCGAGATTGGTGGGCTTATCGCCAACTTGAATGAGGGCCACCATCCCCAAGCTCATATGCGGGGTGCATTTCACCACATAGACGCCAGGTATATCGAGTGCTGCGCGATATTCCTCGTTTGCTTTAGATTTGAACTCCGGCGCGCCTTCAGGGATCAAACCCTTGAACGTTTCGACATTGTGTCCCTTATCAACCGGAATAAATGTGACCGTGTCGCCTGGTGCGATCTTCGTGAAACCTGGCTCGAAAACCATTGGGCCGTCCGTACCTCTGTTCACCATCCGGATCTGGTGATCCGCCGCCTTAAGTGGCATTGCTGACGCGGTCAGCACCGCCGTTGCGACGATAGGACAGATTTTCAAACGCATTTCTGATCTCCTTTCGCGATAGCCTGATTAGCTGTCGGTCCGAAGCTTTAGGCGCGAACCGGCCGACATTCCTTGAGATCGAGCAATCTTTAATCAAATTCCGCCTCAAGCATGCGCGCCGGTGTGCATCCGCGCGCGGATCGCCGATGAGGTCACTGCGGCAATCACACGTTCGGGGTTGCGTTCTCAATGGGAACGCTTCTGGCGTGCCTCATCCGCGGGTGATCAAAACGCAATTAGATGCAATCAGGTGGGTCGCCAAACAAAATCGCGGCGTTCGTTGAGAGAGATCAAGGACTGATTGCCCGTCACGTGCGAATAGTTCCCCAAACTGGCGAGAAAGGCGGCCGCCTGTAGCGTGGTCGTCTGTGCACTGGGAAGCATGACATGAATTACACCGCTGAAACCATGCTGGTTGCGGTCGGCGCTTTCTTGGCACTGGTCGGCGCGGGGGCCGCTCATGACCAGCTTTTTGCAACCCACATGGGGATACTGTTCTTCTGTTTGCTAGCGGGCACCGTACTGCTTTTGCGGCGGATTGATTTTTCCCCCGCGACAGTGAGCGCCAACCCCAAAAACGGGGCCTATTTTGACGAGGTCATCCGCTATGGATTGATTGCGACCGTCTTTTGGGCGGTGATCGGCTTTGTGATCGGTGTCGTGATCGCCCTGCAACTTGCCTATCCGGATCTGAACTTTGCGCCATACCTGAACTTCGGTCGCCTGCGCCCAGTGCACACCTCTGCCGTCATTTTCGCATTCGGCGGCAACGGGTTGATAATGACGTCTTTCTATGTCGTCCAGCGCACCTGCCGAGCCCGGCTCTTCGGCGGCAGTCTCGGTTGGTTCGTGTTCTGGGGGTATCAGCTCTTCATCGTCATGGCCGCGACCGGCTATATTCTCGGGATTACGCAGGCCCGCGAATATGCCGAGCCCGAATGGTATGTCGACATCTGGCTCACCATTGTCTGGGTCGCCTATCTTGTCACCTTTCTGGGAACGATCCTGAAGCGCAAGGAGCCGCACATCTATGTGGCGAACTGGTTCTATCTGAGTTTTATCGTCACCATCGCCATGCTGCACGTCGTCAACAATCTGGCGATGCCGGTGTCGTTCCTTGACTCGAAGAGCTATTCGCTATTTTCGGGCGTGCAGGGTGCTCTGACACAATGGTGGTACGGCCACAACGCAGTCGGCTTTTTCCTGACCGCCGGCTTCCTTGGCATGATGTACTATTTCGTGCCGAAGCAGGCGAACCGCCCTGTCTATTCCTACCGCCTGTCGATCGTCCATTTCTGGGCGCTGATCTTCATGTACATCTGGGCTGGCCCACATCACCTGCATTACACGGCATTGCCCGACTGGGCGCAGACGCTGGGCATGGTCTTCTCGGTGATGCTGTGGATGCCTTCCTGGGGCGGCATGATCAACGGTCTGATGACGCTTTCGGGAGCTTGGGACAAGATCCGCACCGACCCGATCATCCGCATGATGATTGTCGCGATCGCCTTCTATGGCATGTCGACCTTCGAAGGCCCGATGATGTCGGTCAAGACGGTCAACTCGCTCAGTCACTATACCGAATGGACCATCGGTCACGTTCATTCTGGTGCGCTCGGCTGGGTCGGCATGATCACGTTCGGCGCCATCTACTACCTGACGCCAAAGCTCTGGGGACGTGAGCGGCTTTACAGCCTCCGCATGGTCAACTGGCATTTCTGGCTCGCCACGCTGGGCATCGTTATCTACGCGGCGGTGCTGTGGGTCGCCGGCATCCAACAAGGCCTGATGTGGCGCGAATACAATAGCCAGGGCTTCCTCGTCTATTCCTTCGCAGAGACCGTGGCTGCGATGTTCCCCTACTACCTCCTGCGCGCTGTCGGCGGCGCTCTTTATCTGGCAGGGGGAGTGATCATGGCCTGGAACGTCGCAATGACCATCCGGGGGCGCCAGCGCGACGAAGCCGCGATCCCGAGCGCTTTCATTGCCAAGGCTGCCGAGTGAGATAAACATGTCAATACTCGCCAAACACCAGATCCTCGAGAAAAATGCCACCCTGCTGCTCGTCGGGTCGCTGTTGGTGGTCAGCATTGGCGGCATCGTCGAGATCGCGCCGCTGTTCTATCTCCAGAACACGATCGAGAAGGCGGAAGGCATGCGCCCGTACACGCCTCTCGAGCTGGCAGGGCGCAATATCTACATCCGCGAAGGCTGCTACCTCTGCCATAGCCAGATGATCCGCCCGTTCCGGGACGAAGTGGAGCGTTACGGCCATTATTCGCTCGCCGCAGAGTCCATGTATGACCATCCGTTCCAGTGGGGCTCGAAGCGCACGGGACCGGATCTGGCGCGTGTCGGCGGTCGTTATTCCAATGAGTGGCACGTCCAGCATCTGTCCAACCCGCGCGAGGTCGTGCCGGAGTCGATCATGCCCACTTACGCCTTCCTCAAGGAGAAGGACGTCACGGTTAAGGATATTGGCATGGATCTCAAGGCTAACGAGGATGTCGGCGTGCCCTATAGCAAAGACATGCTGGCGAATGCGGAAGCCGACATGCGGGCGCAAGCCGATCCGAACGCAAATACGACCGATCTGCTGGCGCGATATCCGAAAGCGAAGGTCGGCGATTTCGACGGCGACCCCACCAGGCTGACTGAGATGGACGCGCTCGTCGCGTATCTGCAGATGCTCGGAACACTGGTTGATTTCTCGACCTATGACGATGCCACCGGTTATCGCTGAGGTGCCACCATGGAAACATATACTGCAATGCGTCACTTCGCCGACAGTTGGGGGCTCCTCGCAATGGCCTTGTTTTTTGTAGGGGCTATCGCCTTCACGCTCCGGCCAGGTAGCCAAAAGATCGCCAACGAAGCCGCTGACATACCTCTGAAGGATGATTGAGATGTCGGACAAACATATAGACGAACTCAGCGGCGTCGAAACAACGGGCCATGAATGGGACGGCATCCGTGAACTCAACAATTCCATGCCGCGATGGTGGGTGTGGACATTCTATGTCACGATCCTCTGGGCCGTCGGCTATGCCGTCGCCTATCCCTCCATACCCCTGATCAGAGATACCACCAAAGGACTGCTCGGCTTTTCGAGCCGGGCGGAACTGCAGCATGAAATTAACAACGCCAAGGTTGAGCAGGCCCGCCTCGATGTTATGATCGCCGCAAAATCCGTCGAAGAAATCGACGCCGACCCAACGCTGCGCGAGTTTGCCATCGCCGGTGGCGCGTCGGCCTTCAAGGTCAACTGCGCGCCGTGTCATGGCTCCGGTGCCACCGGCGCTCCAGGGTTTCCCAATCTGAACGACGACGACTGGCTGTGGGGCGGCAGTCTTCCCGCCATTCAACAGACCATCGCGCATGGCATCCGCTTTGAGGCAGATCCCGAGACGCACGTCTCTGAGATGCCCGCCTTCGGTGATGTACTCGAACGCACGCAGATACGCCAGGTGGCCGCTTATATTTGGGGTTTGACCCACACAGTTTTCGATCCGGCAGCGGCCGGCGCCGGCAAGCAGGTTTTCCTCGACAATTGCGCTGTCTGTCATGGCGAAGACGATAGGGGCAAACAGGAGATAGGAGCACCAAATCTCGCCGACGCGATCTGGCTTAAGGGGCGAGGGGAGCAGGCGATTATCCGCCAAGTGACGCTGCCGAAGCACGGCATTATGCCGGCTTGGTCGGCCCGGCTAGGCGAAACCACCGTGAAGGAGTTGACGGTGTTTGTTCATTCACTGGGTGGTGGAAAATAGAAAAGAAAAATCACCAATGCACGTGCATCACAATCCTCATGGCCGGCCGGACGACGCGGTCAGCAGTCGATCACAATCTTGTCCATTTAAACAAACCCGAGCCCGACGGGTGCGACGCGCGACCATGGTCCCCAGCAAGGTTGCTTTCGGACAGCCAGAAAACTTGCTCGTAGAACTGAAAAAGATTGCAGGATTTGATTTCAGTCAACGATCGCAAGCCAGCAAGCTGCTATTCTCCGGCCTTGGAGGACGTCCCTTCGTGCTTTGGCTCGTAGTTCCTCCGGGCCACACCCCTCCCGGAGTGTGGCTCTCCTTTTGATTGAGCCGATGGGCTCACCTTTCTCTCCCAGACTTGCGTCAAGACTGCTTGGCTCGTCAAATGCAGGATGAGGATCATCAACAGGATGGCACGCGATGAGCCTCAACATAGCTCCCACGAGAGGTGACGATCGCAGCGAACACTCAGACGTCGACGACGTTGGTGCACGGCGCAACCGTCAGCCACTCTATGCTGCACGAAAGAAGGTGTTTCCAAAGCGGGCGCAGGGTCGGTTCCGGCGATTCAAATGGATCGTCATGCTGATCACGCTCGGCATCTACTATCTTTCTCCCTGGATTCGCTGGGACCGAGGCCCATATGCGCCCGACCAGGCGATTCTCATCGACTTGGCCTCTCGTCGCTTCTTCTTCTTTTTCATCGAGATATGGCCCCAGGAGTTTTTCTATGTGGCCGGTCTGCTTGTCATGGCTGGCTTTGGCTTGTTTCTCGTAACGTCGGCGGTGGGACGGGCATGGTGTGGTTATGCCTGTCCGCAGACGGTCTGGGTCGATCTCTTCCTTGTCGTGGAACGCGCGATCGAAGGTGATCGCAACGCGCGCATGAAACTCGATGCTGGTCCCTGGACGCCGGACAAGCTTGCAAAGCGGGTCGCCAAACACAGCATATGGGTCCTTATCGGCGTCCTCACCGGTGGCGTATGGATATTCTATTTCGCGGATGCGCCATCCCTGGCCGTTGCCTTAATCAAGGGCCAAGCGCCGGCGGTCGCCTATGCCACGGTCGCCATTCTCACCTCGACCACTTACGTTCTTGGTGGGCTGATGAGGGAACAGGTCTGCACCTACATGTGTCCGTGGCCCCGCATCCAGGGCGCTATGCTGGACGAAAATTCCCTGGTCGTCACCTACAACGACTGGCGCGGTGAGCCTCGCTCCCGCCATGCCAAAAAAGCTCAGGCAGCGGGCCAGCCGGTTGGCGATTGCGTTGATTGCAATGCCTGTGTGGCGGTCTGTCCGATGGGCATAGACATCCGCGATGGTCAGCAGATGGAGTGCATCACCTGCGCCCTATGTATCGACGCCTGCGACGGCGTGATGGACAAGCTCGATAAGCCGCGCGGCCTGATCTCCTATGCGACGCTGAGCGAGTATGCCGCCAACATGAGCCTTGCGACCAACGGCGGCACGGTTGCCGTACAGCCGAACCTCATACGAAACCCTGGTGGCAGCTTCGTCGAGGGCATTCGGCACTTCAATTGGCGGGTGATCTTCAGGCCGCGTGTTCTTTTCTACGCCGCTGTATGGGCAGCGGTCGGGGTGGCGATGCTCGTGCATCTGGCACTCAGGGAGCGGCTGGAGCTGAACGTGCTCCATGATCGCAATCCGCAATATGTGCTGGAGTCGGATGGATCAATCCGCAACGGTTATACGCTTCGCGTTCTCAACATGGTCCCGGCGCCGAGGAAAATCGATATCCGACTGGAGGGCGCAGTAGGAGCGACAATGAAGATCCCCGAACTCTCGAAGGAGGAAGGCCGGCACTTCACTGTCGATGCGGATCCGGACGCGGCCACCTCGCTCAAGGTGTTCGTAACGCAACAGGCCAAGGCGGAGACGATCAAGGAATTCCTGTTCGTCATAGAGGACGAAAATCACACGGATCGGGCGACGTACCGGGCCGCCTTCAACGCACCGGGAGTGCCGAAATGAGAAGCCAAGTTACCGCCGGACGTCCCTTCACCGGCCGCCATATGCTGGTCGTCATTGTTGCGTTCTTCGCCGTCGTGATCGGAGTGAACGTGACGATGGCGGTTCTCGCGTCCACGAGTTGGAGCGGCCTTGTGGTGGAGAATACCTATGTCGCAAGCCAGGAATTCAACAGCAAGGCCGCAGCAATGCGCGCTATGGCTAGCAGCGGCATTTCCGGCGATCTGTCCTTGCGCGGCAATGTCATTCACTACGATATTCACAATCAGGACGGGTTGCCGGCGGTGGTCGACGACGTGACGCTGACGTTCAGAAGACCCGTGGGCGACCGAGAGGACTTCGTGCTTGCACTGACCAAGACGAGCGAAGGCCATTTCGAAGCCAAACATCGCATTGAGGGAGGTGACTGGATCGTGGAAACCATCTCGCGCAGAGACGGTGTCACGGTAATGCATGAGGCCAGGCGCATCGACACGGCGGAGTTTGGACAATGACCTGCTGCACCATGGACGCGGAAGGCGTCATGACAATGAGCAAGTGCTGCGCCAGTACCGAGGAGATCGTCCTGGCCAGCCATCCGCTGGGGGAGGGGCTTCGCCAACTGGACCTCAGCGTTCCCGATATGCACTGTGGCGCATGCATCTCGACCATCGAACGGTCTTTGCGCAGGTTACCCTATGTGAAGGGCGCGCGAGTCAACCTGACTGCTCGGCGGGTCAGTTGCACCTATGTCGAGCGGCTTGATAATGCTGGCATCGATCCCTCGGGTATTCTTTCCGCGATCACCGAAACCGGCTATCGGGTGCATATTTTCACTCCCGCCGCGTCCCAGACGGATAGCCTGCGCAATCAATTGCTCCTGGCCGTTGGTGTCTGCGGCTTTGCCGCAGCGAATATCATGCTGCTCTCGGTATCAGTCTGGTCCGGCGCAGATGCGGCGACGCGAGACCTGTTTCACTGGATTTCCGCGATGATTGCTGCGCCGGCCCTTATCTATGGCGGCCGTTTCTTTTTTCGCTCGGCGTGGAATGCCTTGAAGCACGGGCGGACCAACATGGATGTGCCCATTTCTCTCGCTGTCACGCTCTCCTATGCCGTATCGTTGTGGGAGACGATCCATCACGGAGAGCACGCCTGGTTCGATGCCTCCGTTTCGCTGCTATTCTTCCTGCTGATCGGTCGCGCGCTCGACCATATCATGCGCGAGAAAGCCCGGGCCGCAGTCAACGGTCTTGCGAGGCTCGCACCCCGCGGTGCCCTGTTGATAACGGCCGACGGCAGCAGGCGATATGTTTCGGTAGAGGACATAGGCATTGGCGACCATATCTTTATCGCCGCCGGCGAGCGCGTCCCCGCCGATGGCGTCGTGATCGCCGGCACGAGCGAACTCGATCTCTCCATCGTCACAGGCGAGAGCGTGCCGG
This sequence comes from Rhizobium sp. NXC24, assembly GCF_002944315.1. NCBI lineage: Bacteria > Pseudomonadati > Pseudomonadota > Alphaproteobacteria > Hyphomicrobiales > Rhizobiaceae > Rhizobium > Rhizobium sp. NXC24. The sequence goes on from NZ_CP024313.1 coordinate 147,445, forward strand.
TCGCAGTCGGGAATGGCACGGAGGTTCGGTCGGGTTCGATGAACCTCATGGCTTCGTTGACCATTCGCGTCACGAAGACGGCGGAGAACTCTCTACTCGCCGAGATTATCAGCCTCATGGAAGCTGCCGAAGGGGGCAGGGCGCGCTATCGCAGGATCGCGGACCGAGCTGCAAGCCTTTACTCACCGGCAGTCCACCTGCTTGCGCTGGTTTCGTTTCTTGCCTGGGGTTTCATCGGTGGGGATTGGAAGCATGCGATGCTGGTCGCGGTTGCCGTTCTCATCATCACCTGCCCGTGCGCGCTTGGTCTTGCCGTACCGGTCGTCCAGGTCGTCGCCGCCGGGAAACTGTTTCGCAGCGGCATTATGATCAAGGATGGTTCTGCTTTGGAACGTCTCGCCGAGGTCGATGCCGTCGTGTTCGATAAGACCGGTACTTTGACGATGGGCCAGCCATGTCTCATCGAAATGTTGGGCGCGGGGCCGGAGGAAAGGGCGATTGCGGCCGGTCTTGCCGCGCATTCCCGGCATCCACTCTCCCAGGCGTTGTTGCGTAGTGCTGGCAGCAATGTCCGCCGGTTCGACAGCGTCGCGGAGATTCCGGGTGCGGGCCTCGAGGCCGAGGCCGCCGACGGACTTTATCGGCTCGGCAACATGCAGTTCGCTTGCGCCGCCCCGCTTCGTGAAAAAGAACCAAATCAGTCCCTTTCCGAGGTTATACTGTCGAGGAACAGGGTAGAGCTGGCGCGCTTCTACTTTGAGGACACTCTTCGTCCCGGAGCAGCCGCGGCCATTCGCCAGCTCAGTCTTGCGGGGCTACATACAATGATCCTGTCTGGTGACCGGCGAGCAGTCGTCGAATCGACCGCGCGGCTATTGCATATGGATCGCTGGATTGCGGAATTGGATCCGAAGCAGAAAGTCGAAGAGTGCGCACGCTTAAACGAGGCGGGCAACAAGGTCATGATGGTTGGCGACGGTATCAATGATGCGCCGGCACTTACGGCGGCGCATGTGTCCATGGCTCCCGCAACCGCCTCCGACATTGGCCGACAGGCGGCAGACCTCGTTTTCCTGAAGGACCGCCTCGACGCGGTTCCGGAGGCGATCTGCGTCGCGCGGCGTACGGCTGCTCTGATCCGCCAGAACTTCGCCCTTGCCATCGGTTACAATGTGCTGGCTGTTCCGATCGCCATCACGGGCTATGCGACGCCGCTTATCGCCGCTGTCGCCATGTCCACGTCGTCGCTGATCGTCGTGACGAATGCATTGCGCCTAAATGGCTGGAATTGGCAGACAGAACCTGCCGGCAAATTCGCCACCCCTGCGGGAGCTTCCGTATCATGAATATGCTGATCTATCTGATCCCGCTGGCATTGTTTATGGGTACGCTCGGCCTCGGAGGTTTTCTGTGGTCGCTGAGGTCCGGGCAGTATGATGATCTGGAGGGAGCGTCCTGGCGCATCTTAGTGAATGAGGATAATGCGCCCGAGGGGGCGCAACAAACGACAAGCGTCAGCGCAGATGACCCGACGAAACTGCAAAATTCCCAAATGCCTGGAATTCACAGACGGTCTAACACGATGACGCTTTTGCGAAATGACGATTCGAAACCGGGTTGAATTGCGTGAGGCTTTCAGCCCAGATAGTCGAACTCGTCTCATGCCAAACACGAATGATGCAAAGCTGCAGCAAAGGCGTTTTTGCAATGATGCCGTTGTTATTCCAATTCGCTGTTGCGGCAAGCGTCATCCATGTGCCTGAACGTTGCGAAATTGCCACACAAAGCTAGGGTTTGTCTGCGACAGGCAGACCAATTTTCTTTAGTTGAGCTGCCTCAAATCCTGATGTGCCAGCCGATGTTATTGCTCCTCGATTAAGGATTTCAGATCGAAGGAGACAAGGATGACTTCCAATGACATGGTACGGGCCATCATCGCTAGCGCAATATTGGGTACCGTGAGCACCGCGCAGGCTGCCGATCTGACGACACCGCCAAGTAGGCCTCCCATTCCTGCGGCAGCGGATAGAAACCCATGGCAGATGCGGCTGCGGGCGCTTGGTGTGATCACCACTGACTCTGGGCGCGTCGACGGATTGCCTGGTTCGGATCTTTCCTTTTCGAACACGGTCGTGCCGGAATTCGATATCTCGTATTTCTTCACCGACAATATCGCCGCCGAACTCATCCTGGCCACAACCTACGCCAAGGTCCATGGCGGAGGCTCGATTTCAGCGCTCGGTGAGATCGGCAAGACTTGGCTGCTGCCGCCAACGCTCACCCTACAATATCATTTCTCCGACTTTGGCGCTTTTCGGCCCTATGTCGGTGCCGGCCTCAACTATACGCTGTTTTACAACCAGTCAGGAAAAAGTGCTCGCAGCCTTGATGTCAAAAACACCTTCGGTGTCGCGCTCCAGGCCGGCTTCGACTATATGATCAACGACCACTGGGGTGTGAACTTCGACGCAAAAAAGATCTTCCTAAGGCCCGATTTCGACGCCAACGTCGGTGGCGCCGGTGTCAGCGGCAAGGCCAGGCTCGATCCATGGCTGCTTGGCGCGGGCGTAACCTATCGTTTCTAAGCCCTCATAAAATCGCTTGATGTAGCGACTTGCGTCATTCAGGGCTCGAGCATCGTTTGGATGGCGTTGGCCGCCAGTAATGCTGGGTGTGTGCATGCCGACTTAATAATCAAACTTGTGAGAAGATCAAGGTCAACTCGAAGTGGAGTAGCTCGAGAAATGGAACGATTCGCAAGCAAGTCACAGCGCTATCGAGCTCGCAAGGAGTTCACTTGAGCTCGCATCCAGGTGCGGCCCGAAATTCTGCTCGCAGCGATAATCGCGCGACATCGACGCCGAGACGCAAAAGCAGGCGCTGGATAAGATGGTCGCAAAATGCCCGCAAGGGGGCGATCTCTATACGCCTATGGGAGCATGACATTGCGGATTCTCGTTAAGGGCGCCGGAATTGCCGGCCTCATAGTAGCACGTGAACTTTGCGCGCGTGGCGCTCACGTAACAGTCGTCGACCCGCATCTTGGATTCGGGCGCTCTGCGTCCTGGCTCGCTGGCGGCATGCTGGCGCCCTGGTGCGAGCGGGAAAGCGCCGATGAGAGAGTAATGACGTTAGGGAAAATGGCCGTGGAATGGTGGGATGCCGTCGTGCATGGCCAAGTCATCCGTAAAGGGACACTGGTTGTCGCACCTCAACGGGATTCGGGCGAACTCCGCCGCTTTGCGGCCCGTACGTCTGGGTATGAATGGTTGGACGAAGAGGGTGTGGCCGAGCTTGATCCCGCCCTTGCACGGCGTTTTCGCAGAGGCCTGTTCTTCCAGGGCGAAGCGCATCTGGATCCTCGCCAGGCGCTGCGCGCGTTGAAAGAGCTGTTGTCGGCAGAGGGCGTCGTCTTTACCGACGAAGATGTGAGCGAAGACGATTTCTCCGATATCGTTGATTGCACCGGTGCTGCCCGCATCGGGCAAAGTCGCAATCTGCGCGGCGTGCGTGGCGAAATGCTCTATCTGCATACAGAGGAGGTCACGCTCGCCCGGCCCGTCCGCCTGCTGCATCCGCGCTTTCCCGTCTATATCGTCCCCCGCGGCGAGGGCCTGTTTATGGTCGGCGCGACGATGATCGAGACCGAATTCGACGGCCCGATCACTGCCCGCTCGATGATGGAACTGCTGAACGCAGCCTATGCGCTGCATCCAGCCTTTGCGGATGCTACTATCGTCGAAACCGGCGCCGGCATCCGCCCTGCCCTCCCCGACAATTTTCCGCGAGTAATGCGGGACGGCAAAGTCACATACCTCAACGGTCTTTATCGCCACGGTTTTCTGCTGGCGCCGACAATGGCGGCAGAAGCCGCCGATCTCGTCTTTTCCGAACGGACGACGCAAAGGAGTTTCCTATGCACCTGATCATTAATGGCGAAGCGCAGACGATCGCCGCCACGACGCTTTCGCAGCTTTTGGCCGCCCTCGACTACGAAGGCGACTGGCTGGCAACCGCCGTCAACGGCGAACTCGTTCATCGTGAGGATCGCGACGGACATATTCTGGCCGACAACGACAGGATCGAGATCCTGACACCCATGCAAGGAGGCTGACCATGCTCGATCTCTACGGAAGCCAAATCGGGTCGCGACTTCTGCTCGGCACCGCGCGCTATCCCTCGCCAGCAGTCCTCGCCGAAGCGGCTACGCGCGCCGCACAGTCTTGACCGCATCGGGGAATGGAAGGCGCGAATCGGCAGCATCGTCGGCCGACTATGGAACGCATTGCCGGCGTCTTCGAGAACGGGGAGGGTAGTGCTGCAGTGGTGACGGATATTGTCTTGCATGCGAAATCCTAAGCTGAACCAGGCAATGGATCGTAACAAAAACGCCTAAAGGTGCCCTAAACACCGTCGCGCATTGGAACCTGAAGCGCCGGGACACTGCACACAATTTTGAACCAGCAAACAAAATGGACGCTGCGGCAAATTTCGGGATGCGTGGCTAACGACACGTCCCGGTTAATCTTTTAGAAAATAAGCATATCGCAGTGCGGTTAAGACTGGATTTCAGGACGAAACAAGTCAACCTTCAGGGGGACGTCTCATGGAACCTAACCGACCCACAACAATACAGATCAGCGCCCCTCAACATGCCGCGAATAATCCATCTCGCGTCATCGAGCGCGAGGAGGTGCTTGCCGAGGCTTTCCGCGAATTCGTGCTGACAGCCGTCGCTGCCGGTTGGAAAGAGCCGGAAGTCGCCTTGACCTTGGCCGATATCGCAGATGACTACGTTATGGCGATCGCTCGAAGAGCAGCGGCAAATTAGTATTGAGTTCCATCTGCGTTCGTCTGTGGTATCCGCAAGATGGCTGCTAACAACTCTTCATCCAGCCGGTCGCAAGTCGCTTAAGATGAGATCGCTTGCCGGCGATATAACCGACGCGCCGAAGGGCTCCATTGCTTTGTTGCAAAAGAGAAATCTCAGGCCGTCTTGCTATAACAACGCGGCGATTCCCTCACATAGGCATCGAAAGCGGCCGCAACGGCGCGGATCAGAAAGCGCCCTTCTTCTCGCAAACGAATGATGCCGCCCGCGTTTTCGATTACCCCGTCGCTCTCGAGCATCGAGAGCCTGGGGTTGCCTTTGAGAAGCGCGTGTGGCTCAAAACCGTATGTGACCGCCAACGCCGCGATGTCGACCTGAAAGTCGCACATCAGGCGCTCGATGATACTTGCCCGCAGGCGATCTTCGGCCGACAAGCGCCAGCCTTTCGTTGTGGCCAAGCGTCCGGATGCGATCCGCTTTGCATAACGATTGGGAAGTACCTCGTTTTGAACATAGCCGCCTGGCATGCGGCCAATTGCCGACGAACCCAAGGCGATAAGCGTCTCACAGGCGTCGGTCGTGTAGCCCTGAAAATTGCGATGCAATTGCCCGTTTGTCTGCGCGGTTGCCAAACTGTCGTGCGGCCTGGCGAAATGATCGATCCCGATGCGGCGGTAGCCCGCCGCAACAAGGTATTCCGAAATTGCCTTTGCCTGGGAAATACGGCTTCGCGCACTGGCGAGAGCGGCTTCGTCGATCAGCCGTTGATGCGTCTTGAAGGAAGGTACATGCGCATAACCGAAGACTGCGAAACGGTCCGGCGCCATCGCGATCGCTGCCTTGGTCGTCTCGATGCAAGATTGAACCGTCTGGTTTGGCAGGCCATACATAAGATCGAAATTGATGCTGGCGATGCGCGCCCGCCGCAATTGAAAAACCGCCTCCATTGTCTGTTCTTCGCTTTGGATGCGGTTGATCGCCCTCTGGACCGCCGGATCAAAGGTCTGCACCCCGACACTAGCGCGGTGCACCCCTGCTTCCCCGAGAACAGTCGCCATCTCTTGATCTAGCGTCCTCGGATCGATCTCCAACGCGATTTCGGTCAAACCTGTGAACTCGAAATGTTTGCGCAGAAGCTCAATAAACTCAAACATTATCGTCGGCCCAATGGTCGTTGGCGTTCCTCCACCAAAATGCAGATGGGCGATCCTCATCGGCGCCGCGGTCCTTGCGGATACGAGGCGTACTTCCTCGCGCAGCATTCGCAGGTAGTCGGCGATCGAGCCGTTGCGCGCATTCGTGGTGTGACATCCGCAATACCAGCATATCGATGGACAAAATGGTATGTGGACGTAAAGCGATGCCGCTTTCTCCCGCGAGATAGTCGTCAGCCAATTCTCGTAAGTGCTATCGTCAACGTTGGTGGAGAAACACGGCGACGTCGGATAGCTGGTGTAGCGGGGCAGGCGCTCATCGCCGTATTTTTCAACAAGTGTCGATCGCATGCGTAATCCTTCTATGGAGTGCGGCCTAGAATGCGGGCATTCTAGGCACACGTTTTGCATAGCTCTTTGATCGACAACAAAGAGCGCGTCGGATTTGCTTGAATTATTTTTTCAAAATCGCGGCGCCGACGCAAAGGAGGCGCAGCACACTCGATGAAGAGAGTTCAGCTTAGTTGTGATCTGCCAGCGAGATGCTCGGCATGATGACAGTACCTTATCCCCTGGCGGATCACGAAATGCATACACAAGGCGCTGGCGGGCTCGCTTGGATGTTTGTCCGGTGGCGGAACAGACCGATCGTCGCCTATAGTGTCGCCGCCGCTACTCCATTCGCCATTCTCGTACCGAGATTGGCCCTGTCGCAGTTCACGAGCGATGATCTTAGCCTATTGCCGTTCATTCCCGCTATTCTCATGGTCGCAATCATCGGCGGCGTAAAGCCAATCGCTCTAGCGGCGGGCATGTCGCTTGGCGCTGATGTCCTTGTTCAGCGGCTGGGCGATGCGGCTGACGCGACGGTCTTTGAACTGGTTTCCTTTGGCGTTGCAGTCCTTCTGATTGCTTGTCTGGGAGAGGCGTTACAGGCGACGAGACATGCCATCAGCGAGGGGGAGATTGCCCTCACAGCGCGCACTGCGCATCTGGCATCGATATTGGACAAAGTGCCCGATGCGACGGTGATCACGACCCGCGACGGTGAAATTGTTTCCCTCAACGCCGCCCTCTTGCGGCAGTTCGGGTATGCAGAACAAGAACTCGTTGGCGCGAACCTGCGACTGCTGATGCCTGATCCTTATCGCGCTGTCCTCGGCACCCATATGCAACGGCAACTTGGAACCGGCAAAAAGCAAGTCATCGAAGATCAAGTGGTTGTCGGACGCAGGAAGAACGGATCGACGTTTCCCCTCAAGTTAACCGCGAGCCAGCTGGAATCTGGTGGTGGCTTATTTTTCATCGGCTTCCTAAGAGACCTTACGGAGCGGGAAGAAGCTGCTGCTCACCAGCAGCGAATCCTGGCGGAATTGGCAAGATTGGCCCGCCTAAGCGAGATGGGCGAGATGGCATCCGCCCTTGCGCATGAGCTGAACGAACCGCTGTCGGCGATCGCAAATTATGCTTGCGGATGCACGAAGCTCTTGAGCGGCATGAACAACAATCTCCCAGAGGGCATGAGAAACGCTTTGCGGGAGATTGAAAGTCAGTCCCTTAGAGCGGCAAAGATTATCAAACATCTCAGAGAGTTCGTCACGACAGGTGATACGGAAAAGTCCCTCGAAAACATTCGCACGCTCGTGGAGGAAGCAGGCGTCCTTGCGCTTGTCGGTTCCCGAGAAAACGGCATTCGGACCGTATTCGAATACGTTCCCGGTGCCGAGATGGTGATGGTCGATCGTGTTCAGGTCGAACAGGTCATCATCAATTTGATGCGAAACGCCATAGAAGCTATGCGGCACGTCGAGCATCGTGAGCTTACGATTCGCACGATGCCCACGCAGGAGGGCGAAGTCGCCGTTGTCGTGGAAGACACCGGCGAAGGCATTTCGGAGGAAATTGCCGCGGAGCTCTTTGAGCCATTCGTCACAACAAAGCCAACTGGAATGGGTGTCGGCCTTGCGATCTCAAAACGTATTGTCGAGGCGCATGGAGGTGAGATGAACGTCTCGAAAAACGCGGCTGGCGGAGCTACTTTCCAGTTTACGCTTCCCGCCTATGCGGAAGGACAAACGTGTGAAACCGACTGACTATACGATCCATATTGTCGATGACGAAGAGCCGGTGCGCAAATCGTTTGCCTTCATGCTGACCATGAACGGCTATGCCGTCAAGGTGCATCAATCGGGAGCCTTGTTTCTCTCCTTTGCGCCGGGCATCCACAACGGAATTCTTGTTACGGATCTCAGAATGCCTGAAATGTCAGGTATTGATCTCATCCGTCAGCTTAGTGTGAAAAAAATCGCAATTCCGTCAATCGTGATCAGCGGACATGGCGATGTGCCGGTGGCAGTCGAGGCAATGAAAGCCGGTGCAGTCGACTTCATAGAGAAACCCTGCGAGGACGCCGTTATCATTGAGGCCATCGAACGAGCGTCGGACCATTTACATGTTAATGATGCTAACGCCGACGAGGTCCTCGCCGTTCAAGCGCGCGTCCAAACCTTGAGCGAGAGGGAGCGCCAAGTGCTTCTTGCCGTCGTGGCGGGCCTTCCGAACAAGTCGATCGCACATGATCTGAATATTAGCCGCCGCACGGTGGAGGTTCATCGCGCCCGCGTCATGTCGAAGATGCGAGCAAAAAGCCTCCCGCATCTCGTTCGTATGGCTGTTGCGGTGGAGATTGGACCCTTCTAGCTTCGTAGTGTTGATCTCATCGCATTCGGCGTCTTGCCGTAACCTTCCGAGCGGGAAAGGTTGCGCCATGCATTCCGTTTCCCAAAAACTCAAAATTTGATCGTCATCGCTCGACGACGGAATCAATCGAAGGCAACTTTGGAGGCGCATCCGCGGGCTTCGCAGGGCGAACCTGGCGTCGATTGGACGTCTTTGCCGAAAAACTCGCCGTCATTATCTTCTGACCGGTCGGCGCCATGATTTCTTACGACGGCGACGAGCCGCTGCCTCTAGTGATGAATATCCTTTAAAAGGGATCGCAATACATCGCCGGCAATGATGCCGTTTAAGTGTTTACCCTTAGTGATGAAACCGAATTTATCGCTCCCATAAGAACCGGCAATCTTGCCCCGGAACATGGGGAATACAAGATGCAGCCGAAATTCATGCCCGCAGCACAGACTTGGACTACGCCAACGAAAATTGTGGGGCCGCAAATTGCAGGAGCGCACCTCGCCGTCACATATGAGCGAGGCCAAGAGATATACGCGCAGGGCGGGAGCGCCGATAAGTGCTATCGGGTTTCTGCCGGAGCTGTCCGGGTATGTCGCATTCTTCCGAACGGGGGGAGGCAGGTCGTTTCCTTCCATGTCGCGGGGGAAGTGTTCGGCTTCGAAGCTGGCGCTCAGCATCGTTATTTTGCCGAAGCGCTCGCCCTAACAAGAATAGTGGCTTTTGGACAGGGCCTTGCTCAGCAGCGGCATTTGCCGGAACTCTTTGCACTTGCTCTTGAAGCTATGGAACGTGCTCAGGAACACCTGCTGCTTATCGGACGGCAGTCTGCGATTGAACGGGTGGCGGCATTTTTGTTGGATCTCTGCGAGCGCCTGGGAGGCACTCGGCAGTTTAGATTGGCCATGTCGCGGCAGGACATTGCAGACTATCTCGCCTTGACGATCGAGACGGTATCGCGTGCCATGAGCGAGTTGAAGGAAGAAAGTATAATCAGCCTGCGACATGCGCGAATGGTCGAGATTAGGAAGCCTGATGCACTTCGTTCGCTCTGTGGCCATATTGCCGGACTATCTTAGCGCGACCTGTGCGATGCAGTTGCGGCCATCGCGCCGAAAAAATGCGATTTGCGGCCGCGCATGTCATTTCATCTGGGACATTGTCCGGCGGGCCCACGTCAGCTTGTTTCGGGCCCTTGTCCGGAACTTGTGGCGTGGACCGTAGCATGACGGTCACCTTCCGTCAGGCATGATTCAGCACCTGTCAGCAGCAGTTTTATGGATCGATGCCGATCCTGTTGCTAACGGCATCGGACATTCGGGCATTGGCCCGAAGGCCACGACCGTCTCGTATCATCATCTGGAAATCCTCTGCTACCATGCCCGGAGCGAAGGGCCAGGTGCTGCCGCCAACCGGAATGGAGATCAGATCGTAGCGGCTGTTCGTCCACGGCGAGATCCAAACCGGCAATGGCTTCTCCGTATTGCCTGATGGCGTCAAGACGACGGCGCCGGCGGCGTCTGCGAAAAGAAAGCGTTCGCCCTTCGGCCGGATTGATCCGGTGGCTGAGATTATTGGCCGCCACCAGGGCCCGTCGTCCATCATGCGAACAGAGCGGTCCGCGAGCGTAGAGGAAGCCGGAACATGTGCCGGCAAGATCGATCGCACCCGCTATTTCGACACCAATGCGGTGTGCGAGCAGCGACGTCGTCACGAACGATGTCGCAGCCCTCAACGGCAGCCTCAGCGGCCTTCGCCGCAAGTCCGCTGAGCGTCTCGGCATCGTCAAGCCAGTGGCTCGGGGATGCCGGTCTGGCGCTCGATTCAGTCGGGTTCAAGGCCGAGCCCTATTCAATCCGGGCATTTTCGACGCGTCAATCGGGCACCGCACGGCCGACACCTACCAGAGAAGACGAGCGCCTCCCTCCATAGCCGCCCAATCCCCAGAAAGCCGCAGTAAGCCTTTCGCTTTGACGCTCTGCGAGCTTTACGATGCGCTCACCGACCGGGTCCGTCATTTGAAGAAAGGCACTGTCCCGTCCGCTTCGCGCGAGCAAGCCGACCATCAGAAATCGCTTAATTTTATGCAACAACCTGAGAGGGATCACCGATAAGGCTCTCTGGGAAAACCATCACCAGAGTACCATCTTACTTTCCCTGCTAACCAAATGGGATATAAGCAGACACGAAGATGCGCCGACCGTTCGCTCGGCCGTTCACATCGGAACCAATGACGATGCCACTGACTCCGTTTTAGGCGCTTCAAGGATGTATTCGCGAATTTTGGCTTTATTTCAAGGTGATCGTGGTGGTTTGAAGATTGTCGCAGCGAGCAATCGTTTGTCGCTGATTTAATCCGATCCCCGATCTCGCAGCCGTGATTTGACTTCAGCGTGCATCGGATTACTGAAGCAAATTGGCTAAACTCTTTAAAGTTGTTATAACCTGATAATGTCCTCTCGGAATGGACAAAATACGACCCGCAAAGTGGCAAAGGCAAGCAGTTCAAGTCCGTTCAAGGCGACCCACGCTGACCGGCAATTGTTGAAAAAATAAGGACAGGCGGTGACGCAAGATCTAGAAAGTTACAAAAGTGCGAGAGGCCTCGTAGATACCGCCGATCCGGAAGTCGACAAGCCGATCTACCGCAAGCCCGGTTTTGACGGGAAAGTTGCGACGTTAGGAGATATGGAAGAGCTGATCAGCGCATTCTTAAAAAAAACGCGCGAGGCCGAAGGCCTCTCTCGCGCGGATCTTGCGCCAATGCTCGGTCTGTCGACACCCGTTTACGGACGTTACGAGCGGGCGTTTTCAAAGATGACGGTCACCCGAATGATTCATCTCTGTGAAATTCTCGGCTTTATGCCCATAGATATGCTCTTTGAAGCGGCGCCCCATCTTTGGGGACGCACGCCTGAGGAAGCCGAGGATCGTCTCACTCTGGACCGAATTATCAGATCACTTCCAAGCGAGGCAACGCGCGATCTCGTTCGGCTGTTGAAGCGTATGATGCCTCAAGATAGCGGGAGCTAATAAGACATCAATCGCAGGAAAGCTTGGCTATCTGGTAGGCACTCGGGCAACGGACAGCGTTGGTCTTCACCGACGATCTCGCCGCCGATGTGGTTTCCATGACCATCTTTTAAAGGAACCGGGCCCCGTAGTCATAGAAGCCTGGACCCTACACTCACTCGTTTTCCGGTCGCTCACCGCATGCGCCGACATCGTCGATCACTTTGATCGTGACGCATGAACACTGTCGACTAGAACGCTGCACTAAGAGCGTGACCCGGTCAAGTTTGCCCGGCCATTCGAGTGCTTTCCTCAAGGTCGCGGCGAGCCGCCAGGCCGAAGACCGAGCGGGTAAGATGCAATCTGCCCGAGGCTGCGCGCTCGGCCATTGCGCGCAGATATCCGCCAGGCGAACTGACTTCCCGCCGATTTGCTTTTTCAAGAGTAACTGCCACCGCCACTGCTGCTTGCTGTTCGCCCATTGCTTCCACGGCGCAGCGGCGGGCATCCTCTGAGATGCCGGCGAAGCGGCATAGCATCGGAGTCAGCCGAACAAACTCCTGAAAGTTCTTGGGAGTGCATCCAAGCTCCGCGAGGGCCGGGGTTGCCCGCAAGACATCTCTAAGCGCGATTAGAGCCTGCCGCTGAGGCTCCCGCTCGCTGACTGAGCCTCGCCAAGGCGTTGCGGTTTCTTCAGAAACCGAGCTGCTGGCGGCGCTGGCTTTTGGAAAACTGTATTGTCCGAAATGAGCCGAACCCTCTCGAACATTACTACTACGTTCTGATTGATAAGGGGGTGTAGTCTGTTTCTGCATGCCGTTTTCGCCACGCAAGCATGTCGTTTTCACTGCGCCGAGTTGGTCTTCAGGTCGCGGGTCGAGCTGCATCAGTCGGTCCATAGACCATTCCAGAAGGACAGTCGCACGACGCAGCATCCGGTTGGACGCTTTGGCAGCAATTCCGATATAGTTGCTGATGCGCTCGACGCGGTCGGCAACGCGTTGGCGCATTGTTGCACCTACATCAGCGACACCAGCGAGGGCACAACGAATATTGCGCAAGGCGCCGCGATATCGTCGTAACGCGGCTTCGGTCGCCTTCTTCTCCGCCCGGGTATCTTTTACGAGGCGAGTAAGCTCGCCATATCGCAGGACCAGTATTCGAAGGTCGACCCCGCATCCATCCGTTATGTCGCCATCGCTGTTTCTGACGGGATATCGCTTATAGTTTCCACTGTCCTGCATCGTGATCAAACCGAGATCGAAAAGCTTGGAAAGCATTCGACTGATCCGACCAACCGAACGCCCGACCTCAAACGCCAATTGTCGGTTCGATTTGAACACGATTGGTCGCCCCGACGTATCGAACGCATCGGCGGGGGCGGTGTTGATCAATATCAGCAACAGATGGCTTTCCGTTCCATTTATCAGCCCTGTACAGGTCAGATTTTGAGCAAGCACCGCCAATTGGGCACGTGTCACCATTCCGATTTCTGCCGATTTTGCCAAGCGCCGGAATTCGACCCTTTGAGGCGTTATCTTACGGCCAACCGGCCGTTGGCAGGTGGTTATATCGTCCATATCCTCGTCTCCGCTCGGGACCAGGCAAAGCTCCGCCGTTCACCAAAGTGGTGTTTTTTGTTGACAAGGAAGGAAGGGTCTGCGAGAAAGGTTTTGGCTAATTTATTCTCTTACAGACCCGCTTCCGGATTTCTTCGGGAGCGGTTTTCTTTTTCTGGTCGGTTTTGTCTCTCCATTTCAAACCCGACCCACGCGTCGGGATATTTGCGGTCAATACGAGAAAAGCATATCTCAACAAATCAATTTGGCGCAAGATATGTACGAATTTGAGCTGCTACTTGAGGTCGCAGCCGGGCAATTTCTGAACTAAGTATTTGATTTTTCTATGTTTAGGAAAATCTAAATGCCATTTCGACGCAGTTTCGACCGATCCTATTTGGTTCGCCATATGGATAAGAAGTCTAGAATTGGCCGATGCTCGGACATCGAGCCATTGACGCTTGACCGAAAACGCAATGCTGCTCACGTACTTGCCGGTGAGCATCAGAGTGCGAGATGTGGATGGCTGGATGAATAGCGATAGCCCGCTTTCCCGATTGGTCATTATCGACCCGGGGCCATCAGATGGGGCGGGAGGATTGTGCCGTCCGCGGTCGAAGTAAACTCCGTCCCCTGATTTGGGGTTTGGGATCAGATCTCCTGGAGCAATGATTACCTGAGGTGCGTGGGGTCGCCATCTCAGACCTGCGAACGGCGCGCGTTTTCGGGAGTCCCCTGAGAATCTCCCCCCTGTTTAGCTGCAGCGCCACTGTAGCAAATTCATCAAGGGATTGCCGTTTTGCAAACGAGTAAGTTAGGTGAAACTGAGTACTTAAGCCTTTGTCGCCACGCCCGGCCGAACGTTCGCGAGCGTGGCGGTCGGATTTATTGTATCAAACCGCGATCGTCGCTCTCTTCGAGCACGGGAGAGCGACGATCAATACGGACTTGCAAGTTTGCCAGTGCCCCGGCAACTATAAGACCCTTTGGCGTCATGTCGCCAGCCGTAGCAAAGACTGGATCGAGCACCGGCCGGCAACATTGGAAACGTGCCGCCGCATCCGCAATCGTGATCAAAGGGGGACGATAAGGTTGTCCGCCATCGCCTCCCACAAGGACAATTTTCCCCGCCAGAGGCTTTGGATAGCCATCAAAGATCGTAAAGGCGGTCAGCCCATCACGCAACGCTTCTTCGTCTACGAATAGCGAGTGCATATCGTCAAAGCGGATCATCTCGATCAGCCTGCTACCAATCAAGTCATAGATCGGAGCAATGCTGCTTCCATCCTGAAGCTCAACCGCCCCAAAACGGGCGGTGTCCGACTCTAACACGTACACGATATTTTTCATTTGCTTTAGCCTTCTATTGGAAGCGATCTCGTGCCCACAAAGATGAGCGAGAAGGGAGGCTTGGCACCAACCCCAGATAGCGGAGACGCGGCGCAATATGCTGATTTCATAAGGCGCTGTAAATGCCGCCTGTGCCAATTTGGCACGCGTTTCGCAATCTGGACAGCCTTGCAGGCTAGGCGAAATTCGAAAGATTTGCAGTAAAATCAGGTGAGTTAGGCTGGTATTTCATAGGAAGCCTTTAGTGAGAAAGCCGGAAGGCGAGCCAAATATATTTTGCGTTTTTTGGGCAAAGAAATCGAAAGCAGTATGTCAGTAGACGCATGTTTGAGCTTAATATGCAATTTTCAGTAGGCGTATCGACTGGGAGTGCTGTATAGAGTCGTGCCGACTAGTGACCTCTTAAAAATACGACCCAGAGGAGCCCATCTATGAAGGGGCGCCCCGGCCCTAGACCCAAGCGGCAGGGAGCCGCTTCGGCCGCTCGGTGAACAAATGGCATTGATGCGTTTCGTCCGAAATTGGACCCGTCGGGAAGGTCATGCCAGTGCGGCACTGTTCGGCGATAACCAATTTGGCGCGCTTTTGCTTTTCTTGCACCAAAGAGAGTGCGGTGCCCGCTTTCATTTAATTATTGAAAAATAAGGACGATATGCAGAATTAGCGCACGCGGCACGAAGTCGATTGATAGAAAGCTGCGCCAAAATTGATCAAAAATGCAACGCTATAGGTTTTAACCTCGATATTTTTCCGTATAAAAGAGATCTTGTGCATTAACCTCAGTCTCAGCAATGGCAGGTCCATCTTTGAAGCAATGGATTAAAGAACTCGGTTTGCAGCAGGTCGTCGACCCACGCATAGACAAACCAGTCTATCGGAAGCCCTTTGACGGGCGAATTGCGCTTAGCGCCGAACTGGAAGAACAGATCTGCACCAGTCTTCGTGGCGCCCGCGACAGACGAAAACTGCCTCGGTCGAAACTTGCGCCCTTGCTTGGGCTCAGCGAACAGGTTTATGGCCGCTACGAAAATAAAGTCTCCCGTCTGACGGTATGCCGGCTTATTCATCTCTGTGAGGTTCTGGACGCCACTCCGGAGGAAATTATCGCGCCGGCAGCACCCCACCTCTGGGGCGGGACTGAAGCCAAAGCGGTTCTGCTATTGGCCTCAATCGAAAAGTTGCGGACCTTGGACGAAGAAACTTTGCGAGATGTTTTCAGCTTGTTAAGTCGCATAGAGACTTGCGGCAAAAATGATGGCCAGACAGTCGGCGACCCTGAATGCCGCAATGCTGTCGAATTCGCAATTGCAAAGCAAATTATCGGCAGCAAATGACGGAAAGGCGTTGTGCCGATTGAAGTAGATCCATCATGACGAGGTCTTGTGCGCTTTGCGATGTTGCGCGGGAGACGAAAGGCGCCATAAAGTGCGAAGAGGCCTCGTCCTGAAGTACCCGCATTAAACCGGCCGATTCCGGAGCGTTCCTTTCACGCCTTCCAAAAACGCGGTAGGGAACCGCCATGCTTACGTGCGTTTTCACCCCCATCAGCATTGATTAAAGAAGGGGATCCCAGCTTCTTCGGCTGCAGCCAAGAACGCCCGCCGCGCTGCGTCGGCAGAGATTTTGCGATCATGCGCATCAATGAGTGCTTGTTTGGCTCGGTCGAATAATTTGCCGGTTTGGTTTCCTGGCCACTCCGCCAACATGTATTCTGCTGCCTTTTCCGTACTGTCGATGGTAAGATATTTGCCGGCCCGGCGCGTTTCGATCGTCACTGGCAGCGTCCACCATTGTAGTGTCATCTTCGTTTCCTCCTACTTCCGAACCGCGAGCGCTAAACTGGGTTCCGCGGAGCGCAGGGAGCGCTCAATGCCAGTGCCACTGCCACTTCCGAGGGGCACCGAGCTCAGGGAGAAAGCAAATGATATTCACTCAAGCCGACCTCGATATGGTGGATCGTCATATCGCAGAAAGTGAAGAACAGGTTTTACGGCAGGAGCGAAAAGTGACTGTCCTTCGTATGCAACACCTAGATACGGCATTGGCGGAAAACATTCTGAAAGTTTTTTACGAAACGCTGCTGATACAGAATGCCAATCGCGACCTATTTGCTGCTCACCTGAGACAGAAATGATCGCAATGCGCTCTCCTATATGCTGACGGAACCAACGGGCATCGGCGTAACGTTGGACGACGTCGGTCCACGGATCTTCACGTGGATGGCAATGAAGATGTGGGGCGCTGCACCAGAAGTGTGGCTAACCCGTACCAGTACTCTTTCGATACGCGTGTATTCCGCGCCTTGTCCACCATGCAAAGCGCACATCACCGCTGGCTAAGCTCACACACATTGTCATTTAAAACTGGCGTTCTATCGACGGCATAAAAGACATTCCTGCCAATCTGCTTTGCGCCGCCCTTCCGAATGACATGCCACATCCGTTGAAAGTCAGGTGCTTCGATGACCTCTCCGCCTAATAAACTCGATCTTGCGAGTATTCCGCATGAGATGGGCTCCAGCAACATTGCTGGCATGTCCGCACTCAATGCTCTGCGGGTGGAAGGGCAAGGCGCGATGCTTCCTGTAATAAGATCCCGCGCATCCACAGGCTCGCCGGATCACTATTTTGAAGCGCGGGCCATTGCACGGCTTCTGTGAATGGGGGAAGTGGCAGTGGAAGGTCCATGATCCGAAGAGGCAAAACGTTTGCGAAATGTTGCGCCAGTCGCAATGGCACGGTCGCTATGCGATTGGTATTGGACAGAACCGGCGGGATCATGCTGAAGCCCTGCACGACCACCTCGATACGTCTCTTGAAACCATGTTCGAGCAAATACCATTCTTCGATTGACGGTCTTCGTGAATTCCCGAATTTGGCCGCGACGTGCCCCATGGACATGTATCTGTCGAAGGTAAGCGGCTGTGATAGCTCTTGGTTCCTGCCACAGCCTACGCATACGAGTCTCTCCTCAAACAGTTTCGCTCGAGGATGTCCAGTTGGCATGAACACTTCCGGAAGAATGATAAAATCGACTTCGCCACGGCGCAGAAGCTCGTCGTAATCATCCGCGAGGGGCAGGAATTCGAAGCTCACGCCTGGAGCTTCCCGCGCAGCACGTTTCACGACCTTTTCCATAAACACGAGCGTGAGGAAATCGGAAAGAATGATCCTGAAACGGCGATCCGATTGAAAGGGATCAAACGGTTCCCAGGAAATGATGGAAAGCTGAATATGGAGCAAGGCTTCGCGGACGGCCGAAACGAGCCCCTCGGCGCGGGGCGTCAGGACAAGTTCGCGACCATTCATCGTAAACAGTTCATCCTCGAAATAGACACGCAATCGGCCGACAGCAGCGCTCATTGCAGGCTGGCTGAGATTGATGCTGCGTGCCGCGGCCGTCAGGTTACGCTCGGTCATCAATGCGTCGAGCGCTACGAGAAGATTTAAGTCCAGTCCTTTGAAACGCATTTTTTCCTTCATTCAAGATGTGGATGGTTGCCATCCAAACAATCAATTTTACCGATTCGGCATGATGGTGCATGAGGAAAATGTCGATAACCTGACAAGTATGTCGATTAGCAGACGAGTACATCGGCGCAAGCTTACGAACGATCGATGAAGGCCGGAAGTATTCAGAGAGTTGATCATCTCAGACGCGAGCGGAATGGAAAGGTTCTACTATCACGATTGTTCGCCGTTGCGACCGCCTGGCGCGTATGACGTGCGGTAGACAAGCAGTTGCTGCAATCACACGATGTTTCCCTCAGAACTACAGCAAGAAAAAGGAGGTCTTTGCATGCGCTCAAAGGTGCGGTGGAGACTGTGCTGGGAAAACGAGTTGGAACTCGCCGAGCATATCGAGCTCGCCGACTTCTTTCGGATGACCTATGGGCCAACCGGGCCCTTTAATGCAAAACCATTCGAGGGCAGTCGAAGCTGGGCGGGAGCAAGGCCCGAACTTCGTCTCATCGGCTATGATTCCAATGGTGTCGCGGCTCATCTAGGCTTGCTGCGCCGATTTATTAAGATTGGTGCAATCGATCAGTTGGTGGGTGAGCTCGGATTATATGGCGTACGTCCGGATCTCGAGGGACTGGGGATCGGGCATTCAATTCACGCCATGCTTCCTGTGCTGCGCGAACTCGCCGTTCCATTTGCTTTCGGCACCGTTCGGCCCGCATTGCAAAAGCACATCGAAAGGTTCGGCCGTCACGGTCCGGTAACGATCTTATCGGGGATTCGTGTGTGGTCCACTCTACCGGAGGCGCGCCTTGACAAGCCGCCCACACGCATTGACGACGCGCTTGTCATCGTCCTGCCGATCGGAGGATCCATCTCCGATTGGCCTGCCGGCACGGTAATCGATCGGAACGGGCCAGAGCTATGACGCACCTTGATTGCTTATACGAAATGCCAGATGCGTGCGTTGACGGCACCAACCAGCCGAGCATCTATCTGACATTTGACGACGGACCTCATCCCTTTTGTACGCCTGAGATTCTAGATGTGCTGGCGCAACATCAGGCGGCCGCAACCTTCTTCGTTATCGGAACTTACGCGGCCGAGCGGCCGAAACTCATCCAACGAATGATCGCCGAAGGGCACAAGGTCGCCAATCACACCATGACCCATCCGGACCTGTCCAATTGCGGTCCCGGCGAAATAGAACATGAGATATCTGAGGCGAGCAGGGCTATCAAGACTGCATGCCCGCAGGCGTCGGTGCAATACATGCGGGCTCCCTACGGGAGCTGGACCCAAGACGTTCTTTCCGTGTCGGCGAGTTCAGGGCTGGAAGCCGTCCATTGGTCGGTGGACCCGCGAGACTGGTCTCGTCCTGGCGTCGACGCCATTGTCGATGCTGTGCTCGCCTCTATCCGTCCCGGCGCAATCGTTCTGTTGCACGACGGATGCCCTCCAAGCGAGGCCGAGCCGAGCACAGATAGCAGTCTGCGCCATCATACCATCATCGCACTCTCTCGCATCATCCCAGTCGTGCGCGACCGCGGATTTGTAATCCGCTCGCTTCCTCAACATCACTGAAAGCGATATTCATGAATCTGCTCGACGCAACCAGCACTGCCGCTATCTCGCTTTATGCGCTGCTCTCGACGGCTTATAAAAGCATGCAGGTCGTTTATGCTCGGCCGACCGATGAACCATCAACCTCTGCAGAGCCGATCGGTTCGGCGCATTGGCCGAGCGTCGATGTTATCATACCCTCCTTCAATGAGGATCCGGGTACACTCTGGGACTGCCTGGAGTCCATCGCGCAGCAAGAATATGCTGGGGATCTGAATGTCTATGTGGTTGATGACGGTTCCAGCAATCGCGACGCCATCACGCCAGTCCACACGGCATTTGCACGCGATCCAAGATTCACATTCATTCTTCTCAAGGAGAATGTTGGAAAGCGCAAGGCGCAGATAGCGGCGATACGCCGTTCCTCTGGGGATTTGGTCCTCAACGTCGACTCGGACACCATTCTCGCCCCAGACGTCGTCGTGAAACTTGCAGTCAAGATGCAAGATCCGGCGATTGGCGCGGCTATGGGCCAACTTGCTGCCAGCAACCGCCACGAGACCTGGTTGACCCGTTTGATCGACATGGAATACTGGCTGGCCTGTAACGAGGAGCGGGCGGCACAGGCTCGTTTCGGTGCTGTCATGTGCTGCTGTGGCC
Source organism: Rhizobium sp. NXC24 (assembly GCF_002944315.1). NCBI lineage: Bacteria > Pseudomonadati > Pseudomonadota > Alphaproteobacteria > Hyphomicrobiales > Rhizobiaceae > Rhizobium > Rhizobium sp. NXC24. Next base: position 167,726 of record NZ_CP024313.1, read on the forward strand.
CATGCGCCATGTACCGCCGGACCGCGCTTACCATGCTACTCGACCAGTACGAAACGCAAATGTTCCGGGGAAAGCGAAGCGATTTCGGCGAAGATCGTCATCTTACGATCCTCATGTTGAAGGCCGGATTTCGGACCGAATATGTACCAACCGCCATCGCGGCAACTGTTGTTCCAAACAAGCTGCGCCCTTATCTGCGTCAACAACTTCGCTGGGCACGCAGCACTTTCCGCGACACTTTGCTTGCAATGAACCTTCTGCCTGGTCTTGACCGTTTTCTCACTTTGGACGTCATTGGTCAGAACCTAGGTCCGCTCCTGCTCGCCGTCTCGGTGCTAAGCGGACTAGTACAGTTCGCACTCACCGGGACCGTGCCCTGGTGGACATGCCTGATGATCGCATCGATGACCATGATCCGATGCAGCGTCGCGGCGTTTCGTGCTCGCCAATTTCGATTTATCGGCTTCTCCCTGCATACCTTCATCAACATCTTTTTCCTGCTTCCCTTGAAGGCCTACGCGCTCTGTACGTTGAGCAATAGCGATTGGCTGTCGCGCGGCTCTGCTGCCAAGGCACCAGACAAGGGTGGAAAGCTGGACGCCATCCAAGACCCAATTGCTGGATCAAGCCCGAGAGAATCCCAGGAAAATGAAGCTCCGCTTCGCCGGCACAATCTTGCGCGAGATGCTACCAGATCGATGGCATATGACGGCATTTGCACCGACCAGTGATGACCGCTTTATCAAGGTAGACGCACTTGAAAACGCACGACAATTATCAACTCTTAAATCGCGAACTGGCTGCTGACGATCCGTGGCGCCTCGACGGAAATCCGTTCGAACGCAAGCGTCACGCGCAAATGCTCCTGCTGTCGCTTGGCCAGGGCCCCATCGCAAATGCACTCGAAGTCGGGTGTGCGGCCGGCGCGTTTACGGAAAAGCTGGCGCCCCATTGCCAGCGCCTCACCGTTATCGACGTCGTGCCAGAAGCGATTGATCGAACACGCCGACGGATGAACAAGCCGGCACATATCAGCTGGGTTGTCTCAGACGTACAACAGTTTTCCTCTGAAGAGCGTTTCGATCTGATCGTCGTCGCAGAAGTTCTTTATTACCTCGCAGACATTGCCGAGATGCGAATGGCAGTTGGCAACCTGCTTCGCATGCTTGCGCCGGGCGGGCATCTGGTTTTCGGCTCGGCTCGCGATGCGAACTGCCGGCGCTGGGGTCATGCTGCCGGCGCTGAGACGGTCATCGCCATTCTCACCGAAATGTTGGTCGAGGTAGAGCGTCTTGAGTTACAGGGGGACTCGGACAACGAAGACTGCTTGCTCGTCCGTTTCCGCAATCCGGTTTCCTCTTCCTGATCAATCGAAGTTTCGAGCTTAGACATGGAGACACTATGCGCATCTGTGGTATAAAGCTGACCCATGACGGGGCGATCGCCCTTATCGAGGACGGACGGCTAATCTTCTGCATTGAGCAGGAGAAGCAAGACAACAACCGCCGATACCAAACGATCGACAATCTCGACGCAATTGTCACCGCGTTGGCGGAACACGGTCTCAATCCAAGCGATGTCGATCAGTTCGTGATCGACGGATGGGATGGTGAAGTCGAATCGCGTTTCCAGGTCCTCAGCGGCGCGGCTCCCGTCACTCTCAAGGGGGCGCCGTACGTTGAACTCCACCCCGACGGTCTTCTCGATTCGCTCGACTGCTCCGGCCTCATTCTCAACGACCGGGCTTTTTCTTATAAGAGCTATCCGCATGTGACCGGCCATGTGGCCTCCGCATACTGCACCAGTCCATTCGCCAAGGCTGGCGAACCCGCTTTCTGCCTGGTCTGGGATGGCTGCATCTTCCCGCGTCTCTATTACGTCGATGGCCACGGAGCCCGGTTCCTTGAGTCCTTATTCCCGATGATAGGGCAAGCCTACGCGGCCGCGGGCCATTACTTCGGGCCATATAAGCAGCCAAGCCGCGCGGGCTGGGACCTCGGTGTCGCCGGCAAGCTGATGGCCTATATCGCGCTTGGTTCGATTGATGAAGACATCGTCGCGGTGTTCGAAGAGCTCTACGAGGAGCACTTTTCAGGCGATACAGAGCGAGCCTGTCGCTATCGCGCAAACATCAACGACGCTGAATCTTCCCTCATAGCCGTGCATGATTTCTTCGATGCCAGCGTGGTCCGATTGGAGAATAAGGCGCCCGAAAATGTGCTTGCATCATTCCATTCTTTCCTGGAGCTTCTCTTAGTCGGTGAAATGGCGCTTGCCATGCAGCGCCACTCTTTGCCCGGGCCGCAAAACTTATGCATAGCCGGCGGCTGTGGTCTCAATATCAAATGGAATAGTGCACTGCGTGCGACAGGCCTGTTCGATGCCGTCTGGGTGCCGCCATTTCCGAATGACAGTGGCTCTGCAATCGGTGCCGCCTGCAGCGCCATGGCGGCGCATGAAGGCTTCGTGCCGCTGGAGTGGTCGGTCTACAGCGGCCCGGCTTTGAAAAATGGCGACGCGCCGCCCGGATGGGAGGCTGCCCCGTGCAGCATATCAGAAGTCGCAACCATCCTCGCCAGCAATAAGCCCGTTGTCTTTCTTGCTGGGCGCGCCGAGCTCGGACCCCGGGCGCTCGGAGGCAGAAGCATTCTCGCAGCCGCGACCTCGCCGCAAATGAAAGACTATCTCAACGAAGTCAAATTTCGCGAACACTTCCGGCCGGTGGCGCCAATATGCCTCGAAGACCGTGCGCCGGATATATTCAGTCCCGGAACGCCCGATCCTTACATGCTCTTCGACCACCAGACGCGCCCGGAGTGGAAGGACAAAATTCCCGCTGTCGTCCATCTCGACGGATCTGCACGTTTGCAAACCATTTCCAGGAGCTCTGAACACGGAGTTACCGAACTCCTCATCGAGTATGAAAAACTCACAGGCATCCCGCTGCTTTGCAACACGAGCGCCAACCTCCATGGACGGGGCTTCTTCCCGGATGCTGCCGCAGCCTGCGAATGGGGACGCATCGAACATGTATGGTGCAACGGCGTGCTCTTCACTAAGGAGCGGGTCTCTGAATTGGCGCCAGTCGGCGTCGCAGCCAACATGAAGATGAGCACATGTCCGCGGTAGCAATCGAACTTGCCGGTGTCACGAAGTCATACGACGGAAGGACCGTTGTCGACGGGCTGTCGTTTTCCGTTGGAGCGGGAGAGTGCTTTGGCCTGCTCGGGCCGAACGGCGCGGGAAAAAGTACAATCGCGCGCATGGTTCTCGGCATGACTCTTCCTGACTCCGGCAAGATCAGCGTGCTCGGCATACCGGTGCCGGCGCGCGCGCGCCTGGCACGCAGGCGCATAGGCGTCGTCCCTCAGTTCGACAACCTCGACGCCGAATTCACTGTGCGCGAAAATCTCGTAGTGTTCGGACGCTATTTCGGCATGAGCACGCGCGAGGTCGAAAAGGTTATCCCGTCACTGCTCGAGTTCGCGCGCCTCGAGAGCAAGGTGCATGCACGCGTTTCCGAGTTGTCCGGCGGCATGAAGCGGCGCCTGACACTGGCACGTGCGCTGATCAACGACCCGCAACTGCTTGTCATGGACGAGCCGACGACTGGCCTTGATCCACATGCGCGCCACTTGATCTGGGAGCGCCTGCGGGCACTTTTGGCGCGCGGCAAGACAATTATCTTGACCACGCACTTCATGGAAGAAGCTGAGCGTTTGTGCGACCGCCTGTGCGTCATCGAGAAGGGACGCATCATCGCCGAGGGCCGCCCGCATGCGCTTGTCGACGAGCAGATCGGCTGCCAGGTGATCGAAATATATGGCGGCAATCCGCATGAACTGCATTCAGCGATCCGGCCATATGCGCAACGGTTCGAGGTGAGCGGCGAGACGCTCTTTTGTTATGCGTCCGATCCTGAGCCGGTGTTGGCGCAACTGCGCGGGCGAACGGGCCTGCGTCTTTTGCAGCGGCCACCGAATCTGGAGGATGTTTTTTTGCGGCTGACCGGGCGCGAGATGGAGAAATAAACGATGGGTGAAGGTTATGCGACAACGCTGCCGGCTAATGCTTGGAACTGGATTGCGGTGTGGCGCCGCAACTATCTGGCATGGAAGAAGGTTGCGCTTGCGTCGATACTCGGCAATCTCGCCGATCCCATGATCTACCTGTTCGGTCTCGGCTTCGGCCTCGGAGTAATGGTCGGTCGCGTGGACGGGGCTCCATACATCGCGTTTCTGACGGGCGGCATGGTTGCGGCAAGTTCCATGACATCTGCTACCTTCGAAACGATTTATGCAGCTTTCGCTCGCATGCAATCTCACCGCTGGGAAGCAATCCTATACACACAACTGACGCTCGGCGATGTCGTCCTGGGCGAATTGGCGTGGGCGGCCACCAAGGCGTTTCTGGCCGGTACGGGAATTTTGATCGTCGCCATTATGCTCGGCTATGCGGCGTGGACTTCGATCCCCTGCGTGCTGCCCGTTATTGCGCTAACCGGGTTTGCATTCGCAAGCGTGGCGATGGTCGTCGTGGCACTTGCACCCAGTTACGACTATTTCATTTTCTACCAGACGCTCGTCCTCACACCCATGCTGTTCCTGTGCGGCGCGGTCTTTCCGGTCGCACAACTGCCGGACGGATTTCAGGGAATGGCGCACTTCCTGCCGCTCGCACATGCGATCGACCTCATTCGTCCAGCAATGCTCGGCCGGCCCGCGGAAAGCGTCGGCCTGCATGTCGGTGCGCTTTGCCTCTATGCGGCATTGCCGTTCTTCCTTTCGGCAAGGCTTTTGCGGCGCCGTCTGATGCCCTGAAGCCGTGACCGCTTACGAAAAGGAGTTATGAAATGCAGTATCGCGAACTGGGCCGCAGCGGCCTGAAAGTAAGCGCGCTCGGCTTGGGTACGATGAGCTGGGGAGAGCAGAACACAGAGGCCGAGGCACACGCGCAACTTGAGGCGGCTCTCGATGCAGGCGTAAATTTTGTCGACACGGCGGAGATGTATCCTGTACCACCGCGCGTCGGAACATACGGTCTTTCAGAGCGCTATATCGGCAGTTGGCTGCGCAAAAGCGGCCGCAGGCAGGATGTGGTGCTCTCGACCAAAGCGGTCGGTCCTGTACGACCAGGCAAAGCAAACCTGCCCTATGTCCGGGACGGCCGCGTCAGCTATACGCGCGCAAACCTTTTCGATGCAGTCGACGCCAGCCTTCAAAGGCTGCAGACGGATCATATCGATCTGTTTCAGCTGCACTGGCCAGACCGCAGCACAAACGTCTTTCAATTGCTCGACTACCAATATGAGCTTGATCACGATACGATCCCTATCCTGGAGACGTTGGAGGCCCTGGATGCGCTCGTCAAAAGCGGTCGGATTCGCCACATCGGGCTCTCCAATGAAACGCCATGGGGGCTTGCCAGCTTTCTGCATCTTGCGGAAATGCACGGCCTTGCTCGCGTGACAAGCATCCAGAACCCCTACAATCTTATCAACCTCGATTTCGAGAACGGCATTGCAGAAATGGCTCTGCGCGAAGGGGTAGGGCTCCTCGTCTATTCGCCCCTTGCTATGGGTACCCTCACTGGCAAGTACCTGGGTGGTCAGCGGCCAAGCGGTTCGCGGCTGAACTTGTTCGGACGGTTCTTTCGCTACAGCAACGAAAGAGCGCAACATGCGGCTCTCGCATATACAACGCTATTTCGAGAACATGGCATCGACCCAGTGCATGGCGCCTTGTCTTTCGTCATGAGCCGGCCCTTCGTTGCAAGCACCCTCGTGGGCGCGACTTCCCTGACACAATTGACGCACAACTTCGCCGCTGCCGAAGTCAAGTTGTCACGCGAGATTCTGGATGGAATCCAGTCGATCTACCAGCGTTACGGGTCGCCGGCACCATGATGCGCCTGGTCGGTTTTTTAGTCCAATCGCGCGACCTCTGGCCCTCGGTCCGATTTGCGGAACTGCTTTAAAGAGCCAGCCGCTGGGCCCTTACGCTCGTCAGCGCAACCGCGGAGTTCTTGTGCAGGCGGCCATCCACACCTTTGTGATCAATAACAGTTGGAAACATGCGCAATGATCCATTCCCGACCGTCGCCCGAGCCATTTGTAATCCTTGCGATGCCGCGAACTGGGACGCACTATCTCGAAGCGTTGCTGAACGACCATCCAAATGTCTTGAGCAACGGTGAGTTGCTCAACAGCTATGACGAAAATTGGCCCGATAAGGATCGTCTGCGGCACAGCGATCGCGAGCTTCTCGAGCTCGCCTATATGCGCTATCCACCGAGCGAAAAGAAGGTCACACACGTCGGCTGTAAGATCAACGAGCCTCAATTTTATGACCGTCCAGGCTTTTTCGACGAATTGGCTCGCTGGCAAGGCCTCAAGGTCATTTTGCTTACTCGCAATACACTCGAATCCCTGCGATCGCTGGTGCAGGCAAGGCAAACGGGCCAGTGGCTGAAATTTAACGCGGACCCTAATGAGCCCCCAAGCGTTTCGCTGACAGTGGACGAATGCGAAGCCTATTTCAAAGCTGCCGACGATTTCCATACACGGGTCAAGGGCGCTTTCGATCCGAGCAAACTGCTGATGATCGAATATCAGGATCTTCTTCTTAAACCGAGCGCGTGTCTGGCAACCGTTTTGGCCTTCCTCGGAGCTCCCGCGCATCCGTCTTCCGATCGCACCACCATTCAACGGCAGGAAACACGCTCGCTCGCTCGCTCGCTGCAGAATTTTGACGAGCTACGGCGGCACTTTGCAGGCGGGCCTTATGCGAAGTTCTTCGAGCTTAACGACGCATCGGCTCCGCAAGGATAAATGAGATGTCTTTCGACAATCTGCGATACCTTGAATCCGAAGCCATCCATATTATTCGGGAAGTCGCTGCGACCTTTTCCAATCCGGTTGTGCTCTATTCCATCGGAAAGGACTCCTCCGTCTTATTGCATCTCGCGATGAGGGCGTTCTTCCCGGGAAAACCACCCTTTCCCTTTCTTCATGTGGACACCCGGTGGAAGTTTCGGGAGATGATCGCCTTCCGCGACCGCATGATGCGGGAAATGGACCTGAAATTGATTGTCCACGTCAATCAGGATGGCATCGATCAGGACATCAGCCCTTTTCGAGACGGCTCCAACGTGCACACGTACATGATGAAGACCCTGGCGCTGCGCCAGGCGTTGGACAAATACGGTTTCGATGCTGCGCTCGCAGGCGCCCGCCGCGACGAGGAGAAATCGCGAGCCAAAGAGCGGATATTTTCCCTTCGCAACGCCCAGCATGCTTGGGATCCGAAACGCCAGCGTCCGGAGATGTGGAGAACCTACAATACGCGTGTCAGCGCGGGCGAAACGATGCGCGTCTTTCCGCTTTCCAACTGGACCGAGCTCGACATCTGGCAGTACATCCAACAGGAAAATATCCCAGTCGTACCACTCTATTTTGCGGCGCCGCGGCCCGTCGTGCATCGCGGTGCGACGATGATCATGGTCGATGACGAGCGTATGCCGCTTGAGCCCGACGAAACGGTCACGCAACGCATGATCCGTTTCCGTACGCTCGGCTGCTACCCTTTGACCGGCGCGATCGAATCCAGCGCGGAGACGGTGCCGGAAAGTCCTGCGCGAGATCGTGGAGGCACGCACCTCCGAGAGACAGAGCCGGCTGATCGATCTCGACGAGGCCGGTGCAATGGAGAAGAAGAAGCGCGAAGGGTACTTCTGATGTCATATCCTTTTTCCATCTCACCGCATGACATAGAAGAGCATCTGGTCCAAGAGGACAAAGCACCGGTTCTTCGATTCATTACCTGCGGTTCTGTCGACGACGGCAAATCGACCCTAATCGGTCGACTGCTCTGCGATGCGCAACTGGTCTTCGAAGACCAATTGGCAGACCTTCGCCACGGCGGCATCCGCGGCGGCAATGGCGAGGAAATCGATTTCTCTTTGCTGCTCGACGGCCTTGAGGCGGAGCGCGAGCAGGGCATCACCATCGATGTCGCCTATCGCTATTTCTCAACGTCGAAGCGCAAGTTCATCGTTGCCGATACGCCAGGCCACCTCGAATATACCCGCAACATGGTAACGGGCGCGTCGACTGCCGACCTTGCCGTCATCCTCGTCGACGGCCGTCAAGGCATACTCGAGCAAACACGCAGGCATTCCTATCTCGCCTCGCTTCTGGGCATTCGCCATGTCGTGCTGGCGGTGAACAAGATCGATCTCGTCGATTTCAGCAGGGCGATATTTGATGCTATTGTGGCCGAATACGTGAGCTTCTCGGAAAAGCTCGGTTTTGCCAGCGTAATGGCTATTCCGATGTCCGCTCGCTTCGGAGACAATATTGTTTCGAAATCCGGGAAATTACCCTGGTATCAGGGCCCGGCGCTTCTTGAATATCTGGAAACGGTGAAACTCGACGAACCTAACAGGCAAAAACCCTTTCGTTTTCCGGTTCAGCTCGTGATGCGGCCCAATTCTGATTTTCGCGGTTACGCGGGCCGGGTCGCATCCGGAAAAATTGCGGTCGGCGATCCGGTGATCGTTGCAAAATCAGGGCTACGCTCGTCGGTTAGAGCGATCATTGCCCCTGCCGGCAACCAGATATCTGCCGCAGAGGGGGAACCGGTAACCTTGGTCATTGCCGACGAGTTAGATGTCTCGAGAGGCGACGTGCTGGTTGACCCCGCCTCAAGACCTTTTGTCTCGGACCAACTTCAGGCGCATCTCATTTGGTTCGATGCCAATCCGATGCTCCCGGGGCGAAGTTATCTCTTGAGAACGGAGACGGACAGTGTCAACGCCACGGTGACTGCGCTCAAGCACCAACTGAATGTCGACAGCTTCGTTCGCGAACCAGCCAAACTGCTTCACATGAACGAGGTGGGCGTCTGCAACATCATGACGCAACGACCGATCGTCTTTGACGGCTATAAGGAAAATAGGTCAACCGGCAATTTCATCATCGTCGATAGGGTAAGCAGCGCGACCGTCGGTGCCGGCATGATCGATTTCCCGCTTCGTCGTGCTGACAACGTTCATTGGCAAGCGCTCGACGTCGACAAGGCCGCGCGGTCGGCGCTCAAGGACCAAAAGCCCGCTGTCCTTTGGCTCACAGGTCTGTCGGGTTCGGGCAAGTCGACGATCGCAAATGCGCTCGAAGCGCTTCTGCATACTTACGGCAAACATACCTATCTCTTGGACGGAGATAACGTACGCCACGGGCTTAATCGTGATCTTGGCTTTACCGCGGCTGATCGGGTCGAGAACATACGCCGCGTCGCTGAGGTCGCCAAGTTGATGGCGGACGCAGGGCTGATCGTAATTTGCTCCTTCATCTCTCCCTTCCGAGACGAGCGGCGTATGGCGCGCGAGCTCATGGGCGAAGGCGAGTTCATCGAAATCTTCGTCGATACGCCCTTGGAGGAATGCGCGCGCCGCGATCCGAAAGGGCTTTATAAGAAGGCCTTTGCCGGAAACATTGCCAATTTCACCGGTGTCTCGTCTCCATATGAGGCGCCGGAGAACCCGGAACTTCATCTCAAAACCATGGGCCAGGAGCCGGCGACGTTAGCGCTTCAGATAGAAGAGTTCCTTCGAAGCCGAATGGAGGAGAAATATCGCACTGGCCCAGTGCAGACAGGAATTTTAGCAATTTGAGATCCTGGGGGGGCCGAAAATCTGCTGCAGCTGCTCCGCTGAGAAGAGTATCCGGCCAGGCCAGCGGGTGCTGGCATTTCATTAGCCTTACGGACCAGATGACCGCAGCCAACCGAGGGGATACGCCTTCAAGTACGGATGGACACTTATCGCAGGGAGGAAATCTTCTTCGAGTTGCGGGTCCAGAAGGTTGTGCCAAAAACCTTCGCTAAGTTTAGCTCCTGCCGGTACGTGGAGGAAGGAGAGAGGCTTCCCCGATCTTACGTCATCGCTGCTTGCAAGCCGGAAGCTGATGCGCTCGCCTTACGCGATCGGTTCTTCGGCATACGAGTCGATGCCGGCAAGACGATCGAAAAGGATGTGTATCGGGGCGTTGATAAGCTGCAGCGCGCAAAGAGGGGAAGACGCGAAGACGCTGAAGAAAAACCCATCGCTGCCTCCCGCATATATTCGGGAGGCAGGCATGACCTCACCGGCCGTACACAAAGACCCCATCCTCTCGGGCCGCCTTAATGATCGCCTCTCGCGCTTCTTCGGCAGTTATTCTGCCCTCATGGGCTGCAAGAACCGCTCTCTTGGCGTCTTCATAGGCTTCGCCGGTATTCTCTGCCGGCCATTCGTTGAGCAGGAAATCGGCAGCGCGCTCGGCGCTGTTGATCGCGACCGCTCTGCCAGCATGTCTCGTTTCCAGCATCAGAGTTTTATCCCACCATTGTCTGGTCATGGCATCCTTCCTCCGCAATCAAACTGGCGATCAGATGCTTTGTTCCAAGGAGGGCGAGGTGATGGTCATCTTCGAAATATTCTGTATTCGCATTCGGGTACCCCTCCGCACGTGGAGGGTTCGCTTATGGCTACGTGTTTCCGGAATTTCTTTATCCGCTACGCGACTATCTGCGAGGCTTGTGCGGCGACGTCAGGCTTTCAAGACTGATCGAGAGGCGGCTTTCATGGTGCACAGTTGATTGGCAGCCGCGTCAAGTTCTCTTCGCAGGAATCCGACATGGCGTCGACATTGTTCATGATCCAGAAATCGGCAGTCGGGTCCGTAAGAACGACGAGCGCAGAAATTCATCATACGTCCGCCGTGCTCCAGCGCCGCCGACCATCCGGCCCAGAGAGGACTTCCATCTTAAAATTGCTGCTAGTCATATTACCAACATTACTCCTACCCACTTAGGTAAGTGGGGAGCATGTCCGGGCCTTTCGGGCGCTAATTCATGCAGTCAAAGGGAACAATGCAGCCTGTTACTCCCAGGTCTGTCGATTGTACCAATCGTCGATGTCGCGCCGCGCGCGGTCTTTTTCCAAGCCGTAGCGTTCCTGGATCTTGCTTTGGAGCTGATCTCGGCGTCCGTCGATTAGATCAAGGTCGTCACGCGTGAGCTGGCCCCACTGCTCTTTGACCCTTCCCTTCATCTGCTTCCAATTTCCTTCAACTTTATTCCAATCCATGACTTTCTCCTTGTCATAGGACTTGTGCCTGCAGCGGTAACGTAGATCGGCTATCTTTGTTCATGAAGTAATCGGAAGGGCCGCCGCGCGAAGCTGGGCAAGCAAGCGCGGGGAAGCTGGGGTTAAGACCGCCGCTTTCATTTCAGCACGCAGAAGTCGGATCAACCCTCAGCGACAGATTCTGCGAATGCTTCCTATCGCTTCACCGTCTGTAAATTTCGTCGTCAAGGCCTTCTTGCCCCATTCTGCCGACTAGGGATCAATGGCAAAGTATTTTACCAAGAAGGGTTCGCTAAAAGCGGCCATGCACAAGCAAGTCTGGCGAGGTGGCGTTCGTCATGAATGCCTTTGCTTATAAAAGAGTGACCAGGATTGGTGCCAGTCGCTGGGTTTCGTTTACATCTTTCATTAGGTTCAATCTTGAGAAAATGTGCTCAAAGCAAGCTGACAAATTTCTAGGTCACGGAGACCTAAGATTGCCTCATGGTTCCGAATATATTGAGTAACGTCGAACCATCCTCATCATGCCGCTCCGTCAGGCTGGATACCGGTGACCCTATATCGGGAGAATTCGAAACCATCCGCTGCTTGTGCATGAGTATACAACGCACGATTACACTCCAGGCAACATTCTCGCAACCTGAGGCGTCATTTTTTTGGGCATCTTCTCGGCGCCGCTACTTTACTGCTGAGCGGGCGCTGTCGCAGGCGGCGTGGTGGTGGTCGGCGGCTGTGTTGTCGTCGTCTGGGCTGGGGCGTTAGGATTTGTCGTGCTGGCGTGCGGCCAGAAAGACCAGGCGAGAGCTGCGACCAGAATTACAGCAAGTATGGCGACCCATGGCATCCAGGGCTGCCGGCGTACAGGTGTCGTTCTGATATCTGGGTTGGGGGTCGGCCTGTTCAAATCGTTGCTCATCGGAGTACTCCTTTGAGACGTAACCTCTAGCTGCAGCAAAAGTTCCTGACGACGCGGCGTTGCGGTCCAGTGGCGCTAATATAGCGCGCGGTTCATTGGGTTGGTTGATGTCCGTGATCGAATTCATCTCTCAAGTATTTGGCGTCGTATAAGAATGGAAGAAGCCGAGCCGTTCCGGGCACAATCTTGGACCCGTCCGCGTCGACCTTGAGGCGAGCTGTCCATCTAATCATATGGTTGTTGTCGGTCGGGTCTAATGTCGGAAACTTGAGGCGACGACTTTGATCAGTTGTGACCACATCAATGGTATAGCTATCGTCTTCAAGGTGTCGATCAGAAATGATCTCCACATGAAACCGGCCACCTTCCGTCCTGGCATCGCCCTCGTAGCCACATCGCTGGATGCAACCTGGCAAATCACCCCTGACTGTGAATGAGATCAACGTGCCGTCCACAAGGTTGGTTACCCCGTTAAATGACGGTGGGTTTCCTTTGCTCATGGTAATCGAGAGCATTAGATCGTTATCGCTGGCAGCAAAAGCAGAAGGCACCATGAAGAACGATAATGCGGCAACGACGACGGCGTGATGCATAGCAATCCCCCAATTTCCGCAATGATTATCGGTAATGAGCTAAGAGTCGAGTCAACTATGCGTGCGAGCGTGGCGCCCGGTGAATGGCCAAATTCATCATCGCCGTCTAGGTATTCCAGCTCGTGATCAATATGATCGATCGCCCAACAGAGCGCCTCGATCTCGCTTCTCAGGTGCTCGGCTAAGTCCTCGGTAATGATGGTGATATCGGCCGCAGGCAGAGAGGCCTTGCTGTTGATGACCTTGATTCCGTCAGCCTGAAGGCCCGCAAGATGATGTTTCGCCCGCTCGATCTGGAACAACAGCTTGCCGCGGTGATCCAATAGGTATTCTCTCGTCTCGTCGATCATTTGGGTATCTCCGAGGGATGTAGCTGCATAGCCTTATATTTCGAGACCTTGTTCGGTAATCCAAAAATATTCGATATTGTCGATAGGATCTCTGCGGACGAAACCGCGGGCACCCATAAAAGCTCACGCAAGGCGGGCTGGAAAGGTGGAATGATCGGAGGTGATTTAGGAGATGCCGGCCGCGTGACGCGCTGATATCATCTTTGATGCAACAAGGCTAAAATGCCTGATAGGATTTGAGCTTAATCGTGGGAGGGGACCATGAAATCAGCGGTAAACGACAAAGAAAACCTGCCGCCCGTCGAGCCGGAGTGGGCCAGCGCCATGCTAGTCATTGCATGGCCGTTTGGGGTTTTGCCATTGCGCTTTGCTGTAAGTTTTTCGTGTAGCGATTAAGCCCCCGCTTGACCTAACGCTCGGGGCTGGCCAAGACGGTTGCACGGGATGTTGATTTTGTCCGTTTGCTGTGTCTAATTTAGCGAGTTCTCTGGGGGGATGCGCAATGGTCGAACAAACGTTCACGGACATGAACGAAATTCGCACTAAGCTTGAGGATCTCGCGAAAGAGGCGCTGGCCCTTTCGGAAAAGGCGATCACGGTGAGCAAGGCGCCGAGGATTGCCAGAAGCCGACAACATGGCAAATCCAAACGGCCGCACTCACTTAGATTGGTCGCCAACCGTTAGCGCCGCCGCTTGCCGCGGCCGGTCGCTGGCCCGAACTGTTCCTCTGCCCACGGGCGTGGCGGCGGATAAAAGCCTCGGTGCCCGCTCGTCGATGAGGTCCATTACCGCGTTGCAAATGCGGTGCCTGCCAACGGCTCGGCGGTTTCTTCGGTAAGGCTAATGCCGGCTAGCTCGTCGAAAAAGTCACAGCCAGACATGAAGTATCCGGCCCATGCCTCGGCCTCGCCAGCACGCCGTCTATTCGTTCGTCTCGCGATTCCCCCAAATGCAAAAGGCGCCATTGCCGGCGCCTCTCTTGGGATCTCATAATAGGGTACCCCTATTCGGCTCTCCGCTCTTGATGCGCCAACAGCGGTCAATTCAAAGCATCGAGGATCTTAGGAACGTACGCGAGCTTGGCGCGGATAACTGCAATTCACGCTCGGCGGCGATTCTAACAAGCAACGGCCAGGCGCCATTCCATTTTTTGGGAATCGGAGCGGCACGTGTTTTCATCTCATCGTTGGTCACAACGGCACGCCGCGGAGCGATGTCGATGTTTGCTTTCCGTCCAGCAAGCTGTGTCGGCATTTTCGCGGTGCGGAAGCGCGCGGCAGCGCTCGAGCCAGGTTTCGTTCTCCTGTGTTCTTAGCCAGTGGCCAGTCTTCGTTATCATTCGCCGCCTGGCCGCTATAGAAGTTCAATGAGCACCAAGCGTAGCCGCGAGTTAAGATTTCATCGATGCTATATGATGGCCTGTCGCCGGGAAAGGCGACATGAACGCCTTTTGTAGCAAGCCTTGTTCGTGCGGGTTCCATTCGTTAGCGCTGTCGATCAGCACGGGGAGCGTGTCGCGCCGGTCAAAAACAAGGCACCTCGTGATTTGCGTATTCCAATCAAATTCCCATTTAATTAATTCAAACCGCCTATTGAAATTCAACAGTTGAATGATAAAATCTAATTGTTAGGCGAGACTTTCCGCTTAACGTGGCTGCACCCCGCAGCCGCACTGGGCCGCCTCGCGTCCCCCGTCAGGCGGCCCTGTTTTTCCGATTCCGCCTTTGTTGATAACAGAAATATCTATGCCAACAGTAGGATTCTAGCAGCTGAGAACGCGTCAAAATATCCCTCCTACAAAGCCAATTTTCTCAATGTTTTCTTGCGCTGCGCGCACGCGCGGGGCAAAAATCTGTGTGAGCGTTATCACTGTTGGGCCGAGCGCTAGGTGGGAGGGGGATTGCCCTCACTTTTGACCGGACACTTAGCCCGCAATGATCCCCTGTCCAACTGTGAACCTAGATGGTTTAACGGGCGGAGCCCAGCCAGGTTTGGAGGTCGTCCCAACAATGATGGTGCAGTCTCTCGTGCCCATAAATCACGCTCTTCGTCACTCGCTCTCAGTTTGAGCAAGCAATCGGTGGCGCTGCGAAGCGCTCCCTGGCTCACGCTTACGGCTCTGCCGGATTAACAAGAGCAGCCGCAACTTCGCCGATCGGCAGGTCAATGAGGCTGATGCCGCATTCCGCGCAGAAGCGGCGTTCGTTCTTGGTCATGGTTGCGGCATCAATCACAGCGAAGCGTGGGCCGTTGGAGCGCTTTATGATCTGGCGTGCGAAAATGCGCAACATCTGGTCATCGAAGCGGCAGCCCAGAAAGAGAAAACCTCGATTGGCGCGCCGCTTCTTGACGATATCGGGGATCGGTGTCTGGATATCGATCTCTGTCAGTACTTCGACATAGTCGGCGTCTGACACGAGAAAATTAGCGGCGGGCCGAACGCTTCCATGAGGTGTATACAACACAGTTTTTGGCGCCGGGCTGTGCCTGAGTTCCTTTCCGGACAAATCGTAACTTTTCGTCCAAATGTCGCGGTTTTCATTTGCCCGCGTGACGCCTTGTATCTCGACCACGTCTGTTCGGGCATTCGCGATGAGAGCCGCGCGCATCGTCCCGTCGTACCAGCTGTCGATTATGAGCGAGAGTGGCAGCGTTGCAAGACAGGCATGGAGGACAGTCGACGGTGCGTACGGGGCGAATATCTCCGCCATCCAGGCTTGTACCGTTCGGCGATGCCTGCGCTGCTCGATAAACTGTGCGACCGACCACATGTTGCTCCGGATCCTGGAAGGCGCTGTCGCCCGTATGTTAAGAGCTGCTGCGACGGCTTCCGGACCATCCGGTACAGGCGGCGCCGCCGAACTTTGCCGGAGCAGCCCTGGACCGAGATATGGGATTATGTCATCTGCGGCGAGCGCTTTCTTCAGCAAACGAAGTTGCTTTTCGGCGCGATCGCCTCGGAAGATCAAAAGATGATCAGATATAGGAAGCACAGTCATGCCGCCGTCGCCTTTTGTCGTTCGTTAGCAGCGTTTAATCCTCCTCAGATATCTTTTTTGCTTCAACCGTAATCGGCAGGCGTGTGTCCTTCGGCAGATCGGGCAGGGCAAGCCGCCACCCATTCCTGAGCAGCACGCAACCGCCCCACAGATTTTCATTCTCCATAGCAACGATCGGCTCTTCGAGATCCTTCTTGGAAACATATGCCGACAAGCCGGTTCCGGTTTTGCGGATCATCACTTTCACGGGACTATTCCTTCCTTTGTGCTGCTAGTCGTTTCGGCAATTCTTGCCGCGGCTTTGTCGAGGCTCGTCAGTTCACGCGCACGCATTCCGACGATGGTGCCGCGATCCACCCATTCGACCGCATAGATATAGAACTGCTGCAGAAAGGTGCCGATGTCGCGCACATAACCCTCATCGCCCTTCCGCACCAGGTTTTCGCCAACGCCTTTGCCGGGATAGGTGCCGTCATTTTTTATGTGGCGCGTGGCGCGAACCCGCTCACCCAGTAGAAAGCGCGGCGGAGAGCCGATCTCCACTTCCTGTTCGCGTCCTAGGCCCACGGTGGTGCCTCGCTTTCGTAAGACTGCTCAGCTTAACAGCGAAGGTCAAAATCTCCTTTGGAGGAGATACTGCCTTCGGCCAGCGAACAGGCGATCAGGCTGGAACGCAGGTCTTCGGTACCGGACATACCGATGCGCATTGCTGGGTGTCGAAAGCTCCCTCGCATTCTGTGCACTTCTTCGGATCGATCACGTAGTTCTCGCCCTTCAGTTCTATCGCACCTGATGGACATTCGAACTCGCAGGCTCCGCACTGGGTGCATTGGGATGCGATGATCTTGAAGGCCATTATCAACTCCTGAGGAGGTTAAAATAAAACAGTTCATGCCGTCCCTGTCAGCGGGTCAACGCCAAACTCGGCGGCATAAACCACGCTGATGGCTGTTTCGATGTACTCATAGGTATAGCAATCCATTGCTCGAATGCCGGCGTCCGCCAGCCGCTTTTTAGGACAATCTCCGATCTTGGCGCAGAGCACGATGTCGATACCTTCGAGCGCAACGATCACACTGTCGAGTGTAGCGTCGTCACCCCAGCCGCCGCGGCAATATTGCTCGACCTTGCGATGGCCCACGAAGGCGATTCCTGTCGGAGAGGCTTCATAAATCTGGAACTCTTTCGCATGGCCGAAATGTTCGTTTATGCGACCGCCGCCCTTCGTCGCTACCGCAACGTGAAGCGACCCGTCAGGGCCGGCTGCTTTGACCATTTCGATCGCCTCGCTCTTGGCTGCTGCATGATTGCCTCTCTCCCGCGCCACTACTTCGCGGTACGCCGCGCGATTGCGCTCGTCGTAGGAGGCTGCATCGGGAATGTGGTCGAGCGTGAACTCCTTGCCACGATCCTCGCCCAGCAGCCCCACGGCATCGGCCCGGCACTGCCGACAATGGCGCATCAGCTTGGCGCCGTTTTGGAGACGACCTTGAAGCACCTTCAATTCGATTGCCCGCGGAGCCCGTTGCCCGGTCAGACCATAGTAAGTGCCGTGCGCCGGGTCCGAAATCAGGGGCATCACATTATGCAAGAACGCCCCGCGCTCTTTCACCCATCTGTTCACCTCGATCAGGTGCTCGTCATTGACGCCGGGTATCATGACCGAATTGACCTTGACGAGGATGCCCCGCGCCGCCAGCATTTCCAGACCCAACATCTGTCGTTTGTGCAGGATTTCGGCCCCTTCGATGCCGGTGTAGCGCCGGTGATTGTAAAAAACCCACGGGTATATCCTTGCGCCGATTTGCGGGTCGACCATGTTGATTGTGATGGTCACGTGATCGACATTCATGCTTGCGAGCTCGTCGACATGATCTGGCAGTGCTAACCCATTGGTGGAGATGCAGAGCTTGATGTCGGGAATTTCCGCGGCAACTTTTTCGAAGGTCGCCTTCGTTCTGTTCCAGTCGTAACAGGCATCGCCCGGTCCGGCGATCCCAACGACGGAAAGCTGCGGCACTTCGTTTGCGACCGAAATGACTTTGCGCAGCGCCTGCTCTGGCGTCAGCTTTTCTGAGACGACACCCGGCCGGCTTTCGTTTGCGCAGTCATATTTGCGATTGCAGTAGTTGCACTGGATATTGCAAGCCGGTGCGACGGCGACGTGCATGCGCGCGAAATAGTGGTGTGCTTCTTCCGAATAGCAGGGATGATCCTTTATCTTCTCCCATGTCACTGGATCCATGTCATCCGGTTTTGCGGTTGAGCCGCAGGATGAGGATTTGCAGCTGCCGGACTTCGCATTAGTCAGCCGATTGTCGGACGTTTTGGCGCTGGCCGAGCTATCAAGCGAAATCATCGATGCGGTCATCTAGCAATTCCGTTGCTGGTGAAGATTGCAGTTCAATACTGCAAGACCTATGCCAGGGACTGGGATTGTCTCACGCCGGGCGTTTTAGCGTTTCGCGTTCAATTGCATACACTTGCTTCGCACGGTTTCGTTCGTTCCTGACAATCGGCACATGGGCCTCGTCGCGAATGCGACGCGCCCTTGTCATGCGGAGTGCCGAGAGTGCATTTCCGACCTGACGAACGCCATAGCTTAGAACTTTTTCACCTCGATATTGTGCCGGCGTAGAGCATAGCCGACCTGACGGGGCGTGAGGCCGAGCATACGAGCCGCTTTGGCCTGAACCCATCCAACTTTCTCCATTGCCTCGATCAGCCGGTCCCGCTCTGTGAGGCGCGGTGATAGGGCTAGGCAAGCCGGACCATTGGGATCGCAGGCCTTGAAGCGAGTTACCTCGGGATGCGAGACGCTGTCTGGTTGGGTAGAGAGCGGTGGTACTGCCGGCGTTGTTCCACCCCGAGTGAGCTCACCAATAGGCTTACCCTCGCCGCCGCCGTCGCCCTTCCAAAGACGCGCCGATAGACATTGGCTGTTCTGGCACGCAAAATCCGAGGGAACGATCGTTTTTGAGCGCGCCAAAGTCGCGGTCCTCCGCACGCAATTTTCCAGCTCGCGCACGTTCCCAGGAAAATAGCATTGCGAAATCAGGTCTAGTGCCGGCGCCGTGAAGGCGAGCTCGCGATTGTTCTCCCGGTTGAAGCGGTCGAGAAAAACTTTTGAAAGGCGCGAAATGTCTCCGGGCCGCTCTCTGAGTGGTGGCAAGACGATCGGCACGACATTGATGCGATAGTAAAGGTCGGCCCTGAACTCGCCACTTGCGACCGCCGCCTCGAGGTCCTTGTTGGTTGCGCATATGAGCCTGATGTCGACTTTGAGGGTCTTAGTTCCGCCGACCCGCTCCAGCTCGCCTTCCTGCAGCACGCGCAAAAGCTTGGCTTGAAAGGCAGGCGAGATTTCGCCGATTTCATCAAGGAGCAGTGTTCCACCATTCGCCAATTCGAAACGCCCCGCGCGCTGCGAGACAGCCCCGGTGAAAGCGCCCTTTTCATGTCCGAAGAGTTCCGATTCCAGGACACCTTCAGGCAGTGCGGCGCAGTTTAGTTTGACAAAAGACTTCTTGCGGCGAGGGGAAAGCTCATGAATGGCCTGTGCGAAAAATTCCTTGCCAGTGCCGCTTTCACCGCGCAGAAGCACTGTGGTATTCGTCATCGCCACGGCAGAGACGATTTCTAACACCTGCCTGACTGCGGGGCTTTCTCCGACGATCCAGTCGACTTTGGCTCTTGAATTTTGGCTCAGATCATTGCGTCCGCCTTCCGCGGATTTCCGGTGCAGCTGGATGATTTGGGGACCCGACGTGCTCAGGGCTCGGTGGAACGCGATCGTCTGGCCGACGAGATCGGCGACCATGGTAAGGAAGCGAATATCCTCGTTATGACGCAGCTCAGTGGCGCTGTCCTTGAAGCGGTCGATCCATAACGTTCCGACCAGTTTGTGCGCAGCCCTTAAGGGAACCCCGATAAATGTAATGGGGATCGTGTCGCTGCTCAAAGACGGTTGAGGATCAGCCTGAAATAGCTCGGACTTACTGGTCTCCCTTATCACCAGTGGCTGTCCGGTCGTCACGATCTGATCCATTGCAGCCGGTGGGATGATGTGTCGAGCGCCCGATTGGCGAGGATCGGTTACTCCGGCCGACGCGGTAATTTCCGGCTCCCCTTCGCTCGCCAGTACAACGATTGCTCCATGACGCATTCGCAAAAAAGTGGGGAGGATATTGGCGACCTTGACAAGCGTGATCTCCAGCGGGGCAGCGGCCGTCAGGAGCTTCGATATTTCGTAGATCCCGCTGCAGGAGATTCCGATTTCAGGCGTTTTGCTGGATTGTTCGCGCAACGGTCCAACTTTATCGACGCAATCGCGTAGGATGCGGGTCATTTTCAACACCACCTAGCTGTGTAGAATGCCCCCATTCCAACCACTGTTTGTGCTTATTTGTATAAGTAGAAACTCTAATGTTAGTTTCTGAAATTGCAAGCTGGTTCCAGGCAAAATCGATGCAGCGCCTGGCTGTGACGAAATAATGTGTTTTTGAGAAGTTTAGTAATAAAGTTGTTCACCCGAACTTAAAGAGAACCCCAAAGCCGCCTCGCGGATAGTTCCACATGACCTCGCCACTTGCCTCACATAGCACCCTGCATGTGCCGCACTCCATGCAGCCGTCGGCGGCAATCTCTACTTGGCCTTTGTCATTCAGCTCATAGCATTTTGCGGGGCAGATGCGTGTCAGCGCCAAAAGGTTTGCACTCGGATGCTCGTGCGGCCGCACCTTGATGTGAGGACGTCCCGGATCGACCAGATAGCGATTCTGGAAAAGCTTGTCCTCAACACGCAACTTCGTCACTGCAACCGTCATTCTATTTCTCCTTCAACGCCAAGCCAATGCCAGACGCACCGCGTCGCTGACCAGCCCCCAGCGCGAGCGTGCCTTTATGAAAGCTGCCGTCGTCGCCTTTTCATTTTCGATCTTCGGCGTACCATCGACACGCATGAAATTTTTTGAAGCCTCAGACATCAACTTCGGGTATGTCATGAAGAAATTGCGGGAATTGGTATGAAGTAGGGCCGGCATATCCTTGTATTTCTTAAGATCTTTAATGACAAAGGAATCGTCCAGCATCGTCTTGTAGAGTGCAAGGTTCCTTTTGGTCATTCGACCTCCGCAGCTCTTGACCTCGAAAATAGCCTCCCCGGCGATGCGACCTGACGTCATGGCAAGATTGGAACCCTCGCGGTGAACGGCATTGTTGAGCTGTGCCGCGTCGCCGACAACGACCCAACCATCGCCGAAGAGCGGAGGAATTGCCTTGAACCCACCTTCGGGAATGAGATGAGCTGCATATTCCTTGACTTCTGAATCCGCGATTAGATGTTTGATCGACGGATGGTTCTTGAACGCTTCGAGCAACTCGTAAGGACTTTCACACGTTGCGGCGAAGTCGGAAACGAGGCAACCGATGCCAAGAGAGATCGACTCCTTATTGGTATAAAGGAAGGCGAGTCCGGCCATGCCGCGGGAGATGGTGCCGGCCGCCTCGATCACACAGCCTTCGTTGCCATGAAGACCGAAGCGCTGATCGATCACGTCTTCTGGCAAAAAATGTATTTCTTTGACAGCGAGTGCCACGCTCTCCGATGTCGGCGTCTGACGCAAGCCGGCCCGTGCGCCGAGCAGCCCATTGGCGCCTTCCGCAAGAACGACCGTGTCCGCAAGTATGACATCGCCGGTACGGTCAGTGCGCACGCCGATCACCTTGCCGCCTTCCTTGGCAAGTTCCGTCGCCGTCGTCTCGCAAAGGACTGTTGCTCCCGCCTCGCGCACCTTACGCGAAAACCAACGGTCGAACTGAGCGCGAATGATCGTGTACCGCTCGGGCGTCGACTCGTTGAAGTCATCCGATCGGTATTGGATGCCAACGTGGGATGTATCATCCATCATCCAGAAGCGCTGCTCGACGAGATGCCGCTCAAGGGGCGCATCGTCTCGAAAATTCGGGATGATTTCCTCCAGCATGTTCGCGTACATAATTGCGCCCTGGACGTTCTTGGAGCCTGGATACTCGCCACGCTCCAATTGCAGGACTTTCAAGCCACGGCTCGCCATGGTGTAAGCAGCCGCATTGCCGGCCATGCCGGCGCCAATCACGATGGCGTCAAACTTTTCCCCACTCATAACCCGTGTCCCCTAGTTCGCAAGCTTATCGCGACTGTGCGGCGACAGCCGTTGGGTGAAAACATCAGTGAGGGCCGGCAAGAAGCGGATCGCATCCGTTACGACGCCAAGGTGGGCGAACTCGAAAATCGGCGCGTTCGGATCGGTGTTGATCGCCACGATGAGATCAGCGCCCCCGACGCCAACCCGGTGCTGAATGGCGCCGGAAATCCCGGCCGCTATATAGAGCTTCGGCCGGATAGTCTTACCGGTTTGCCCGATCTGCCGATCAGCCGGCATCCATCCTTTCTGGACCAGCGGCCGGGAACAGCCGTATTCGGCTCCAATTACCCGCGCAAGATTCTTCACCAGCTTCAGGTTCTCCGATGTTCCAAGACCGAGTCCGCCGCCCACCACCACATCGGCATAGGCAAGATTGGAATTTGACGATCGCACGTCGGAAAGGAACCCGAGGACTTTGGTGACGATCTCCTCCTCGAGCATCGGGACCCCATGCTGAATGACGCAGCCGATAGGCTTGTTCATGCGCCGCGGCATCGCCATGACCCTCGGCCGCACTGTCGCCATCTGCGGTCTGCAGTTGAGCGTGTAAATTGTGCATAATAGAGAGCCGCCGAAAGTCGGCCGCGTTGCGGCAAGCGAACCGTCCGCATCAACGTCGAGTTCGGTGCAGTCCGCGGTGAGCCCCGTCAACAAGGTCGTCGCCACCGAACCGGCAAGGTCGCGACCAAGCGTCGTCGCACCCAATAGCAGGATCTCGGGTTTGTAAGTGGCAACCAGGTTTGTCAGAGCTTTGGTGAACGGCTCGTTCCTATAGTCTTCGAGCAGGGGGTTCTCCACCAGATACGCAACGTCGGCGCCATAGGCAAACGCCTCTGCAATGGCCTGCTGCGTGGCGTCGCCCGGAGGTCCGAGCACGACACCTGCGAGTTTGACGCCAAGCTTGTCCGCCAGCTTGCGGCCTTCTCCTAGAAGTTCGAAGGAGACGGGATGGACATTTTCGCGCTCCACTTCGATGAAGACCCAAACATGGCGGTAGTCCTTGAAATGCTCGGGCAGTTCTTTCTTCGTACCCGCGCGGCCGACGGCTGGGGGCGGTGTCTCTTGATTTGCGGTCAACGTCATGGCTCCTTGCCGTTATGCGCTGGCGTCGAAGGCGAGTTCGTGTTCGAGCGCCGGCTGGCGGGCGAAGATTTCGACAACCAACTCATCAGCAAGATCGCCGAGCGCCTTATCGGTGGTGGTGATTTGCTCTGCCTTTTCCGTCCTTGCTGTCGGGGCAAAGACCCGTTTGACGACCGTCGGCGAACCACGCAGTCCACACTTGCTGAGGTCCTCGATGCCGGCGTCGGCCGCGCTCCATTTTACGATCTGACTGCGTGCCGCACGTAGCGCGTCATCGAGCGAGCCGCGGCGGATTTCGTTGGTGCCTTCCAGCATAGTGATGAGGCAGGGAAGCCTGCCATGCAGCATCTGGGTACCCCCTTCCGAACGGCGGTCGACCTTAATTTCGCGCGCGTCAAGATCGAGGGAGCAAATCTTCGAAACGTAAGTGAGTTGCAGGAGGTCGAGGCGCTTGGCGATGCCCGGCCCGACCTGGGCAGTGTCGCCGTCGATCGTCTGCTTGCCCGTGAAGACGATGTCGGGGGCGCCGAAGATCTCGCCGATTTTTACGATCGCCTGTGAAAGAGCAAAAGAAGTCGCCAGGGTATCTGATCCGGCAAAATAGCGGTCGGTCAACAACACCGCCCGATCCGCACCATAAGTGAGCGCCTTGCGCAACGAATCCTCTGCCATGGGCGGGCCCATCGTAAGCGCGGTAACCTCGCCGCCATGGACGTCACGCAACCGGAGTGCTTCTTCAAGGGCAAATAGGTCGTAAGGATTTATGATTGTTGGCACACCCTGGCGCATGATCGTGTTCGTTACAGGATGGACGCGAATCTGTGCAGAGTCCGGCACCTGCTTGATACAGACTACGACGTGCATGTGGTCTCCTAGCTGCTGTTCGAATGGCGGGTTTGGCGCTTCGTGTCCTCTAAAGCACTATCTGTGCCAATCCTTTCGAATGTCGCATCCCTTTGACAGATCAACGGTTTCCTCTGAGGTGTTGGCGCTGGAAATGCCATTGTCGGCTTCTCGACATCGTTCAAGCCGGAACCATGTCGTATTTACTCCCTGCCGAAACGCTTCAAGATGGAATCGAACGGCACGAAGGTGTGACCCGGTTGGGCAGGCTTGGCCGGATTGTGATCTTTGAGCACTTTGAAGACCCGGTGCGAAAGTGGCGAAGACGTCGCAAAATCTTCGTAGGCTCGTTCAAGGATGGCGCGTGCCCTGGCAGCAATCACCTGTTCCGGGAGATCGGAGAAATCCTCTTCGGCGAGGTATTGTCCCATCCGCTTCATGATGTGAAGGCGCGAGACGTCAAGCACCTTCGGATCATAGGCGACGTCAAGCAGCGCGAAAAACTCCTCCGCGGCCGACAGATTTTTCAGCCGCGCGAGGATTTGGGCCGTATCGCTGGTTCGGCTTGCGTTGCAAAAACTGTTCATAACATTCTCCCTGTTGGAACGATGCTCTGTGGGCTCCGGTGCGATGATCCGGTGTCGCAAAAACCCCGCAGGAAAAGTCCTCGCTCTTATGGCTGCAATTGGCTTGAAACGTCCGAGCTTTTCTGTGTCGCGACGGCGACGAACATTGCCTGGTTCCGCCAAGCCAAACCTGGTCCTCAGAACGCGAACCGCTTCATGAGGGGTTTCAGTCCGTCTCCGGAGGCTTCATAAAAGCCAAAGGTCTTCGGCGCTTTGCCGGCGTCTGTCTAAACGAAGAACCATCTCGCAAACTGCCGACGATTCCGGGTAAGACATCGAGCACGCGATCTATATCCTCCTCGCAATTATCACGCGACAGGGAGAAGCGAATGACCCCGTGGCTCGAGATATCGGGAATGTTCATCGCCGTCAGGACATGGCTCGGCTGCGGCGCGTCAGAAGTGCAAGCCGAGCCAGAAGAACAGGCGATGCCATAGCGGTCGAGGAGAAGCAGTAAGCCATCACCGTCGACTTGGTCGAAGGCGATGTTGGAGGTATTCGGCAACCGCTTTTGCCGATCGCCGGTGACGAGCGCATCTGGGATGCGCTGAAGAAGCCCTTTTTCCAGGCGATCTCGCAGCGATCTTACTCGTCCGTTCTCTTCTTTCATGAAGCTTAAGGCAAGTTCAGCGGCCTTGCCGAGCCCGACGATCCCGGCCGTATTTTCCGTGCCAGCGCGGCGATCGCGCTCCTGATGTCCCCCTTTGATCATCGGATCGAAGCGTACGCCGCGCTTCACCCAAAGCGCACCAATCCCTTTGGGTCCATGCAACTTGTGGCCTGAGAGCGACAGCATGTCGATCGCACTCGATTTCAGGTTCATCGGAAGCTTGCCAACCGCCTGCACAGCATCTGTATGGAAAAAAGCGCCAACTTCCTTGGCCAACTTAGCAAGGTCAGCTACAGGAAAAATCGTGCCGGTTTCATTGTTCGCCCACATGATCGAGACGAGTGCAACATGTGGGGTGAGGGCCGCCCGGTATGTGCGAAGGTCAAGGCGACCATGCCTATCGACTGGAATCCTGTGCACCTTTATGCCACGCGTCTTCTCAAGGTGCGCGCAGAGCGTCAGCACTGCCGGATGCTCGACTGCGGACGTCACGATCTGTGTGCGATCGGGCATGATCTCGAGCGCCGACAGGATCGCTGCATTATCGCTTTCTGTTCCGC
The DNA here is from genome assembly GCF_002944315.1 of Rhizobium sp. NXC24. Taxonomy (NCBI): domain Bacteria; kingdom Pseudomonadati; phylum Pseudomonadota; class Alphaproteobacteria; order Hyphomicrobiales; family Rhizobiaceae; genus Rhizobium; species Rhizobium sp. NXC24. The sequence goes on from NZ_CP024313.1 coordinate 193,619, forward strand.
CAGAGGTAAAGACGAGCTCATGCTCGAACTCCGCACCGATCAAAGCTTGCAATTGTTTGCGCGCGGTGATTATCGCCGCACTTGCCGAGGCGCCAAAACTGTGACTGGACGAAGGATTGGCAAATTGATCCGTAAAGAACGGCAACATCGCTTGTACGACTTCAGGATCGACTCGCGTCGTTGCATTGTTGTCGAGATAGACAGATCTCATGGAAGCGATCCTCAGTCGGGTAAGAACAATCGCCGGAGCATTCGATTGGTCGCATTCGCTGCAGCGACGTTATCTGGCGTTTTCAGGTTCCAATGGGAATGTTTCAGGCGAGCCCCAAGCATCCTCGGTCCTTGGCGACATTCCGCCGAAAATTCCCGGTCGGTTACAAAGATATTTCCTCGATCTCGAGTACGCTGCCTTCCTTTGAGACTGCCGACAAACTCGTCTCTGACCGAATGAGGCTTTCAACGAACCGCACCGCAGGGACCGCACCAATCGCTTCTTCGACAGCTTTGATGCATGTGACCGAATCCCGCGGCTTTGCGCTACACATCGCGCAAGCGGTGACGGCGAGGTGGACGGCGGCCGATCGACACCATGCGTTAAGTCGCAATTGATGATCCGGGGGGCTTCCTGGGCGCTCTTGCCGACAACATATTCGATCAACTCAGACGAGCAGGCGATCGCAAAACGGCTTCGGAGCGTCTGAAGTATTGCGGCACTGATCGCTTCCAGCGGCCGATCGAATCCCATCATCAATTCAATTGCATCCAGAGATGCGAGCGCGCCGACCTTGCTTCCAGTATTGGCTGTTTGCAGAATGCGGGCGCCCTTGTGATTGCTAGATGATCTCTTAAACTTGCCGCGATACTTGCGCATGACGTTTCACACCAATCCGGGATGATCAGGCAAAGGACTTCCCACAAGCGCACATCTCTGCCGCGTTGGGATTGTCGAAGACAAAGCCCGAGGACTCCAGCCGTGTAACGAAGTCCACCGTCATGCCGTTGACGTGTGGTTGCGAGCCTAGGTCCACGAAAAGTGTAATTCCGCCTGTTTCGATGATCGCATCGCCCTCGCGTGGGCCGCTCTCCGGTCCCATCATGTATTTGAGCCCGGCGCAGCCGCCGGTCTCGACCGCGATGCGCAGGCCCTCGGCCGGCTCGTCCGCTCGGCTGAGCGCGATCTTCACGGCGGCGACGGCGTTCTCTGTGAGCGTGATCATAAATATGCTTCTCATTGGTCGTCGGTAAATTTGCAGACGACCTTGCATGTGCCGTGCCAAAGAGAAAAACATTGAGGAGCCGTCGGATCTTCTGCTGGCAATATGCGCATGTCCGACGTCACTCAACGTCCAACATAAAAAAGGGCAGTCGCCTGAGAATTTGAGGGCGCCCGCCAAGGCATCACTGCGCCATTTTCATGCCCGCTGCCGTCAGCGTAGCTGGGAAAAAGTTTATAGCAGGCGCACCGGGGAAAGGCCTTAGGTGCCAACAACGACTGTCTGTTTTGTCGATTAGCCGACATTGTGTGTTGGCCGATCTCTATTTGCACGCTCATCACATTGTTTGAGAAACCCTCGAAGAGTTGTGGCGACGCTGTTTATCACCAAGCTGGCATAATTTTTGAAGCTTCCTCGTCGTGGCCGCTATAGCTGCAGGCGACCTTGATCAATGAAACTAAGGAGCAAAAGCGCCGTGTCAGATCTGCATCAATTCCAGGTTTTAAGGGAAAAGGGCATCGGTCGCGGAATACGAATGTCTGATCGCTGGCAACATCCACAGTCATCCAATGCCAGGCTATGGCTGCGAATGGGTTTGGAAATGGATTTTGACGACTATGTGCTTACCTGTGTCTTTTCCCGAGCGCTTGAGGAGATTGAAGCTGGCCAAGCGTCGGCGACCGAGGCGACCGGCCTTTCTCGCGTCGAGCTGCAGGCCGTCCTAACACGGAGTTTTCCTGCGAAGCTTATCGACGCCTTTTTTCCGGAAGAGGCAAGCGATCCAGAGATCGGTACGGAGGAAAAGCTCCTGCGTGACTTGCTACTTTCGTATGCCCGTCCAAACGATCCAGTCAGTGCCCGCTTCGCTAAAATCATTGCCCGACGTGCTCTGCGCGACGACCATCTGTGGCAGGACCTTGGTCTATCTGACCGAGCCGAGTTGGGTCGGCTGTTCGCCATGCATTTTCCGACGCTGTCGGCTGGCAATACCAACAATATGAGGTGGAAAAAGTACCTTTACCGCAAGCTCTGCGAGGCTGAAGGTTTCTCGCTCTGCGCCGCTCCCAGCTGTCAGGACTGCAGGGATTTCGAATCGTGCTTCGGCCCCGAAACGGATGAAGCCCGTCGTTAAGTCGCTTTCGCGAGTGGTGCGAAACCGTCAGCGCTTGCCCAGCGCCTATACAAACCCGGCACGCATCTCTCGGCGACGTTGAACGGAAGAGGGGATATTCATTGCTTCCCTGTATTTTGCGACGGTGCGGCGCGCAATATCGATCCCGCTTTCCCGAAGTTGGGCGACCATATTATCGTCGGAAAGCACACTGTCCTCCGTTTCCGCGGCAATCATTGTCCTTATGCGATGGCGGATCGCTTCGGCCGAGTGTGCCTCGCCGCCTTCGGAGGATGCAATCGCGACCGTGAAAAAATACTTCAGTTCGAACACGCCGCGAGGGGTGAGCATGTATTTGTTCGAAGTCACACGGCTTACCGTCGACTCATGCATCTCGATCGCGTCAGCCACAGTCTTAAGATTGAGAGGCCGAAGATAGGCAGTGCCGCGTTCCAGAAAGACATCCTGCTGGCGGACGATTTCAGTTGCTACCTTAAGGATCGTCTTGGCCCGTTGATCGAGGCTGCGAACCAGCCAGTTCGCGTTTTGGAAGCATTCGTTGAGGAATGCCTGATCACTGGAATCATGCGCGGTCAGACGAGAGACTTCGGCAAAGTAGGTTTGGTTGATGAGCACCTTGGGCAGCATGTCGGGATTGAGTTCGATCTGCCACCCGCCTGCGGTCGACGGCAGGACTCTAACGTCCGGTATGATGGCGTCCGGTCGTCCGGATTGGAATCGGTTTCCGGGCCTGGGATCGAGTGTCCGGATCTCATGCAACATGTCGAGAATGTCATCTTCGTCGACACCGCAGCGCCGCTTCAATGCGCGAAAGTCACGTTGTGCAACCAACTCAAGATTAGCGACCAGCGCTTCCATAGCCGGGTCGAACCGATCCCGCTGGCGCAACTGTATCTCGAGGCATTCCCTAAGAGTTCGCGCAAAAATTCCAGGTGGATCGAAATGCTGCAAGGTCGCGAGAACTCGCTCGACGTCACCCTCGTGGACACCCAGACTTGCCGCCAGCTCTGATAGGTCCACCTGAAGATATCCAGTGTTTTCCAGATGATTGGCAAGCGCACCGGCAATGCGTCGATCTCGAGAGGTGAATGCAGTGAGCGCAATCTGCCGTGCGACATCGTCGTGCAATGTTTCGGTAGACGCAGCAAATTCCTCGAAGCCTGGGGGTTGGTCTGACGAAACATTGGCGGAACTTCGAATTGATTTCCATTCTCCAAGTGGCCCGGGAGACTCGACCCTTGTCGGCGCATCAACCTTGCCATCCTGTGTGACAATATCGGGCCTGTTCTCCGAGGTCGAAACGACATCGTCAGAAGTGATGCCATCGCTTGATGCCAGCTCCAGAAACGGGTTCTTCTCCAATTCCTGCTCGACGAACTGATGCAGTTCGCCGTGCGCCAGTTGCAGCAGACGAATAGATTGGATGAGCTGAGGCGTAATAACCAGCGATTGCTTTTGGCGCTGGAGAAGGTTTGCTAAATACTGCATCCTAAGAGCGAAACCCCTATCGATCTTGGTACGTCGTCGCGCGAATTTTCATTTTATGACATTTTGATCCTCCGGCGTTCATGCTGCGGCCGAGGCCTTCAGCTTTTCCAGGATGTTTTGCGGCGACGAAATGCCATAGGGATCGGTTTGACAGTTGTCAGAGAAGCCTTCTTCCTCAAACCACTGCTCCACCTCGCCGTCATCGACCACCGCCGCGTAGCGCCAGGAGCGCATTCCGAAACCGAGATTGTGCTTGGCGACGAGCATGCCCATCTTGCGAGTAAATTCTCCCGAGCCGTCAGGGATGAGCTCGACGTTGCGAAGCCCTACGGACTTGCCCCAGGCGTTCATGACAAATGCATCGTTTACGGAGAGACAGTAAATCTCATCGATGCCCTTCTTTTGAAACTCGCCATAAAGGCTTTCGAAATCCGGTAGCTGCTGGTTGGTGCAGGTGGGGGTGAAGGCGCCTGGCAGCGAAAACAAGATGACGCGCTTGCCGCGGAAATAGTCGTCGGATGTCTTGTCTTTCCACCGATACGGGTTCGGCCCTGGTAGGGCCTCATCGCGAACACGCGTCCGGAATGTGACGAAGGGAACCTTCTTTTTGATGTCCATCTAACTGCTCCTTCATAACAGACAATTGAGGCGTTGTTTGGCGATTGCGGCCGCATATCCGATCTCGGTCGATATGCTGGTCAGGCAAGCGCCATGCCATTTACCCTTAGGGCCGAGGATCATTGTACTTCCCGAAGGAGCCTTGGTTTGAGTAGGAGCGCCTCCAACAAGGGCGCTGAACCAGACATCTCAGCCGCGAGTGACCTCCGCGGCGGTGACATCGGTTGGTCATCGGGAAGCGTCGGATATTCGCCAAGACCGAACCGTTCCGGATAGCCGGGTCAGATCCTTTAACGAGCACCGCCGGCAGGCACTGACGTGGCCGCCGTCGTTGCGTTCTTAGGCACAGCGATTTGCCGAGACAAGTTTTCTGATAGCGCGGAGTGATGTGCCGCTGTTGCTGCTCTCGATCATATCCAGATTGGGATGTGCGCCACCCTTCAGCTCTCCGGCAAGGCGCCCGCGTGTCCGGTCGCGGTGAGATTAAAATCTCGGCGTATCATTGCTATTGAATGATTAGGTTCTCCCTCGCTTGTCCATTCGTCAACCGTTGGATGTTCGAAACGGGACAAGAATGTTCGGAGACCGACGATTGGATTGTAAGGCCTGGCCGCCGGCCGGGGCAAGTCGTGCAGCGCGGCCGCCCGCGCTCATCCGGCACGCAACTTGCGTCGATGATTTTTCGCCGCGCTTGGCACTTTCCGATTTGCGATGGAGCATGACATGGATCAAAAGGTTTTCGTTCCAAAGAGCATCGGGGCGATTGAGGATCCGACGAAATCGCTCCGCGATCTGATTTCCTCCCCGGACGTGACGCATCTAATGGGCGCGCATGATGGGCTTTCCGCGGCGGTTGCCATGCAGGCTGGCTTTAAGGCCATTTGGGCGTCTGGCCCGTGCATTTCGAAGAGCCTCGGCTATCGCGAGGTCAAGGAGGTAAGTTGGACACATTTGATAGAGGTGATGGAACGAATGGCGGACGCCAGCGGGCTGCCGATCCTCGCCGATGGTGGTTCCGGCTTCGGGAACATGAATAGTTCGCGTTTAATGGCAGCAAAGCTGTTGCAGCATGGCGCCTCTGGTGTGTGCATCGATGATAAGAGCTTCCCGAAAATGAATTCCTCTGTCGGGAATCCTCCTCCGCTGGACAATATTGAAAAATTTTCCGGCCGCCTGAAGGCTATCAAGGATACCACGGGAAATGACCTTGTGCTTGTAGCCCGCACCGAAGCCTTAATCGCCGGTTACGGTCTCGATGCGGCCCTGTTGCGCGCGGACGCCTACGCGAACGCCGGCGCCGATGCGATCCTGATCCATTCGGGGGAAGCGAAGACGCACGAGGTCCTCACCTTTGCGAAGGAATGGAAGCGGCTTCCGATCATGATCGCGCCTTCGAATTACTATCGCACGGTCATTTCAGCGCATCATGACGCCGGCATCACCAATGTCGTGTGGGTCAACCACGCGATGCGTGCAGCAATTGCAGGGATGCGGGCTGCTTGCAACTGGATCATCGCCGAAGCAAGCGCCGGGCGGGCTGGGCAGGAGATAACGAAGCTCGACGATGGACCCGCAGCGTTATGGTGAACCGCCTTTGGCGGAAGTCGGTATCTCCGCGTGCGTGATTAGCATTGGTCCGCTGAAGCGGTCAGCCTCGGTACGTCTGTGCCCGATGCTTGCGACCCAATGAGACCATTTCCCGCCGAACTGATGACAATGTGGCCGATCGATGTGGGCTCGCCAAAGAATGACCGCCGATCTCGTTGAGCGTGCCGCAGGAAGGTACCATGAGCATCCGTTTGAAGTCGGCATTGTCGTTAACTAAGCCGAACATGACGGGACCCTTTCTTTTGTGGTGATGTAGGTTGCTCTCACATGCTTTCCCTCGGTCCAATCACGGAGTCGGTTTGGAAGGGTGCCGTTGATAACGACCCCCGCAGCACCCCGCAATGACATGAAATGGGCTGCACAAGCATCGACTGACGCATGACCAAGCTCGGCAAGATCGTGGGCATCTATCTCCTCGATAAACGCTTCCGGGTCGTGAGTTGCCGCATTGCGGTAGACGCCGTCTACATCTGTCAGAATTGCCAGTAGCGGAGCATTGGTTACCCACGCAATCCACGCCGCCACCGCGTCGGACGTTATGTCCCAACTCCATTCGACCGAATCCGTTGTGAAGAGCATGCGCGAGGCAAGGAGAACTGGAATTTTGCCAACCTTTGCCAGGCTCCGACTTTCGCTCAACGTTGCAGACGGAACAAGTTTCGAAGAGAAGGCACGATTCACCAGCAAATATCCTGGCTCATCTTGGACAAGAGCGCACCTGTGATGGATCGTCACCGATCGGAGTGGATATGGGTTGTCAACACGCTCAATCGCCTTGTCGTGTAAGTCTCCGCCAGGAACTACCAAAATTCGATGTCCGCGCTCGGCCAAGCGCTCGAGTTCCGCGACAGCCGTCCTAAAAACCGACGGATCATGGATGAGGCTTCCGCGGAACTTGACAACTATTGAAAAGCTGCATGAGGAAAGACCTTGGGTGAACATGTCTGAACCTCGCCCTTCCACTGTGGAGGCCAAATGTAGGTTTGCAGGGCTTCTCGATCTCATTTCCGATGGGCAGCTGAGACCTTTTGAAAAGCCGCAGCGTAGAACTGCATTCCGGTCAACGCCATTTGCGAGGCAAGCTCGATTACGTTGAACTTATGTCGAGAAGTTTCGTCGCGTTTGAAAAGTTGCTCTTCCACCATTTCCCCGCAATTCTTTTACCGAACGATGTTGGATCGTCTCGAACGCGCTACGGCTCTTTGTCCGGGACGCTCAAGCTGATGGGCCCGTTCATGAGCTTTGGGCCCACATGATCCCGTATTCCATCCACCGACCCACAGTGAAATATGCCTTGGCGGCTCTCATTGCGTCGCACGACTTCAAAAACCATGCCAACTTTGCAGAGCGAGCCCCAAAAGTATTCTCACTGTTTCCTCCCGTCTCAGGGCCGAAAAGAGCGAACACCTCAGAGGGGCGTCGTGAAGATTCAAACGCATACACTGTTGAATTTGTCAGATAATCGACACCGGCTTTTGTTAAATCAATCTCTCTCGCTGTTCCAGCTAAGTGTCTGAAATCAAATCACGAAACCATCCCGTACGGTGACACCGGTCGCGTTGGCATGAGATTTGAAAGTAGTTCGCTTGTAACGGCGATGCACACCGGTAAACGATTATTGGGTACCGGTCGGCAGGAGGGAAGGCGGACCGTATCAATTGGTCCAATCGGATTTTATCAAAGAAGAGAGCAATGGAAGCCAGAAGAGCGAACGGCCTGACGGGCCATATCCCCGTTAACCGTCAACCGCGGCCGAGCGCACCTATGGATGTCGAACCAAACGACGGTTTGATAGATGGGAAGCATATTGGCGGGCCGCGCCGTGCCAGGTGCAAAATGCAGCATCCCCTCGATGGTCCGCCGGCTACGAACATCCTGGCGTCGTTGCCAGGTCACTTAATACACGAGTGCCTCTCCCCATCTTGGAATTAGCGACAAAGCGATGTGCCACGAACAAATTACCGAATTACTTGATCGTGAGGCGATCCGTAATTGTCTTTATCGATATTGTCGCGGGATAGATCGGGCAGACGAGGCGGCGCTGCGCAGTGCGTACTGGCCGGACGCGCATGACAGTCACGGCGCTTATTCCGGCTCGGCAGAGGGATTCATAGAATTCGCGCGGGGTGTCTTCAAGACCGAACCGCGCAACATCCATCAGATTACGAATGTTCTGATCGAGTTCATCGACCCGGCGGAGGCTGCCGTCGAGAGTTACTTCACTGCGCTGCAACACGGACCGGACGGGGAAAGGACAATACGTCAGGTGCTGTTGTGCGGCCGCTATTGCGATCTGTTTCAGAAAAGGGAAGGTGAGTGGCGCATTGCCGAGCGGACCGTCGTCTACGATTGGTTCGAGGAACAGCCCGCGCCAGTGACCTCCGAGATGGAGCGTTTCGGTCTCCGGCAGCCGATCGGGGCATCGTATCCGGTCGATCCGGTCTATGCGCTCTTGAACCGTCGTTTTCTTCAGAAACGTGAAGATGCGATGCACATGGCGAAAACGCCTCGGTGATGAGTGGTTTCAGATCTTCGACGGCGGAGCGGACCACGCGACCTTTATGTCTACTGCCATGTCGGCGTGTTTGTCCGGAAAATAAAGGTCCGTGAAACGGTCAGGAGAATTCCTCATGAAAAAGCAACGTGTCGTCATCATTACCGGCGCTGCAGGCGGGATCGGCCGAGCACTCGTCGACGCTCATCTCGCTGTCGGGGACATAGTTGTTGCCGCGGACCTTCCGGACAGCGGCGTGCTTGAACTGGCACGTGATTTCGGCGCAGCGAATCTCGGGCTTGAATTCGATGTCTCACGGGAAGAGGACATCCTTGCCCTTTATGCGCGAATCGACGCGCAGTTCGACCACATCGACGTTCTTGTCAATAATGCGGCGATTGGGCCCAGCATAGCCGCGACCACCGAGACCCCCATCGACGACTTTAGACGCGCGTTGGCAGTAAACCTGATCGGCCCCTTCCTCATGGCTCGCGAAGCGGCGCGGCGGATGCAGCCCGGTGCTGCGATTATTAACGTCGCCTCGATGTCGGGGATAATTAGCAATCCAAAACGCAACGCCTACGCGGCTTCGAAAGCGGGCCTTATCTCGGTTACGAAATCACTTGCCTGCGAGTTGACTTCGCTTGGCATCCGCGTGATGGCAGTGGCGCCTGGCTATGTGCGAACGCGGATGGTCGCGCAATTGCAGCGCGATGGCCATGCGAACTTTGAGGCGGTGCGCAGCCGTATCCCAATAGGTCGCATGGCGCGACCGGACGAAATTGCACGAGCCGTACGGTTTCTCGCCAGCCCGGATGCGCATTATATCAACGGCACGGTGCTGACAATTGATGGGGGATGGATGTCGTTCAACCAGCCCGGCGAAGCGCACCCGCGAGTAAGCGAAACACCACCAGCCGAGCTTTCCCGTCCGCCACAATCAACCAGTAAGCGGATCGTCCTCGTCACGGGCGGCGCGACCAGCATAGGTGCGGCCGTTGCTCGCCGCTTTGCAGCAAACGGCGATACCGTCGTAATTGCCGACATGAACGGCGCCGCAGCGGCGAAGCTCGCGAAATCCCTCGGCGGCGAGCACATTGGAAAGCCCGTGGACATCTCAAGCGAAATGGAGGTGGTAGCACTGTTCGACCATTTGCGGGAGCGGTTCGGGCGGCTTGAGATCCTCGTCAACAGTGCCGCTTGGCCTGATAGTTGCAAGTCGGGAGTTGAGCAAACGCCTGCCGAGATCGCGCGCGTCATTGATGTCAACCTGACCGGGGCCTTCACCTGCGCGCGTGAGGCTATCAAAATGATGCGACCCAACGGGGTAATACTGAATATTGGATCAATCAACCGCTACCTGACGATTGCCCAGCGCCATGCGTATGGCGCATCAAAAGCGGGATTAGAAATGCTGACCCGCTGCATGGCGGCCGAACTCGGGCCGGTTGGCATTCGGACTGCGACGATTGCTCTTGGCTTCATTCACACACCTGATAGCGCACAGACCGCGATCAGCCGCCGCAACCCAGCCCTTAGCGGGGGGCAGTTCGAAGGCGTGGCAAACGCAGCGTTCTTCCTAGCTTCGCCAGATGCTTCATACATCAACGGTTCGACCCTCTACGTCGGCGACGGCTGAACTTCGGCAATATCGCATTTCCCAAGATCAAAAACATTCACGGGAGATCGAAAAGGACACTGTGTGCCAAACGGCATGCGGAGCGTCATCGAATTTGACAGTTTTGTGAGCGCTTGCGGCCGGCGAACGGCAAGCCATTTTGTCTCGAAACCCCGAAATCCGAAAAAGGCGGATTGGATCCGAGGCCACGAACACGTGCCTGCTGGCCATTCGCTAATCGGCCCAATGTTAATGAGGAAACATTATGGAATTCGCGACTTTCATCCTTGCCTCTCAGCGGGGCTATCATCAATCGGCCGACAGAATCATCAACAACTCAATCGAACTGGCAGTCCTTTCAGAGCAAGCTGGCTTCAACACCGCGTGGTTTGCCGAACACCACTTCAACAACTATAGCCTCGTTCCATCGCCCTTGATGATGGTGGCCCATTGCGCCGGCCGGACGAACTCCATCCGCCTCGGGACTGGTGTTTGCGTGTTGCCACTTTATCAACCGCAGCGTCTGCTTTCCGAGATAGGTTTCGCCGATGTCGTTTCGAGTGGTCGCCTGGAGCTTGGCATCGGCTCTGGATATCAGCAGTTTGAATTTGACCGCTTCGGTGTCGACATCGATGAGGCGCCCGCCGTTTGTTCGGAATATCTGGACGTCCTTCTTAAAGGTCTCAAGCAAAAGATTTTTGAGCACAATGGCCAATATATAAAGGTACCACTGACGGCGATTTCGGTGCGGACTATCCAGAAGCCAACCCCCCCCATCTGGATCGCTACGGCGTCCGGATACAACATGGGCCGGGCTTATCGGGAAGGACATAATCTTTTCGTCACAGCATTCCACGATGGCTTGGGCGCTTTGAGAAAGCTTCGCGAAAGCATCGAGAACGCAGCGCTCTCAAAAGGTAAGGATGCCGCGGACGCCAAAATATCGCTGTTGCGTTGTTGCTATGCCAGCGACAACGAAACGGAGATCAACAGCTATCTCGACAACGCCCGTTTTCAGCGTCGGCTGTCGGAGGCGCTTCATCAGCGCCGCCAACAAAGTGAGGACGGCTATCTGCTGCAGGAAACCCCGACCAAGCAGGACCTGTCGTTTCAGACTATGCGCGACAATCTGCCAATCGGCAGTGTGAATCGGGTGATCGATCGCCTGCTCGAAGAGATCAGTGTGCTGAAGCCCTCCCAGATCGCCATTCACTGCCAATTGGGCGATTTCGATCATCAGGCGATGCTGCGGCAAATCGAACTCTGGGGGGACAAGATCATCCCGGCTGTCAACAAGTCGGTCGCTCATGCGCCCGTGCCGACCTGATAACTGCGTTCCGGGATGACGGAGCAATTTTTGATGATGAGCCGTTCAGATCTGACTGAAGTCGTCTCGCTTCACGGCGAGCGGCCCTCGCTACCGATACGGACCTCTGGCCTGAAGAGGCGGCGATTTAGACTTTGGCGAACTCGTCACAATCAATGGCAGTAGTGACCATCATCAGTCATTCAGACTGAGTGTCTCGAAGTGAAATGGGCCGCGCACCCCGGCGGAAAAACGCTCGGCTGCGTTAAGAGCCATCTCTAACCTTTCGCGGGGCGGTGAGCTTGACGATGCAAAAAGCGCGCCCAGTGCTATTTGCTGACCACATCCACAGGCGTCAAAGCCATCGACCGGCTCAACAACCTGGTAATCATCGTCAATTCTGAAAAGCCTTCCGGCATAGCCGACGAGGAAGGTGCCGCCGCGCTCGACTTCGTTTTGCCTCCGTGCGTAGCCACCATCTTTCAGGCACTGGCGAAGCGCGTCGACGAAATCCGTTACCATGAAAGCATAGACGTCCGTTTCAGGATCTCTTCTGGGCGGCTTGAGGGAATGTGCCAATAGCTGGCCCATTCTGAACGAAGAGGTAAACCCGAAGAGAAAGTCCTGGTTGCGGAAAACTTTGCGATCGGCTCGGAGGGTAAGCGAATAGCCGGCCGCCACACCAGCGCTATCGCCCCCGATGTGAACAGATCCGCCGCTGATCAAACCGACAATGCATGTCATCCGCCACCGCTCCTCCTGTGGGCTCATTTTGTTCAAATCCAATGTCGCCACTGGCAGCCGACCATGCTTTGTCGACTTTGCTGCCCCAAGCTTAACTAGCAAACAGCTTGCCAAACAGCGCCTCGGCTACTGTCAATCGTGTGACAGCTTCCCGCCGGTCTTGCCGCTTTCTGATCAATTGGCGCGATTACCAGGTCTGTGATGAACCGGCACGCGCTCGCCTGAAACCTCAATAAGTCTTCGCGTTGTTGTTTGATCACGGGGACGATGTCGGGTTTGTTCCGTCCGCGACACCGATGTGTTCGGCCAGCCGGCGCATCCATGCCTGAACCGTTGGATAGCGGGTCATTTCGCGCTCTTTGCGCAGCTGGCATGGCTTTTGAAGTTGCGTTTCCAGGAGGTGGCAGGAACGATCGACCTATGACGACATCGATCCGATAGAATGGAGGAGAAGGGCATCATGCCAAGTTTGGCGCAGATCCGCATTCAGCCCGAAAGGACCGTTGCCCGCTTGGGCATCGGTACGCTCGATTACTCGCGTTGGCGGCGTTCTCATAGTTACTCGGCGCCGAGCAATAGTCGCCAATGAACCCCCGCTGGGATTTCAATGAACATTGCTATCGGACTTTCGCATTCGCCGAATAAGACTCGCGCGGATGCGGCGGTGACAGCCCTTCTGGCGCTAAATTGCGGACCGCCCCTTTCTTTCCGGTTTCCTGCGGAGCTGAGTGGAGGCCCAAGTTCTGTGCGGGGTTTCCGCGAGCCTGGACCGAGCCGTCTGACGATTGCTCGGTTTGCGGAGATCATCGCCCAGCGGCCACGGAGCAGTAACGATTTCTGGCAGGGGCCAAAATCCATTAGGCTAAAACGGCCGCTTATTGCCTCGTGTTTCTCACCTTCAGAGGGGCTCGGCAACACAAAGCCAGGCAAGGACAATATCATCGGTTCTCCGGATAGATCGTCCGGCCACCGCCATTACAGACTTACCACTTCCCCGCACCACGGAGTTCTTCCCGACTAGGAGTTTTTCGCACATGACTGGTATCGATGCTCGCCCGACATTGAATGCCCCCGATGACGACCCGTATCTCTGGCTCGAAGACATAGATGGAGAGAAGGCCTTGATTTGGGTCACAGAGCAATCGGCGCGAACGCTGGCGCGCTTTGGCGGGTCGGGGTTCGAAGAAGACCGCGACACGCTCGCAGGCATTTTCGACCGCCCTGACAAGATTGCGTGGATCACACGCCGGGACCGACACCTCTATAATTTCTGGCGAGATGCCGAAAACCCGAAAGGTGTGTGGCGCAGAACAACTCTCGCCGCCTACATGACGGCGGACCCGGAGTGGGAGATCGTTCTAGATTTGGATGCCCTCGCCAAGACCGAGGGGAAGGACTGGATATGGGACGGTGCCTCGATCGAACCGGGAAGATGCGAAAGAGCCGTCCTTCGCCTGTCGCTGGGTGGCAGCGACGCGGTCGTGCATCGCGAGTACGATCTAACCACGCGAAGCCTCGTCGCCGACGGCTTCAATCTACCGGAGGCCAAAGGAAATATTGCCTGGCTCAATCATGACACTCTTTTGCTTTCCATCGCTCTCGGCGATGGCATGGCCACGCGCTCCGGCTATGCGCGCACAGTGCGGTTATGGACGCGCGGTGCGGATCCGCTCGCCGCGCCGGTTATCTTCGAGGCGAGGCCCGACTCTATCCTCGTGTTCGGCTATCTGGATCGTACCGCCGCAAGCGAACGGGTTTGCTTCATCGAGCGGACATTTTTCGATACAATCGGGTGGATCGGCGACAGGAGCGGTCCGAAGACTAAGATTGATCTTCCTCGAGATGCTAGCTGGAACGTCTTCGGTGATTGGCTGGCTGTGAAGTTGCGTGACGCATGGACGGTCGGAGGGACGACCTATGCGGCTGACGCGCTGATCGGCATCTCCCTGTCCTCGTTCATCGCCGGTGCGCGCCGCTTTGCTACGCTATTTGAACCGGGCGAAAGGTGCGCCCTGCAGTCCTTCTTCTGGAATGACGGAAAGCTCGTGGTATCCCTCCTCGATAATCTCGTGCCGCGCTTCGAGATGTTCACGCCCGGACGACAGAAATGGACACATCAAACCTTGGACACCATGCCCGCTGCGACGACTGTTCGAGCCTGGCCGTTAGATGCGGAAGTTCACGAGAGCAATGGTGAAGTCCTCGTCTCGGCTGAAGATCCAATGACACCGCCGCAGCTTCTCTTGTTCAATCTTAACGGGGCGCCGCGGCTCGGCGCCCCCGTCGTCCTGAAACGTGATCCAGACAAATTCGATGCATCCGGATTGCTGGTCACGCGTCATGAGGCAGCTTCGACGGATGGTGAAATGATCCCCTATACACAGGTCGGGCCGGCGATGGGAAATGGAAATGCGCCGGTCCATCTCACCGCCTATGGCGGTTACGGCAAATCGGTTCTGCCCAAATACAACTCCGCGGTAGGCAAGCTGTGGCTGGAACCCGGCGGCACGAGCGTGGTGGCCAACATCCGCGGCGGAGGCGAGTTCGGTACACGCTGGCACGAGGCTGGACGAAGGGCGGGCAGACGTCTTGCCCATGACGATTTCGCCGCCGTGGCCGCCGACCTTGTGCGCCGGGGTGTCACGCGTCCGGGACGGATCGCTGCCCAGGGCGGTTCAAACGGCGGGCTCCTGATCGCCAACATGCTAACTCGATATCCGGAGCGTTTCGGCGCGCTCTTTTGCATAGTTCCAGTTCTCGATCTGCGTCGTTACACGAAGCTCCTTGCGGGTGCGAGCTGGATTGAGGAAAAGGGGGATCCCGACAAGCCTGCGGATTGGGCTTTTCTCAGTCAAATGTCTGCCTATCACACGGCCGAAGCGGGGCAGTTCTACCCGCCTATCCTGCTCGCGACCCGAAGACGGGACGACCGCGTCCATCCGGGGCACGCACGTAAGATGGCTGCAAAGCTGCAAGCACTCGGCTGCCCCGCCTACTTCTACGAAGCTGAGGTCGGTGGTCATGACACCAGCGCGGACAATCGCAATCGGGCAGCCTTCCTCGCCTTGGGTTACAGTTTCCTTCGCGATGCCATCGGTTTTTCGGAACGTCTGTGACTTGTTGAGGAAAGCAGCCGATCGACTTGTCCCTCCATCATAAGCGGCATCATCGACCATTAAGTTGCGGCAACTGCATGGTCGAAGAGGGTCCGCTAGAAATGACAGTCGGAGTGCATTCCAACAGGCGTAAGCGGTCTGCCAGAACTTGGATCCGCGCCGGAACGGTTGCTCGTCTAGCGAAGAACCGGCTCTCCATGGAAACGGCGTTTTGATGGTTTTGAGACGCCAAAACCGACCTCCATCATGAGCCGCGGCCTCTGCTTTGCCAAGGTTCCCATATGAAAGCCGAAAGGATCCTCGACGAAACCTGAACCCGCTTTGCCGGTCAAAGTGATGGCATTTTCTTCGCCATAGAAATCCAGCACCTCGTGCGCCGGATGGCCGACGAGCAGCGTCAATTGATGCTTCAAGCGCCGACGGTTGTGGCTGCCGCGCACGTAGACATGCGGACCGGAATTGGCATCGACGTCGGAGAGATAAAAGAAAAACTTCAGCATCCGCCAATCATCGAGATCGAAGTGAAACTTGAAGGAAGCGCGGCTCAGATCCGCATCCGAGGCATTTTTCGTCGGAAAGCTCCACCACGTCCGCGTGGTGATCAATCTGGCATTGCCGCCGAGATAATGCCTTGCCACGTCGAGAAGCAGCGGATCTTGCTGAACGGCAACGACGGCATCACATCTCAAAGCTCGTTCGTAATGGTGGCCACTTAGTATCGTCCGGCCAAACCACCGCTCGGCTTCGGCATGGTCGCTGGCCAAGAAGTCAAACCTTCGGTCGAAATTGCCGAAGCAAGGAGTCTCATGTCCAAAACGGGCAATTTCCTCGTGGATTGCGGCTGGAAGGTTCAAACCGGAAAAAAGGCCCGTTCTTCTCAATTCGTCCGCGATCGCCTCTGCCCTGAGATCGCCAAACATCGAGGGCTTGCCACTTTCCTGCCGCGACGCTGGTCTTGCGCTCAGCCAATGTGCCTTGCGGAACGGCATTGTACGTGCCAGCAGGAACATTGGTAGCCAAGCCGGATTCTCCCGCATATCCGTGAGATAGGTCGGAATTCGGGACGCGATCCGGCGAAGTACCCCACCGTTGCGCGCGATGGCCTCGAGGTCCTTCGGGTTGGAGTTTGCGGGACTAAGCATTCGATGGCCTTTCATGGATGATGGAAGTTCCTCCTGTGGGCAGAACCTGCACTCTAGTCTCGACAGAGCGTGTTCCTGTTGATGCTACGAAATCCAGTGACGAATCGACGGAATGTGCAAAGGCGGTATGCTCTCGCACGCCGCCTTTGCTGATCTTATCCAGGGAGGATCGTTCAAGGGAATGTGTCGTTGCTCCCTTTATGGAACCCAAATTTCGGCTCGGTCGGACCTAGCCAAATGAACGGAAATCGGGAGCACCGACTTTGATTGCATGACTGAACATCAATTTCCCTAAAGTTTGTTCGGCGAATACGATCAAAGCCGGGGACATAGGGACCTTACTCCAATTCCCCACAGGTTTGGCAAATCTATTGTTTAGATGTGGCTTATTTACGACATGGATAAATCAAGACATAACTTTACAAGTTCAGGGACTTAGACCTATTCATGATGCCGATCGCAAGCGGGATTTGGTAGGGCATCTTCCTGTTGAAGACTCCCCACGGGAGTTCAGATCGCCAATAGTTTGGGGTGGGGGTTAAGCAGATCCTAATGCGCGCAGGCAGTAACCACCTCCTTCGCGAGACGTTTTGTTGCACGGCAGTTGGAATGTTCTTAACGGCACCTGTTCGCCACGTTCGCTCAAGTATTCGAACCAAGCGATTGCTTTTGCCGCGAGGACGTGAGCGGAGGCCCTTATGCCGAGCTCCTGGGTTGGCTCGAAATTTTGTCCGATACCACGCATCGATGCGCGGAAGTTCCATGTCTTGTCGTCTCACGACCGACCCCAAGGAGGTTGCCCGGTTAAGAGATTTGCCAAGGCGCGCAACGAGAGCAGACCGCAAAGATCCCGAACACCATTTTATGCGACCCTTCGGGCGATCCAATACAAATGTGCACTCGATTTACTTGATTTTGGTCAACTTGTATTCTTTCAATAGGCACGATGATCGATGGCGTGTATGGCACACCTCCACGCCGTGGATGAAGGAAAACATGCGCTTTAAAGGTCTTGATCTAAATCTCCTTGTCGTGCTCGACGCCCTCATGACCGAGCGCAACCTCACAGCAGCGGCACGAAGCATCAATCTGAGCCAGCCCGCAATGAGCGCGGCCGTCGCCCGGCTGCGAACGTATTTCAGCGACGATCTCTTTACGATGGTGGGCCGTGAACTTGTCCCAACGCCACGTGCCGAAAGGCTCGCCGTGGCGGTCCGGGAGGCTTTGCTGTATATCCAGCTCTCCGTTATTACCTGGGAGCCGTTCGACCCGGCTCATTCGGATCGCTGCTTCAAGATCATCCTATCCGACTACGTCACACTCGTGTTTCTTGAAAAGGTCGTCGAGCGTATGGCGCAGGAAGCTCCTGCCATCAGCTTCGAGTTTCTACCTGTTTCAGACGACTTCGATGAGCTCATCCAGCGCGGCGACGTCGACTTTCTCATTATGCCTGAAGTGTTCATGTCGAAGCATCCTCATGCTGCACTGTTCGACGATATATTCGTGTGCGTAGGGTGCAGTACGAACAAGCAGCTAACAGAGCCGTTCACGTTCGAGCAATACATGTCGATGGGTCATGTTGCGGTCAGATTTGGAAGTAGCCGCAGGCCTGCCATTGACGAGTGGTATTTGCGCGAGCGTGGTTTCAAGCGACGTATCGAGGTTGTGGTGCAATCCTTTAGCATGATACCGCCCATGCTGGCGGGTACCGACCGCATTGGGACGATGCCTTTGCGGCTGGCGCAGCACTGCGCGAAAACGACGCCCCTGCGCATCATGGAGCTTCCGCTTCCGATCGCCACACTAACAGAAGCCCTCCAATGGCCGGCCCTCCACAATAGCGATGCGGCAAGCCTCTGGATGCGGGAGACATTGATGCGGGAGGCAGCCCGGATGGTTTCGCCGCCGGCTGCGGAGCGTCCAGATGCTCCGACAATGAAGCCCACTCGTGCGAAAGTTTACGCCGGATGAAATGTCCGCCTCGCCTGTTGCGGTTCCGATGCATTTAAACTTTCCAAGCCATTAGGCATGCGAGCCTACCCGCGACCGGCCAGCAGAAATATTGTCCAGCTCACCTGGATCCCCGCGCTTACCGCTGCGAAAAGCGCAAGTGCCAAATCTCGTATCAGTTTCGTGTGTGTCGCGCCGCATGGATATACCGCTTTCGATCCTGGGGCGTGATGCGGCGCAACATGCAGTTTGGGTCTCCGCTGGTTTGGCTGAGGCAGAATCGGGTGCTTCGCCATTGGCGTGATTCGATGTTGGATTGTCTTCAATTTTAAAAGTTCCTTGGCCCTGCTGTTGGTCTTTGCCAACCTGCGGCACCCTCCGATCGTCAGACTTTATCAGTTTACTGCGACACCTTGCGTCCGATTTGTCGGGCCCGCGACAAAGGCTTGTCCAGTTGGAGCATATGTCTGACGCGGCTAAATAGCTGAAAAACAATCAAGAGAGTTTCCCTTCAAGTCGGCTGCCAACTTGGCACGCGTTTTGAACCGCTTCTTGGCGGGCGGCGCGAGCTGCCGACCGTACTCCGCGATGGATGGAACGAAAGAAGGAAGGCAACATGTCAGATTTGCGTCAAATCGCATTCTACGGCAAAGGGGGCATCGGCAAGTCCACCACCTCACAAAATACGCTCGCAGCCCTCGTCGATCTCGGGCAGAAGATCCTGATCGTCGGCTGCGATCCCAAAGCCGACTCCACCCGCCTGATCCTGAACTCGAAGGCGCAGGACACCGTGCTGCATCTAGCGGCACAAGAAGGTTCGGTGGAAGATCTCGAACTCGAGGACGTGCTCAAAATCGGCTATAAGGGCATCAAGTGCGTGGAGTCCGGCGGCCCAGAGCCGGGTGTTGGTTGCGCCGGCCGCGGCGTCATCACCTCCATCAACTTCCTTGAGGAAAACGGCGCCTACGACAATGTCGACTATGTCTCCTATGACGTGCTCGGCGACGTCGTGTGCGGCGGCTTCGCCATGCCGATCCGCGAGAACAAGGCCCAGGAAATCTATATCGTCATGTCCGGCGAGATGATGGCGCTTTACGCGGCAAACAACATCGCTAAGGGCATCCTGAAATATGCCCATGCAGGCGGCGTGCGGCTCGGTGGTCTGATCTGCAACGAGCGCCAGACAGACCGAGAGGTCGACCTCGCCGAGGCCCTCGCGTCTAGGCTCAATTCCAAGCTCATCCATTTCGTGCCGCGCGACAACATCGTCCAACACGCCGAGCTCAGGAAAATGACGGTCATCCAGTATGCGCCGGATTCCAAACAGGCCGGAGAATATCGCACCCTGGCTGAGAAGATCCACGCCAATTCGGGTCAAGGGACCGTCCCAACCCCGATCACCATGGAAGAGCTCGAGGACATGCTGCTCGACTTCGGCATCATGAAGACCGACGAGCAGATGCTTGCGGAACTCCAGGCCAAGGAATCGAAGGTGGCGGCCGCCCAATAACCGCCGCTTTCGACGGACGCGCCGGCCCTTGACCCGGCGCGTCCTTCCTCAGAACGCGCCTCAGCGCGAGGCGTCATCCGAACCTTAAAAGAGGGCAGGCCCTATGAGCCTCGACTACGAGAAAAACGGCGCTTTGCATGAAAAGCTTATTGCGGACGTGCTGTCGCAATATCCGGACAAGGCGGCGAAGCGCCGCAACAAGCACCTCAGCGTTGCAACGGGCGCAGACGCGACCGACAAGGAGGAGGACGTCCTTTCCGAATGCAGCGTCAAATCGAATATCAAATCCATTCCGGGCGTGATGACCATCCGCGGCTGCGCCTATGCCGGCTCCAAAGGTGTCGTGTGGGGGCCGATCAAGGATATGGTCCACATCTCCCACGGACCGGTTGGTTGCGGCCAATATTCTTGGTCGCAGCGTCGCAATTATTATGTCGGCACCACAGGGATCGACACCTTCGTGACGATGCAGTTCACCTCCGACTTTCAGGAAAAAGACATCGTTTTCGGCGGCGACAAGAGGTTGGACAAGATCATCGATGAGATCGAGGAATTATTCCCACTGAACAAAGGCGTCAGCATCCAATCCGAATGCCCGATCGGTCTTATAGGCGATGACATCGAGGCCGTGTCGCGCAAGAAGGCGAAGGAATACGAAAAGACGATCGTGCCGGTGCGCTGCGAAGGTTTCCGCGGCGTATCGCAATCGCTCGGCCATCATATTGCCAACGATTCCATCCGTGACTGGGTTTTCGATAAAACGGATGTCGAGTTCGAGGCGGGTCCTTACGACATCAACGTCGTCGGCGATTACAATATCGGCGGCGATGCGTGGGCCACGCGCATCCTCCTGGAGGAGATGGGGTTGCGCGTGGTCGGCAATTGGTCGGGAGACGCCACGCTTGCCGAAGTGGAACGGGCGCCGAAGGCCAAGCTCAACCTCATCCACTGCTACCGGTCGATGAACTACATCTGCCGGCACATGGAGGAAAAGTACGGCATTCCATGGATGGAATACAATTTCTTTGGTCCCTCGCAGATCGAAGCCTCTCTGCGCAAGCTTGCCAAGCATTTCGGGCCCGAAATCGAGGAAAAGACCGAAAAAGTCATCGCCAAGTACCGACCTTTGGTCGACGCCGTCATCGCCAAATACCGGCCACGCCTCGAAGGCAAGACGGTGATGCTCTACGTCGGCGGTTTGCGCCCCCGTCACGTGGTCACGGCCTACGAGGATCTCGGCATGGAGATCGTCGGCACCGGTTACGAGTTCGCCCACAACGACGACTATCAGCGCACCGGCCATTACGTGAAAAAAGGCACGCTCATCTACGACGACGTGACCGGTTATGAACTGGAAAAGTTCATCGAGGGGATCCGTCCCGATCTCGTTGGCTCCGGGATCAAGGAAAAGTACCCGGTGCAGAAGATGGGCATTCCGTTCCGCCAGATGCATTCGTGGGATTACTCCGGTCCGTATCACGGCTACGACGGCTTTGCCATCTTTGCCAAAGACATGGACCTCGCCATCAACAATCCAGTCTGGGATCTCTACGACGCCCCCTGGAAGAAAAAGGTCGCGCCGGCTGAGGCGGTTGCGGCCGAATGAGGGCCTGGCCTGTCTTGGAGCAGGGGCAGGCTAGGCTCTCGCCGCGGACTTGATCCGCAAATCTCAAACATCTCGACGTTCTTTGCCGCCACCCGTGCGGCACGATGAAAAGAAAGGCGATTACCATGCCGCAGTCGGCGGAAAAAATTCTCGACCACGCGCCCCTGTTCCGCGAGCCGGAATACAGGCGAATGCTTGCCGAAAAGAAGCTGAATTTCGAATGTCCGCACCCGGACCAGGTCGTTGCCGATCAAAGCGAATACACCAAGACCTGGGAATACAGGGAGAAAAATCTCGCCCGCGAAGCCCTCGTGATAAATCCCGCCAAAGCCTGCCAGCCGCTCGGCGCAGTGTTTGCGGCCGCGGGCTTTGAGCGGACCATGTCCTTCGTGCATGGTAGCCAGGGCTGCGTTGCCTATTACAGATCGCACCTTTCGCGACATTTCAAGGAGCCTTCGTCGGCGGTTTCTTCCTCGATGACTGAGGACGCGGCGGTATTCGGCGGACTGAAGAACATGGTCGACGGGCTCGCCAATACCTATGCGCTTTACGACCCGTCGATGATTGCCGTCTCGACCACCTGCATGGCGGAGGTTATCGGTGACGATTTGCACGGCTTTATCGAAAACGCCAAGAACGAAGGCTCGGTCCCTTCCGACTTGGATGTTCCTTTCGCCCACACACCCGCTTTCGTCGGCAGCCACGTCGATGGCTATGACGGCATGGTCAAGGGCATCCTGGAGCACTTTTGGAAGGGCAGGGAGCGCAAGCAACCAAACGGCACCATCAACATCATCCCGGGATTCGACGGCTTCTGCGTCGGCAACAACCGCGAGCTCAAGCGCCTGCTGAACCTCATGGGCGTATCGTATACGCTCATCCAGGACGCCTCCGACCAGTTCGATACTCCCTCGGACGGCATGTATCGCATGTATGATGGCGGCACCACGATCGGAGACGTCAAAGAAGCTCTTGGCGCCGAAGCGACACTGTCGCTGCAGCACTACAACACCCGCAAGACGCTGGAATATTGCAAAGAGCTCGGACAGCCGACGGCTTCCTTCCATTATCCCCTTGGCGTCAAAGCGACCGACGAATTGCTGGTGAAAATCTCGGAGATTTCCGGCAAGGAAATCCCTTCGGCGATCGCACTCGAGCGTGGGCGCCTCGTCGACGCCATGGCAGACAGTCAAGCCTGGCTGCACGGAAAGAAATACGCGATCTACGGCGATCCAGATTTTGTCTATGCGGTGGCCCGGTTCGTGATGGAAACCGGCGGCGAGCCGACACATTGTCTCGCGACCAACGGCACATCTGCCTGGGAAAGCGAAATGAAGGCATTGCTTGCATCCTCGCCGTTCGGAAAGGATGCCAAGGTCTGGGCGGGCAAGGACCTCTGGGCACTGCGCTCACTGCTCTTCACCGAACCGGTGGACCTCCTGATCGGCAATTCCTATGGCAAATATCTGGAGCGCGACACCGGCACGCCGCTGATCCGCCTGACGTTTCCGATTTTCGACCGGCACCATCATCATCGCTTCCCACTGATGGGCTACCAAGGCGGACTGCGTGTCTTAACGACAATCCTCGATACGATCTTCGACAAACTTGACCGCGAGACGAGCCAAACAGGTGTCACGGACTATTCCTATGACCTCACACGCTAACGGCAAACGCTCGGCTCCGCCGCCGAGCGTCTTTCAATCGACATCCAAGACCGGCGCAAGCCGCTTGCTCGATGCCAGGATCCAGGACGTCTTCGAGGAGCCCGCTTGCGAGATGAACCGGGGCAAAGATGCCAACGTGCGCAAGAAGGGTTGTTCCAAGCCGCTCACTCCGGGGGCGGCAGCCGGCGGCTGCGCGTTCGACGGGGCAAAGATCGTGCTGCAGCCGATCACCGACGTTGCGCATCTGATTCATGCCCCGCTCGCCTGCGAAGGCAATTCCTGGGATAACCGTGGTACGGCTTCGTCCGGCCCTACGCTCTGGCGCACGAGCTTCACCACCGATCTCACGGAACTCGACGTGGTGATGGGTCACGGCGAGCGGAAGCTTTTCAAAGCGATCCGCGAGATCAAGGAAACCTACGCGCCGCCGGCGATCTTTGTCTATTCGACGTGCGTTACGGCGCTGATCGGCGACGACATTGAAGCCGTCTGCAAGCGTGCTGCGGAAAAATTCGGCTTGCCGGTGGTGCCGGTCAATGCGCCCGGCTTTTCCGGCTCCAAGAATCTTGGAAACAAGCTCGCCGGCGAGGCGCTGCTCGATCATGTCATCGGCACGGTGGAGCCGGACGATGCCGGTCCTTACGACATCAATATTCTCGGCGAATTCAATCTTTCCGGCGAGTTCTGGCTGGTAAAGCCGCTTCTTGACCGGCTTGGCATCCGCGTACGCGCCTGCATCCCCGGTGACGCACGCTATCGTGACATCGCCTCCGCCCATCGTGCCCGGGCAGCGATGATGGTGTGCTCGACCGCACTCATAAATCTTGCCCGCAAAATGGAGGAACTCTGGGATATTCCGTTCTTCGAAGGGTCCTTCTACGGCATCACCGACACGTCGCAATCGCTGCGGCAGATCGCTGAGCTGCTCGTCACGAAGGGTGCCGATCCGGAAATTCTTGAGCGCACCGAAGCACTGATCACAGAGCAGGAGGCGATTGCATGGAAAAAGCTCGCGGCATACCGGGCGCGGCTTCAAGGCAAGCGCGTGCTGCTTAATACCGGAGGCGTGAAGGCATGGTCGATTGCCCACGCGCTGATGGAGATCGGCGTCGAAATTGTCGGCACCTCGACCAAGAAATCGACCGCCGAAGACAAGGAGCGCATCAAGGAAATTCTGAAGGAGGATCACCGCATGTTCGAATCGATGGGACCGCGCGAGATGTACGACATTCTCGCAGAACACAAAGCCGACATCATGCTGTCTGGTGGGCGTACGCAATATGTCGCGCTGAAGGCAAAAACGCCTTGGCTTGATATCAACCAGGAGCGCCATCATCCCTATGCCGGCTATGCCGGTATGGTGGAGCTCGTTCGCCAGATCGATCTTGCTATCCACAACCCGATCTGGAGTGAGGTGCGGGAGCCGGCACCATGGGACGCCCAGCCCGCAATGAAGGAAGAACTGCAAAACACGCAAAGCGAGACCGAGACCTTCCCCGCCTCACAGATCCCGTCGGCGCCTCCGCCGGCGGCTTCCGCAGGTAGTGAGGAAAGCTGATGGCCTGCATTCTCCCGCAGACCAAGTCGGCGGCGGTCAATCCGCTGAAATCGTCGCAGCCCCTCGGTGCCGCTCTAGCCTATCTTGGCGTCGATGGTGCGATACCGCTGTTCCACGGCAGCCAAGGTTGTACCAGCTTCGCGCTCGTGCTCTTCGTGCGCCATTTCAAGGAGGCGATTCCTCTGCAGACAACCGCGATGGACGCCGTCGCGACGATCCTCGGCGGCGCCGGCAATCTGGAAGAGGCGCTCCTTAATGTTAAAAAACGCGCAAAACCGAAGCTGATCGGGATCTGCACGACGGCGCTGGTGGAAACCCGCGGCGAAAATTTCGAGGGCGATCTTGTCAATATCAAGCTGGAGCGTGCCGAAGAGCTAGCAGGTACCGAGGTCGTGCTAGCGAGCACACCGGATTTCGACGGCGCGATCGAGGAGGGTTGGGCAAAGGCTGTCACCTCCATAATCGAAGGCATTACGACCCCAGGCGGTCGGCCCCGCGATCTGAAGAAGATTGCGATCCTGCCCGGTTGGCACCTGACAGTCGCCGATATTGAACTTCTGCGCGAAACGGTCGAAAGCTTTGGTCTGAAGCCCGTGATCCTGCCCGACGTCTCTGGCTCGCTCGACGGCACGGTTCCTGACGACCGTTGGGTGCCGACTACCTATGGCGGCACGAAAGTCGAGGAAATCCGCGAACTTGGCACCTGCTTCCAGGCGGTTGCGATTGGCGAGCATATGCGCACGGCCGCCGTGGCACTGCAGGCGAAGACCGGCGTGCCTTATGTCCTCTTCGAGCAGCTTGTCGGCTTAAGGGCAATCGACCGTTTCATGACCATGCTGGCGATGATCGCCGGCAATCCCGTGCCGGCCTCGGTGCGGCGGCGGCGCGCGCAATTGCAGGACGCACTCCTCGACGGCCATTTTCATTTCGGCGGCAAGCGCATTGCGATTGCCGCGGAGCCGGATCATCTCTTTCAACTTGCGACGTTCTTCAAGGGTATGGGCGCTGAAATCGTCGCCGCCGTTTCGACCACCGGCACAAGCAGCATTCTGCAGAAGGTGCCGGCCGACGCAGTTCAGGTCGGCGACCTTTCCGATCTCGAAACCATGGCGCGTCACGCTGGCGGTGACTTGATCGTGACCCATTCCCATGGCCGTCAGGCTGCTGAGCGGCTTGGCATTCCGCTGATGAGGGTCGGCTTTCCGATCTTTGACCGGCTGGGCAGCCAGCATAAGAAAACCATCCTCTATGAGGGCGCGCGCAACTTCCTGTTCGAGGCCGCCAACATTTTTCAGTCGCACTGCCGCCGGCCGAGCCCCGAAGCGCTCAATCCTTTGCAAGACATGGAGGCAAAAAATGACGGCCGTCAGACGTCTTTCACTCGTCACTGACGAGGGGCCAGCCCCTGCGCCAGAGTGCCCGAAGGGAGTTCTGCGCGTTGCGATCGCGACACAGGACCTGAAGAGGCTGAATGCGCATTTCGGGTCTGCCAAGCTTTTTGCTGTCTATGACGTCACTCCGACCAGTTGGGAAATCGTCGAAGCCGTCGATTTTGGTGAAGCAACAGACGAAAGCGGCAAGCACACGAACGACGGCGGCACTGATCGCATCACGATGAGGGTCGAGGCGTTGAAGGGATGCCACCTGCTGTTCTGCCTGGCGATCGGCGGCCCCTCCGCCGCGAAAGTCGTCTCGGCAAAAATCCATCCGATCAAGGTGCCGGAGCCATCGTCCATCGAAGAGGTGCTGACGCGCGCCCAGACCATGCTAAAAACTGCCCCGCCGCCATGGCTGCGCAAGGTGCTTGCAGACGCCGGCATGGGTCTCGCCAAGCCGTTCTTCGACGACGAAGATTAAAGGAGATCGGCGATGACTTCGCCCAGCAACCTTGCGAATACACTCGCAGATGATGATAGCGACGCTATGGCAACCCCGTTCATGAGGCGCTTGGTTCGCGTGGTGAGGGCGCAGGATACTCATGGGTCGTGGGACGGAAAGTCGGACACTGACCTAGTTGCCGATTTCATTGTGACGAAGGAGCAGCGCCGGCAGATGCCAATCATCGGCGATCCCGATCCGGACGTGATATGGAGGCTTCAAATCTTTTACACCTGCGTCGGGCTGGAAATCGAGGAAAACTCCGGCCTCGTCGCCTCCTCGATCGTGACGATGAACCCGGAGGGCTTCGGGCGAGTGGTTCTGACGACAGGGCGTTTGGTCGTTTTGTCAAAAACGCTCCGAGACGTCCATCGGTTCGGCTTTGAGACGCTTCGCAAACTCACCGAGGCCGGCACAAAATTGGTCGATGATGCTGTCATCGCCATAAAAGCCTACCCCGATGTGGCGCGGGCGCCATGAAATCAGTTTTTAAGGAAAGATATAATGTCAGACATTGTGGAGCAGCTTCAGAAGGTCCGTAAATTACAGTCACGAGCGGCAACTGCGAAAATGGAGTTACACGACCTTGCCGAGGACCTCCCGGTCAACTGGCCCAAGATCAAGACGATCGCAGAAAAAACGTTCGACGCGTTCGCCGAATTGAATGCGGCAAAGAAACAGCTTGCCGCCTTGGAGGATTCACGATGACCGGGACTTTTGTTACCCGTGACGGATCCACCTGGGTGCCGGAGTATCTGACCGCTATCGATGGCAAAACTTGCATCGGCTGCGGCCGCTGCTTCAAGGTCTGCTCGCGCGATGTCATGCATCTTTACGGCGCCAATGAAGCGGGTGAAATCCTCGGCATCTGCGATGACGAAGACGACGACTTCGATGGCGAACTCAATCGTATGATCATGGTTGTGGACGAAGCAGGGGGCTGTATCGGCTGCGGCGCCTGCGCCCGCGTCTGCCCGAAGAACTGTCAGATTCATATAGCGGCTGACAAGCTCGCTTCATGTGCTGGCGTATAAACCCGGAGAACGACTGTGCCTTTTGCAATTTTCTGTCGCCTCCTGCAACTAGTCATGTGCTTCAGCCTTCTAGGCGCTTACTTCGTTTCACATTCCATCCGCAGAGCAATGGTCACGACGGTGGATATTTGGCTCCTTCTTCAGTTGGCCTATTTCGCAAGCGTGCTCTTCCTGATCTGGCGGGCCAGTTGCGCTTTAAAGAGGAGCCGGCGGGTCTTGCGTTTTGATGATCTCGAGGAAATGCGCTACCGGCCAGAGCATTGCGAAAAGAAAGACTGAACTAGTCCGATGTCCTCCAGCTTGGCTGGATGGTGCGGTTTGCTGCCCTTGAAGGCCGGGAATAGATCAGTTGTGAGCCTCGGGCTGCTTGGATGAGACATTGATCATCGAGCATGACGTTATTGGAGCAACTACACGACATGACCGTCAGCGATGGCTTCTACCGTGTTGCAACCCAAAGAGTTTATTGCTGTTCGGTCGCGTTGACGTTTGTGCGGAGAGGATCGGGCCGGGAGTTGCGTCGTCTCGATGATCAATGCAGGCGAGGGGACAATGCGATTGTTTCGAACGTAGGAGAGCGCCGCCAATAGCTTAAGGATCGTGCATAGCTGACTTGGATCTAAGGCCGCATTTGGAGAAAAAATGCTGAGAAATTTTGAACGATATCCCCTTACCTTCGGCCCCACGCCTATCGAAAAGCTTCACCGCCTCAGTGAGTATCTAGGAGGCAAGGTGGAGATCTACGCCAAGCGCGAGGACTGCAACTCGGGTCTGGCGTTCGGCGGCAACAAGCTCCGCAAACTCGAGTACATCATTCCAGACGCGATCGCGTCCAATGCCGATACGCTTGTTTCCATTGGTGGCGTGCAGTCCAACCATACCCGTATGGTCGCCGCGGTTGCCGCTAAAATCGGCATGAAATGCCTTCTCGTGCAGGAGGATTGGGTACCATATGAGGACGCTGTATACGATCGCGTCGGCAATATTCTTCTGAGCCGGATCATGGGAGCGGAGGTGCGGCTAGTCGATGACGGCTTCGATATCGGCATCCGCAGCAGTTGGGAACGGGCGCTCGACGACGTCAAGCAAAAGGGCGGCAGACCCTATGCGATTCCAGCCGGTGCGTCTGTCCATAAATATGGCGGTCTCGGCTATGTGGGTTTTGCCGAGGAAGTGCGCGCGCAGGAAAAACAGCTTGGTTTTGCCTTTGACTATATCGTGGTTTGCACCGTTACTGGTTCGACACAAGCCGGCATGGTCGTCGGGTTCGCCAAGGATGGGCGACAGCGCAACGTAATCGGTATCGATGGTTCGGCAACCCCCCTCCAGGCCAAGTCGCAGGTGCTCGATATTGTCCAGCATACCGCAAAGCTCGTCGAGCTCGGAAGGGAAATTACCCCCGATGATGTGGTATTGCTCGCCGACTACGCGCACCCTCGTTATGGCATTCCTTCCGAACAAACAAAGGAGGCCATCCGCCTTTGCGCGGGGCTGGAAGGCATAATCACTGATCCCGTCTACGAGGGTAAATCAATGCAAGGGATGATAGATCTCATCAGCAAAGGCTTCTTTTCAGAAGGATCTAGAATCCTTTACGTGCATCTCGGCGGCTCGCCGGCAATCAATGCTTATAGCTACACGTTTCGCAACGGCTGATTCCAAAAGAGCCTCCATGGATGCCCTGGACTTTTAAGGTTCCGCGGATGCGCCAATAAGCAATAGTACTGCGGACGACAACCTTTTTCCAATCTCAGCAACATGAAAATTCGCCCCTATCAGCGACATTGGCATACGTTGGCGATCAAAAAATCCTCGCCTGAAAACGCTGAATATCAAGCGCTGTTTTAATTATAATGCCTACTCTATTGGGTGCGCCTATTTTGACTGATCAAGACGCAGCCAAATGGGCGCCGCTTACACGGCCTGCCTTCAGGCCGATCCCGCAATTACGAATCCGGTTTCTCGGAAAGCGCGTAGCCGACAGATCTTATAGTCCGTATCAGATCGCGGTCGCTATCCCTATTTAGAGCCGCGCGCAAGTTACCGATGTGAACATCGATGGTGCGAGGCCCGATATGAACGGCATGCGGCCAAGCTGCATTCTTTAGTTCATCTCGCGAGTACGCCCGGTATGGGTTCCTCATAAAGTGCTCCAGCAGGCGGAACTGGGTTGGAGCTAGATGAATCGTCCGGCCGTTTCGGCGCACACGATGGGTGGCCACATCCAATTCAATGTCGTGAAAGGCAAGTAGTTCTTGATGGCTGGTAATGGAACTCCGACACGAGCCGGCCAAGATTCTGCCGATGCTCGTCAGCGTTATCTCTCGCGATCGGCTAACATGCTCATTGTCGTCGAAAGCGGCCGTGTCTTCTTGAGTTACTTCATCAGCAACCGCTGCAAACGCAATGATCGACATTGACCGCGCCCGACGAGAAAGACGCAGGCGAATACAGAGCGTCTGCGTCTCAATGTCAGGGAAATGCGTCCTAAGAAACACCACATCTGGCGTCGCCTCTTGGAAGTGTTTGGCGAGGGCATTCCCATGGCTGGTATTGATGTACTTACATGCGCATTCCAAGAACTGACCAGAGCAATCGTCTGGTGCAGTGATAAGCACCGCCGCTGAGTGGAAATCCCGATTAGTCTCGTTCTTCGACATCGCGTGAGATCCTTGATTGAAAGTTCGACCGACCTTCAGATTTTTTCGCCAACAAAGTTTTGCACTTATCTCCAAAATCCAGTTTGTAGAACTGCGGCTCACGCAGAAGCCTTCCATCACGGCGTGTCGGCGAATTGATCCTGGAGGGAGTTCACTCCTCAGTCGGCAATTTTGGGGATAACCATGCACACATCGTGCCAATGAAAAGATTGTTTTGAAACAGTGCCATGGTTCTAAAACTGAGCGCACATGTTTGAAGTCTCCGACTTGAGCGCTTTGTCGCTAAAGCAAAGATACTCCAACCGGATCTGTAGCCAGCGACCTTGCATTAACACGCGCTTTCGGTTCGTGAAGAAATGGATCTGTCAGCGGCAGAAAGACCAGCCACACACTCTTGACGCGGATCACCTGTTCGACCCTCTGATCTTGATGCTTCGCCGTCGCCGATGGCTGCGAATAGCGTTTGGACATGAGCCCGGAAGAGACGCTGATCCACCAACCAGTCAACTATCTGATTAGGGAGTGGACCCAGTACGTTGCAGAGTTAGTCTCACCTTCTGTGCACGATCCGAGGGCACTGCTAATGGAGAAATGTGCGATCGTTATCGCAAGCCCCCGACATATTAAATTAATTGGCAAAGAGCGCTTCCCAGCCAGCGCAGTTATGGTCGGCGGCACGTCCGTTCTGCAACATTTATTATCTCAATTGGCACGTGTTGGCGTGCAAAAGACAATTATCCTTGGACTAGGAGGCATGGGCGAGGTCGATCATCGTTTCTGTCACGAGCTGTTTGATATGGAGCTCCGCGTATGCCCACTGCGCATGCCATATCCCGGGCGTCTTATTGATGTGACAGCGGCAGAGGAAGTCGCTGATGTCGATGGAGTAGTTTTGATATTTACCGCGGAAATGGTGATCAATTTGACAATGCTGGAGCGCCTGGTACGGTCATCATATCGCAACATTGTCGTTGTGAGCCAGTCACTCGGCAAACGATCGCTACGAGTGCTGACGGGCAAAGCGCAACGCCTTACAGCAATCGTACCCGAAGGCTCCGACAGCCATAAAAGTGCGTCTGCAGATTTGAGCCTCGTCGGCGTTTATAAATTTGATGCGGCGTTAGTTCGGAGGATTGGGCGGAGACGTCAACGTCGTTCGCATGACGATGCGGAGTTCTTTGAAGCAGCATTTGGGTTTCACGGTCATCCAATCTATGTCATGTGTGCCGAACCGGGCGAAATACGATGAACACCGACATGCATGCAGCAAGATCTTGAGTGCCGCAACTGAAGAACCTGGCCGCAACCCTGTTCCTTCCGCGGTGCAATCTTTAATGCCCCAGATGCGGTCCCTGTTATCGAAATGCAAAGCTCGGTGCAAAAAGCTCGGTGCCTGAGCCGAATTGCGCGTATGCAAACCAGCGAATTGCTTTCTTCTTGCTTCGAGCACTTTCATACATACGTCACAGGCGTTAGCCACTCATAAGAGAACTATTGTCAGGTTTGTCCAGCCAGGGCGCGACGTACTCGGCTGATTTGCTGCTGCATTTCGCATAAACGGCTAAAAAAATTTGGTAGAGGCTCTGCGGGTTCTTTCAAATTGGCACGACTCTTGAACTACGGACAGCAATTCCGACCCCTCGGAAAAACGGGACGAAAGCAGGATGTCAGCTCTTCCAAAGCCCGCTTCCAAAGCTTTAGCGATAACGTTCGCCGGAGGCTCGGAGAGCCGCAGCCGCTCATGGCCAGCGGCGTCATGCACTGACGACAGCATGGCGTGCCATTATTTGCCCGAGAGAGAGCATCGATTGTTTCGGGGTGGTTGCGATTCTACTCAAGTCAGTAAGCAGACCGGCCGAGTTGCCGATCTGAATTCCTCGGACCTCTCGCCATCTTCTCAAGCTTTAAATCGAGGGGAACTTGCGGTCGAGTTCGGCCGATTTCTTGACCAGACACATACCATCGTTCAGTCTAAACAGTTATTTGAGCACTTATCAGCTTTTGCTCTGAATCTTGGCTGCAAGTGGATAGCCTACGGTCCTCTTACAACCGAGCGCAAGGTTTTACAGCCGGTTCGACGCCCTTCATTTGAGATCCTGAACTATCCTTATGAATGGCAGAAGCGGTGTCTCGAAATGGGTTATGATCGGAAAGCTCCTATTATCAAGGAAAGTCGAATGCGATCAGGCCCTATTCAATGGAGGGAGGCATACGTTGGCTCGAGCACAACTCCAAGCGAACGGCGCATCTTCGACGAGGCTGCAAGCTTTGGCGTAAGGTCAGGCATTACTATTCCATTGCGCAGCTCGGCCGGAAGCTTCGCCATCATGAGTTTTGCCCAGCAGATTGAGCGTGAATTCCACCAAAGGGCAATCGCCTACTTACAACTAGCGGCGATACATTTCCATCTGAGACTTGCTAATGTCGGGAGTTCGAATGTCATGGAGAAAGTGCCTGAGCTCTCGCTTAGGGAGAAAGAATGTATTCTCTGGGTAGCACGGGGAAAGTCGTCATGGGACATTGGAATTATTATGAGGATATCTGAAAATACTGTTAATTTTCACGTTAAAAACGTCATGCGAAAGTTGGACGCTGCCAGCAGAACGGTCGCGGCTATTAAGGCAATAAATCTCGGATATATCGAGCTGTAGGAGGCGATTGTTCATCTATAGGCGGCAGTGCTGCCACTGCCGCAGCTCTGTTTTCCTGCGATAGGCCAATTATAAGCAAAGTAGGAACACTATCATTCCAGGTAGGAGCACAGTTAGCAATGGTCGTATAGAGTTGCGGAAGCTTTCCAAATGGACGCCGGATATCGAGGCGTTGCGCTGAGCTTCAAGGGTACAGGCGCTGCTGGGTCATGGCTTCTGGTTGAGGAGATAATCGTGAGTAACGACAGCATTTCCAATTCCCTATCTGCCTTTGAAAACCATGAATCGAACGTGCGATCCTATTCACGATCATTCCCCGTGGTCTTCACGAAAGCGGCAGGAACCATCCTCGAAGACGAAAATGGTTGTGCGTTCATCGATTTTCTTTCCGGAGCGAGTGCGCTCAACTACGGTCACAACGACTCGTATATCTTAAGTGCTGCCGTGGAATACCTGCAATCAAATCGGGTTGTCCACGCATTAGACATGGCTACGTCGGCGAAACGAGAGTTTATGGAGTTGTTTGACGAGCTGATATTGCGCCCACGTGGTCTTACATACAAATACCAGTTTGTCAGTCCCACTGGCGCCGACGCCGTCGAGGCAGCTTTGAAACTTGCACGCAAGGTCACTGGACGTCATAGCATCGTTTCATTCACCAACGGTTATCATGGGGTGAGCCTGGGCGCGCTTGCTGTAACTGGTAATCGATACTTCCGAAATGCAGCAGGTCTTCCTCCTTCCGGCGCGGTCTTCATGCCTTACGACGGTTATTGGGGGCCCGATCAGGATACTACAGAATATTTGGACAAAGTGCTTGCGGATGGTAGCAGTGGCGTCGATTTGCCTGCAGCTGTTGTTCTCGAAACCGTTCAGGGTGAGGGCGGCATCAATCCTGCGAGCAGAAACTGGTTGCAGTCGCTGGAGCGGCTTTGCAGGAAGAACGACATCCTCCTGATTATTGATGACATTCAGGCGGGCTGCGGACGAACGGGCGATTTTTTCAGCTTTGAGTTTGCGGAAATTTCTCCGGACATAGTTCTTTTGTCGAAGTCTCTCAGCGGTTGTGGGCTGCCGCTGTCGCTCTTACTGCTCAAACCCGAATTCGACGTATGGCAACCAGGCGAACACAGTGGAACCTTTAGGGGCAACAATCTCGCACTCGTGACAGCTACCGCTGCTTTGCGAAAATACTGGACAAATGAAAAGCTATCTAACGAAGTTGTCGAAAAAGGATCCATTCTAAGAGAGCGCCTTCAGCAGGTCGCCCAAAGCAACCAAAATTCCAACTTTTGCGTGCGTGGAAGGGGCATGATGCTGGGGCTCGACTGCAGTACCGGCAAATTGGCGGCGCAAATCGTACGGAAAGCCTTTGAAGACGGGCTTGTAGTAGAGCGATGTGGCGCTGAAGATCAGGTTATTAAGCTTCTTCCTCCATTGACAATTGAACGGCAGGCCTTGCAGTGTGGCCTGGACATTCTGGAGAAGTCCGTGCACTCAAGCGTATAAAGCTACACTTGCCTCTGGGAGGTATGGCAGAGCCAAAGCAATCGTGCGGCCGGACGGGCGTCTTGGTTGGCGCTATAAAAAGTACGACCCCCAAGCTTGTTGGGTAACGAGGTCGCCAAATGGGGCCAAGGCCCAGAACTATCTTTCTCAAAATCTGGCGATCACGTCGTTCCAACGGTCCCCGTCATCGCATTGGGGAGGCGGATGTCTCCTAAGACCATGCTGAAAACTGGTCAATGGACACTAAGATTTGTCGGATTCATGACACGGAGTTTCGGCCCTGCGTGTTGCCCCATCCTCACCTAAATAGTTGAAGAGTGGAAATAATCCCTTCTTTGGCTAATTCTGCGTAGTTGGCACATCATTTGCTTGCTCCCGATTGCGAAGCAATGGACTGCGATCTTAACGTCAAGGACGAGATTATGATGATGAGACGTAGAAGACAGCGTGCCGCACATCGAGTAATTTCATGTTCGGCGCCGTCCTGGTTCTCATGACGATGTTGGTGCGCTTGGGTCGACACACATCGCCTGATCTTCAAGTAAGATTTAATCAAACCAGCTTCCGGGGAACGCTGAAGCGCGTGGATGCCGTAGCCAACACGGGCTGTTTGAGCATCGCGGAATGGTCACGTTCAACAAAAACGGTGACTTTAAATCCATAGGGCAAGGAAAAGACCTTTGCCGCTTAAGCATTTGCCTAATAGACTTCAGGAAGTAAGAATGGATTTTCCCACCACAAGTCTCATAAAGAACAGCTATGAGCGATTTCCGCGGCAAATGAAGGTCGCTGCGCGTTGGTTAGTCGACCATCCGACAGAGGTCGCACTGCTGTCAATGAGGGAGCAGGCACGCCGAGCACGAGTGCCTCCGGCAACATTAACGAGACTTGCAAAACGCCTTGGCTTCGATGGTTTCGACAAATTAAAGGAGGTATTCGCCGATAGCGTCAGGGAACGGCCGGAAAGCTTCGGTGGGAGTGGAGAGGAGTTGTTGACACGAGGGGAGATCGGGGGCGATGGCGTCCTCATACGCGATACAGTGAATGCTTTGCAGGGTCATCTAAGCAGGTTCGCGCAGCCGTCCGCGATTGCCGCGTTGGCGGCAGCAGCCGACCTAATTGCGGAGGCGAAACAAATTTTTTGCATCGGCCGCCGTTCAAGCTTTCCCATCGCCTATTTAATGCACCATGTTGGATCATTGCTTGGCTCTCCTACAACATTGATCGATGGGATGGGCGGTGCCTCCGATGATGCGCTTTGGTCAGTCGGCCCAGAAGACGTTTTGTTAGCGGTCACAGTCAGCCCTTACACTCGCTTCACAGTACAGGCAGCCGAGTTTGCCGTATCCCGTGGGGCAAAACTCGTCGCTTTGACGGACAGCGAACTGTCTCCAATCGCCAAGATTTCTCAAGCGGTGATCCGCGTTCGCACCGAAGTTCCTTCATTTATTCACACGATGACTCCGGCATTGGCCGCAGTAGAATGTCTCATGGAACTGGTCGCGGCGAGACGCGGGAGCTGCGCTCTTCGAGCTCTGGCTGACCATGAAGAACAACTTGTGGAATTCGACACTTATATCTTGAAGAGAGGCGTCGGCACGAACTCTCATGACTAAACGAAGCGGAATTTTGAATTGCTCGTTATCCGCCCGCCCCAACCTTTTGCAATATACGAATTGTATTTCAGGAGGCACCTGGTGGGCAATTCCGATGAGCTTCTGTCAGAACCTGAACATGAAAGGAAGCAGGGTGCTGGTGTTGACGTTGTTGGGCTTAGCCAGGGGTTGCCTATGACGTATCAATCAGAAGCGGGCATGATCTCTTTTGGAGTGGAAGGGGCCATTACGAGTATAGCGGGCTGCCGATATCATCCGGGAGCAGGAGGCTCGGTTTTCAGCGCCCCAGATGCAAATTTCGAGGCAATCCGCCTCAATTCCGATAAATAGTCGCCCCTTGTTCCGAGATGATGCCTCCCCCTCTGGAAGGCATCTGGCCTGGGTTCTGTCGACATCCCTGCGTAACAACATGACTTGGCGTTCCTTTGCCCGCACTAGATCGCCGACGGCACGTCGATTGCAAGGGAACAACGAAGAAACCGTTATGACCATTGCGTCTCGCCTCGTTTAACTAAGGGCTTTAGATGAAGACCACTCGAACCATCCCAAGTAAGATGACAAAGCAATTAAATGTGGCTCCGCTCACCAGTTCTGAGCCACGGTTGTCATCCAAGATTATCAATTTCGTTGAGGGCGCGCGTGCAATAACCCCCGGCGAGCTGGAAGCTAACAACATTACTCGTTATCGTGTCACAAAATTCTATCGTGAACAGATCGTTAACAGTGGCTATTACAATCAGCTCAAATTCATCGTGGAGCCCTCATTCGAAGAGTTCGACGGTACCGGGAATCTGGATACTAGCGGGGAGCATGACAATACGGTCGTGCCCGGATTTCAGCACAAGTACGCTCAGACGGGACTGTTGCTGGCGACAGACCGCTGCGCTGCTTACTGCCGCTATTGCTTTCGCAAACGCATAGTTGGCAAGGATTCAGATGAAGTTGCTGCTGACTTAGGGCAAATTGCTAGGTACGTCGGAAATCATCCCGAGATGTCGAACGTACTGATATCGGGAGGCGACCCGTTCGTGCTCAGCACCCGCAGGCTCCATGAGATTCTTGATCATCTGCTGCCGTTTCCGCATTTGAATTCTATTCGGTTTGGCACAAAGGCATTCGCGTACGCGCCCAAGAGGTTCGAGGATCCCACCTTAATGACCTTGTTCAGACGAATCCAGGACGCAGGTAAGGCTGCACTTATCGTCACACATTTTGACCACGTCGGTGAAATCTCGGCGAATGCGGAGCGCAACATCTGCTCCTTGCGTACGCAAGGCGTGGAGTTTCTTAATCAGTCCGTGCTTCTGGCGAAAGTCAACGATGATCCTGCGATCTTAGCTGAGACCTTTGGCAAATGCCATCAGATGGGTGTCCGCCCATATTACCTCTTTCAAGGTAGACCAGTGAAAGGCGCATCGCACTTTCAGGTTTCACTTCGCCGCGGATTAGAGATTGTGCAGGGCATCAATCAACGTCTAAGCGGTATTCAAAAGACATTCAAATATATCATGTCGCATTACACTGGAAAGATCGAAATCCTCGATCTCGGCGCCGATGACCGCTTGTATATGCGATATCATCAGAACAAGGCTCCCGAAAAGATCGGTAAGATCTTTTCTCGGCCTTACATCGAAAGCGCTTGCTGGTTGGACGATTTGCCTGGAGTAGGAGGTTGAAAGGCAGGCGCGCAACGCGGGTTTGCAAGAGAGCCCGTTTTCCCACGGGTTGACTGTTGACCAGACGGTGGCTGCTGCGTACGGGCGGTGGCATACACGGCGTCGTGACTCCATGCCAGGCTGGACCGCTTATGATGAGTAGAAAAGCGCTATCCGGCATTTCGTTGGAGCGCGGATCTATCTGCGCTCTTCACTGTAACTGCTCGGATGTTATGTAAACGTGCAAATTGCTACTCCTTTCATTAGTAGCACACTTGACCGCTGCGCTGAAGAAAAAAGTCAACCTGACGCGGTTACCGATTGAACAAGGAGCTTCCGCTGGCTACAGAATATGCGGGAGTCGATTGCGCTGTTCGGTGATGCCGCGCGCTGTATCCATGTCGGTGACCGCGAAAGCGACATCTATGAACTTTTCTGCACGGCCCATGAGCTCGGCACCCATTTCCTGGTGAGGACTTGCGTCGACCGACTGGCGGACGACGGCAAGCGCACGATTGTCGCTGAGATGAACGAGGTCGAGAGTAACCGTCCGATTGTTGCCGCCTGCCGGATAGCTTCGTGATGGCCTGAGACACGTGCTTAACGACGTCGCTAGCGACGTGTCTTGGGCGAGGTATGTGATGCGTGTCGAGATTCTTGGGCAGGAACGTCGGCGTCTGTGGCGCGACGAACAGAAGCTCGAGATTGTGATGTCGGTTGGGATCGACGGGGCGACGATTACTGAGGTTGCGCAGCGACATGATGTGACGCGGCAGCAAATTTACCCCTGGCGCAGTGAGCTGAAGAAGAAGGGACTTTTGTCGTCTTCTGCGAATGCGGTGTTTGTTCCCGTGGACATGAATGCTGTGCAAACCGAAATCTGTGGAGACCGTCAGCATTCGACTGGGATGATCGAGTTGCAATTGGGCTGCGGTCGCAGCCTTCGTTTCGACAGTACTTTGGACGGCGCCACGCTGACACGGCTTATCCGGGCGGTAGAAGCGGCATGATTGGGCCAGGGACCGGCGTTCGGGTCTATCTTGCCTGTGGAGCCACGGACATGCGCAAAGGAATAGAGGGTTTGGCTGCGCTTGCGCAGGATGTATTGCGCCAGAAGCCGACAGGTGGCGCCGTCTTCGCCTTTCGAGGCAGACGTGGCGACCGT
Source organism: Rhizobium sp. NXC24 (assembly GCF_002944315.1). NCBI lineage: Bacteria > Pseudomonadati > Pseudomonadota > Alphaproteobacteria > Hyphomicrobiales > Rhizobiaceae > Rhizobium > Rhizobium sp. NXC24. Next base: position 232,558 of record NZ_CP024313.1, read on the forward strand.
TTGAAGCTTCTTTATTTTGATGGCCAGGGCTTTTGCCTGTATTACAAAATTTTGCAGAAGGGACGGTTTCCATGGCCTTCGGCGGCCGACGGGACGGCCCGGCTGACATCCGCACAAATGGCGATGCTATGGGAGGGGATCGACTGGCGTCGTCCCGACTGGGGAGCGCCTCCGGCTCGCGTCGGATAATTTTATGTCTCTGAATCTACGTGTTTTTATGGCTATTGTTCCTGACTCGTGGTAGTCAGATGCATGCCGAATGCCACCGAAAATCTTCCGGACGATCCCGCCTTTCTAAAGGCAATGATCGCTGCCTTGCAGGCGGAAAACGCGAAGATGTCGGCGACTTTGCGTGCGCACGACCAACTGGTCCAGAGCCTGCGGTTGCGCATCGCCAAGCTGAAGAAGCAGGTCTTCGGCCAGTCCTCGGAAAAGATCGAGCGCGAGATCGAACAGTTGGAACTGGTGCTTGAGGATCTTTTGATCGGAGCGGCCGAGAGCAATACGACACCGATCAAAGAGGTCGATGAACCCGCGCCTGCCGTGCCTTCGGCAAACGCGCCGGAAAAGATCATGCGCCGACGTCCGCGAGTGTCGGACAAGGCAGTGCGCGAGCGCTGGGAATTCGATCCCGGCAATTGCTGCCCTGACTGCGGCGGTGAACTGCGTCTTGTCGGTGAGGATGCCAGCGAAATCCTCGACATGATCGCCGCGCAGATGAAGGTCATCGAGGTCGCGCGATTGAAGAAATCCTGCCGCTGCTGCGAAAAGATGGTGCAGTTGTCCGCCCCCAGCCGTCCGATACCGGGCAGCATGGCGGGCGCCGGTCTTCTGGCCTACATCCTGGTCTCGAAGTTTGATGACCACCTGCCATTGTATCGCTTGAACGAGATCTTCGCCCGCATGGGCGTCGATATTCCCGACAGCACGCTGGTCGATTGGTGCGGTCGCGCCATGCAGGTGCTCCAGCCGCTGATCGAGCGGATCGAGGCCGCGATCATGGGAAGCAACCTCCTTCATGCCGACGACACTCCGATCCGGGGCTGGATCGCTCGTTACGAGACAAGGGTTTAGGCAAAGGCGTGAAAAAGGGCAGGATGTGGACGTACGTGGGGCAAAATCGGTGGCAGTGTTTCGGCAAGCGAGCATAGAAGTGTGCATAACCCAGCGTTTTGAGACTTGATTGATAGCCTGGGGATTCTCCTGGCGGGGCAAATCATGATTCGATTCTGTCATGACGAAACGGCTCCCCTCTTCCGAGCATGCCGACACGCTGTCGCTGAATGCGTTGCGCAGTCTTGCGTCCGGTCTGTTGGAGCGGTCGCAGCAGGCGGAAGCCCGGCTCGCGAAGCTTGAGGCCGACAACATCCAGCTGCGCGAGGAAAACGCCGCCCTTCGGCTGGAGAATACCCGGCTGAAGGTCGAGAACCAGCTGCTGCGCGACGAGATTGCGCGATTGAAGAACCTGCCGCCGCGGCCACCGTTTCGCTCATCCGGAATGGACAAGGCAACGGACGCTGCACTCGGCAATAAGCCGACGAATAAGAAGAAGCCACGCGGCGCAAAGTTGGATGTGAAACGGGTGAGCCGGCAGGAGATCCTGCGCATCAATGCCCCGGCTGGCTCACGCTTCAAGGGGTACAAAAGCGTCTATGTTCGCGATCTGGTGCTCAAGGCGGAGCTCGTGCATTACCGTCGCGAATGCTGGGTGACGCCGGATGGAAAGACGGTACTGGCAGCCTTGCCGGCAGGGATCACTCGGTGATCGGCTTGGTATCGGCAACGTCGACCAACCGGTTCCGCCCCTGTCGGCGATCATTCTCGCTCGGTCTTGAGCACTTGGGGCCGCTTCGGCTCGGCTGCGCCACCACCGTTGCCCAATGAACCGGCACCGCCACCAAATCTGCCCCACGTACGATCTGGACGTATGTCCGTGATCAACGTCCCTGGGCGGGCGCGGCTCCGCCAGGTGCGGTCTACTATTTTGCTCCGGACTGGAAGGAAGACCACGTCCACCATCATTTGCGACAAACAAGCGGCATACTTCAGGCGGACGGCTACAAAGGGTACGGCAAGCTCTATGAACCTGGCGCGGATGGAAGATCTCGCTTCCGAGAGGCATCCTGCTGGGCGCATTGGCGACGTGACTTCCACGATATCTGGACCTCAAACAAATCCGAGATCGCGCGCGGGGCTCTCAATCGTATCGGCGCGCTTTACGACATCGAACGCGACATTGCGGGCCAGCCTGCCGACGTCCGCCTTGCCGCGCGTCAAAAGCAAAGCAAGCCAAAGGTCGAAGCATTCCGCATCTGGGCAGAGGCTCAACTGACTCGCATTCCTGGCAAGGGCGATCGGCGGCAGCCTTCCGGTACGGTTTGAGCAAATGGTCCTCGTTCTGCCTGTTCCTGCAAGACGGTCGTGTCGCCATCGACAACAATGCCGCTGAGCGAGCACTGCGTCCGATAGGCGGACCTGAGTCATTGTGCACTCCTTCTCTAAGTGTCTGTAAACATTGGAAGCGTATCCGGGTCAGCAACGCGACACGGGCGTCCTTTTCGGGCTATCGCAGCTTGGACCGTCGCAGAAGCCAGGTCGCTGGCCCGGATTTGATACGGCGCGCCGGGAACCACCTGCTCGGCAGACAACACGTTCGTCTTGATAAGGTGGCGTATTCTGTGGTTCGTCACGCCCAAAATCGCCGCCGCCTCTGTCATAGTAAGCCATTCGCCCTCTTTATCGGCTGATTTGTACGCGTGAATGGCCCGGACCCGCCTTACGGAAGCGACACGGTGTGCGGTCCAGGTTTTTCCTTGACCCGTGGGCATACCCATTCGATTGAGCGACGCGGCGGTATGTTCATCGGACCAGCGTCCTGCCATGCTCCGCATCACTGCCAAAGCATCTTCCGTTGTGGCGCAACCGTGTTCACCGCTCTGAGGCTTGCGCACTCTCAGTTCCGAGTGCTGACCGCCTTTCCAGTGGATGGTCAGCACAACATCGCGCACTTCATCGTCAACATCGACAACAATGTCGGCGATCAATGTACGCAGCAGTTGCTGGCGCACGCGCATGGTGACATCCGGCGACTCCCAGGCCGCCTGCAGATTGTCGGCGAGGTTTGCGAAAGTGCCTGTGTCAACTTCAATGGTTGAAGGACTATCTGCAGGCTTGCACACTTCCAGATCACGGACGTGGCGTAGCGCCGTTTCCCAATTCTTCTCTAGCTGTGCAGTAATCAGGCGGTTGTCTGGATCGCAGGCCGCATAGCGGCGCTCGGCGAGGCTTGCCTCGTAGCGGGCCTGCCGCAGTTCCAGATCGTGAATGTGGTGCTGTTCTTCCTGTCGCTCTCGGTGCATCCGCTCTGCTTCAAAAGTCGCCTCGATCGCTAATGGTTCTACCGCGCGCAACAACTCGCGCGCAACCGCCGCATCGACCTTCGGGCCGCCGAACGTCATGCAACGGGGCAAGCCCATCATCAGGTTCTGTTTATAGCAGCGATAGACATGATTCTGTGGATTTCGCGTATAGGCAACGCTCAGTCGCCGTCCACACCGTCCGCAAGTCAGGAGACCCGACAACAAGGCTTTGCCGCCGCGGCCCGATTTAGTCCCGCCCGAGCGGCCATAATTGTTGAGCGCCAATTGCTGTTGGTTGCGCTCGTACTCGTCCCAGCTGATGTAACCTTCGTGATGGTCCGGGATCATCACTTCCCAGGTGCCGGCCGGCTTGCCGTGTCCGTAGCTGCGCCGCGCCCTCCCATCGACGATGGCTGTCCGCTTCTCGCTCTTTCCATAGACGTAGACGCCGGCATAGAAGGGGTTCTTCAGGATGCCGATGACATTGCGGTAACGGACTGGCGTCCAGACAAAGCTGGTCATGCGACCTTCGTCCGACGGCCGCGGGAAGTGGATATTGTCCCGTGTCATCGACAATAGCACCTGGCGTGCGCTTCCAAGCTCACGGAAGCGTGCGAAGATGGACCGGATCACGTCCTGCAGCCGCAAATCCGGATCAAGCCCGAGCCCTGCCTCTCGATGCCAAATGTACCCAAACGGAACGGAAAGTCGCAGTTCGCCACGGCGCGCCTTCGATCTGGCGGCATCAAGCATCCGGGCTCTCAGCACGCCCAGTTCGAACTCGCCGATACTGCCCTTCATTCCCAGCAGCAGCCGATCGTTGGGGCGACACGGATTGTAGACGCCGTCATGGTCAATGACGCGGGCTTCGACCAGGCCGCATAGTTCGAGCAGGTGATGCCAGTCCCGACCGTTGCGCGCAAGCCGTGAAGCATCGAAGCATAATACGGCACCAACTTGGCCAGCGCATAAAAGGGCGACAAGACGGTCGAAACCAGGGCGCGCGACAGTCCCGCTGGCAGAGCGCCCGAGGTCGTCGTCGATGGTCTCGATGTTACTGAAGCCGTGTTGTCGCGCAACGTCAACAAGATCATACTGCCGTCGCTGGCTTTCCAGATTTGTCATGACCTGCGATTGCGAGGATTGCCGCACGTAGACTATGGCTTTGCGCGCGAGCAGCGCTGTCGGAATCAAATCAGTGCTGCTCATCGATGAGCTCCTCGACGACGAGGCCTGCGGCCTGCATCAGCAGGCAAGCCAGCGTTGAAATCGCCTTCTTGCGATCCTTGTCGCTCAGTCCGTCGAGCATCCGGAATTTGAATATCAGGTCGAGCTGCCGGCCCGACGCCGGCACCAGCGTATTGCGGGATCTCATCATGGTCCTCCTGAGTGATTCTACGTCCACTTCGGAAGGGTGCCGCTTTGGTGCCGCCGGAGACCAGCCTGTTCAGTTCGCTCAGCGTCGCAAGATCGACGCGTGGCGTTCCCATGGTCATGCCGCGGCAGACCACGGGATCGATCATCCACCCTGGGATCGCGATGACGACACCTGCCGGCCCCAGAACCTTCAAAAACCGCCCTGTCGCTCGTTCTTCAACACGGCGAATGGAAACCCGCTGGCCAAAATAAGGATGCCAGCGATAAAGAACCTCAACTTCATCGCCGACATGGGCAGAATCAACGGGGCATTGGAGTTGGAAGACGCAATTGGCTCTTCGCAGGAGCCGACACGGGGGCAGAAACCCTGGCTCGTGCCATGATGATCATCGAGACGGCCAAAATGAATGGCGTCGATCCGCAGGCCTATCTGGCTGACGTGCTCGACCGCATTCACGATCATAAGATCAATCGTCTCGACGAACTGCTCCCATGGAATTCGGCGCCTGTTGCCGTGACTTGCGCTGAGGCCGCCTGATGGCCACCATCACCCACGTCTTCACCCTCAGCCATGTCGCCGAAATGCTCGGCGAAGACCTGGAACTCCTGGAAGCGATCGTCAGCAATTCCGACAATCTGACCTATGGGAGTATCATCAGCGTTATACACGGTGACGATGATTCAATCACCGCTCTGACCGATGACGGCATCGACGAGCTGACGCAGATGCTTTCCGCTGCTCGCCGTTCGCCCGAAGCCTGGAATGACTTCCTCGACGACTTCGACTTCCTCTCAGATCCAGATGCCATAGCCCGCATCAAAGCGAAATCTCTGCGGCAACAATCGGCCGCTTACGGTCGAGATCAGCGGAGTGCATGAGGTTGAGGCCCGCGATGCAAATGGCAAGCCAGAGAAGGTTGCCGTCGAAATCCGATATAGGTAGCGGCTCTCGCCTTGTTGAAGTGTTGAAGAGCTTACCGGAGCGAAGCATCGCGTGCATGGACGACGAGAGAAGGCGCGGATCATTGCTGAGCTACCACGGCGGTGCCTCGTGAGCGCTGTCGCGCGACGGCACCGTTTATCGCCAGGTCATCCCTGGCTACTTCCGTTCGTCTGATGTTATACCCGATGTAATCGACCAACCGATTAGATCGACGGCGCGCTGAAGTATGGCATCGGTCCGAGTGTGGGTGGGCGAAGCCGCAATGACGTGTCCGATCGAGTCTAGGTAATCACCTCTCCTAACGATAGGAGTATTGGCTTTGACATAGAATTTGACCTCGGAGATGCCCGGCACAGCAGCAGCCTGACTGCCGCCATCGATCCAATCTAGAATCCCATCGCGATCAGGAACCAGGTTCTGCACTGCAGCAGTGTGCAAATACCGTGGGCGCAAATCACATTCTGTCCCGATCATAAGCTTGATGTGCTCGGTGATGAGATCGACACCATAAGCCAAGTGAATTAATCGCGGAGTGGTCCAACCTGGCAGGCGCGGATTGACCTCAATAACGACTGGACCACGCTTGGTCCATCGGAATTCGATGTTCGCTGGGCCCCAGTAAAGGCTGAGAGTTCGCAAACAGCTTAGTGAAAGTTCGGCGAGACGTTCATACTCGTCATCGCTTAGCGGCGCCGGGAAGATGCACTTACTGACCACGAAATTCGGCAGACTCATGAAATTAGCTGTGCCAATCGCAACGACCTTATTACCCATTGTATCGGCACTGTAGTATGGGCCTTGTGCGAATTCTTCGACCAGTATCCTCGGAGCCGACGTCCAACTGTGCCCCCCACCCAGCAGATAAGCCGTGTGTTCGGCCAACTCATCGAGATTGCGGCACAGACGGACACCGCTGCTGCCGCTGCCTACGGCTGGTTTGATAATCACCGGCAGGCCAATTTCAGCGGCAGCGATTTCTACGTCCGCAACCTCTGTTGCCAAGCGATAAGCAGGTACTGGAATGCCAGCATTCGCCAGGATATGACGTTGCGTGAATTTGTCACAGCAGGCTTCAATCGATGAGGGGCTCGGTCCCGGTAGATCGAAGTGCCGGCAGAGATTGGCAACTGTTACGTACAGCGACTCTTCGAGGCCGGTAAAACCGGTAATGCCAACTATGTCATGCGTTGTTTTTCGCCGGGTACATTCACGGATCAATGCATCAAGATTACCTGTGTCGACACGAACAGCGTCAATGCTTTCCGCCATAAGATAGTCGTACTGAGCAGGATCAGCCGACAAGGTAATGGGGTGAAGACCGAGATGATGGGCCGCTTGGATGTACAGCGGACCATTAGCCCTATGACCTTCAACCAGGATGAGTGCTCTTGTTGCCATTGACATTGACCCTGACGTTATGTGGACCCTGACGTCATGTCTCGCGCGGCGAGGAGAAACATCTGTTAAGGCTCTGGGAGATTGTTCGCACACATGTTGCGGTTGGTCCGGTCTCTTGCGAACGGAACAAACCATGTTGATGGCCCACCATTCTCGACGGCGGCAAGTGGGTAAGAGTTGCTTCCCTTCGCAATGATCATGTCGCACCCAGCCTCCATGGCAATCTTTGCTGCCATCAACTTTGTCAGCATTCCACCTGAACTATTGCGAGAGGTGGTATGACCCGCCATGGCCTCTATCTCGGGGGTGATGCATCGCACTTTGGTGATCAGATGGGCCAACGGGTTGTCGTGCGGGTCTTCCGTGAAGAGCCCATCCACGTTGGAAAGCAGAATGAGAATGTCTGCCTGCACCAGCTGTGCGACTCCTGCGGCTAGCCGATCATTATCGCCAACACGGGTCCAGGCCGTCGCGACGGGGTCGTTCTCGTTGACAATGGGTACAGCTCCAACTTTGAGGAGTTTCTGGACAGCGGACCGCACGTTGAGGGCGCGATGCGGATTGCTTAAATCTTCGTCTGTCAATAGCAATTGCCCTAGGCCATACCCATGATGTTTCAAGCTCTGTTCAAACGCAAGCATGAGGCGAACCTGACCGATCGCTGCCGCCGCTTGTCTCTCCTCATTTCGCAGAGGACTGTCCACTTGTTTGAAGTGACGTGATCCAATCGCGACAGCACCGGAGGTGACGATGATCACCTGCTGCCCACGTGCGAAAAATCGGACGACATCTTCAATCATCGTTTCAAGCCAGGGGCCGCGAATGTCGCCCGTCTCTCCATCAGCAATTAGTGCAGAGCCAATCTTCACGATTAGCCGGCGAGCCGACAGCACCACGCTCGCTATTGCTGTCATTGAGTGTTCCTCCTTTAGAAAAAACGTACGCCTATCCAATCTTTTCTTGACTCAACTATCTGCCCACTTGCGATCACAGAAACCAAAACTGCCAACATCGTCGACCAGTGCCTCTTTTGCGCTACTGCTGGCACTAATGGTGGCCGACGATCGTCCCTTATCTAGAACTACTGGGTGCTGGTGGGGGCAAAAGCGTAGCTCGTTCGTTCCGACCACGAAATGGTATGATCGACCAATCGATCAAATCGACTGAATGTTGAAGTATTGCCTTGGTTTCAGCAAAGCTCGGTGAAGCGGCGATCACATAGCCGATGCGGTCTCGGTAGTCGCCTTTCCTAACTATCGGCATCTTGGGTTCAGCAAACAATTTAACTTCGACCACACCCGGCACGGCCGCCGCCCGACTATCGCCACTAATCCAATCGAGGATGCCGTCGCGATCAGGAAGAAGGTATCGTACAGCCGCAGTCTGCAAATACTTTCTTCGCAAGTCCCATTTCGCGCCAACGGCAAGTTTGATGTGCTCAGTAACTAGATCGACTCCGTAAGCCAGCTGGATCCGCCGAGGCGAGGTTCCGCCCGCGATGCGCGGATTAACCTCGATAACGACTGGACCACGCGTCGTCCACCGCAATTCAATATTCGTGGGGCCCCAGCCTAGGCTGAGAGCCTGCAAGCAGCTCAGCGACAAACTTTTGATTCGCTCTTGCTCGTCATCAGTCAGCAACGCGGGAAAGATGCTTTCCCGAAATAGAAAATACGGAAGGCAATCGAAATCGGCGGTACTAATTCCAATGACTTCATTACCCATCGTGTCCGCTTCATAGAATGGGCCTTGAACGAATTCCTCTACTAATATCCTCGGAGAAGACCGCCATATGTGCCCCCCGTCCAACAAATGCGTTGCATGTTCGGCCAATTCGTCGGCGTTGCGGCACATTCGAACGCCGATGCCGCCAATGCCGCCAACGGCTGGCTTGAGGACTACGGGAAGGCCAATTTCCGCGGCAGCGTTTTCGACCTCTGCCGCATTCGTTGCCAAACGATAAGCAGGTATCGGAACGCCGGCTTCGGCGAGGAGTTGACGTTGATTGAATTTGTCGCAGCATCGTTCAATTGAGTCAGAGTTTGGCCCGGCCAGATCGAAATGTTGGCATAGCTTGCCGACCATCGCATAGACCTTTTCCTCAGCGCTCGTGATGCCGCCAATTTCGAAGGTTTCACGCAATCGCGAGCATTCCTGGATCAGCGCATGGAGATTGTTTGTATCGACCCTGGCTGCCTCCATGCCTTCCGCGGCAACATAGTCGTACTGAGTTGGATCCGCAGAGAGGGTAATTGGAACAAGCCCGAGGCATTGGGCCGCTTGGACGTATTGTAGACCAGTACCGTGTCCGTTACCTTCGATCAGAATGAGGGCTTTTCTTCTCATTGACTATTGACCTTCCAATAGGAATGTGCGGCAGTCTGAGCATAAATGGGTATTGACGTTGCCAGCTGCGCCAAATCTCAGACTGACATGATCGTATCAGTGTGAGCGATTTGCGCTCGCAAAGATCTTGTAAATTTTGTTTAAAGAGTACGCATCCGAGTTGGGCCGCATTGTGCAGTGAGTGAGAGTGTGGATGCTCTGTCTATATAGACGGCAATATAGACGGTGCTTCACACATGGACTTGACGAATGATCTCACCGGGCATTTCAGCCGGATGGAGATTGTCGATAGCGGGCGTCGTCGGCGTTTCACGGATGAAGCGAAGCTGGCGATCGTGGCTGAGAGTTATAACAGCCCGCGACAGGTGACGGCCACGGCGCAGCGTCATGGGATCACGCGCTGGCAGTTGAATGCCTGGCGCAGGGCCGCGCGGGAAGGACGGCTTGTCCCGCGCTCGGCGAACGGATTTGTTCCAGCGATCGTAGTTGCCGAGCCTGATGTTGCGAATACGCCACCTGCGGCGACTGTCGCTGTGCCGCCTTCTGTCACCGCGCCCGGTCGCATGGAGGTGGTGAGTGCGAACGGCCGGCGTGTGATCGTCGGTCGGGATGTCGACGTGGACGTCCTGCTGCGGCTCATTTGTGGTCTGGAGACGTTGCGATGAACCCGTTTTCGATGGGAACGGGGGTCAAGGTGTGGCTGGCGACGGGACATACAGACATGCGGTGCGGCTTTCCTTCGCTGGCCCTTCGGGTGCAGGAGGTGTTGAAGCATGACCCTCTGGGCGGTCATCTGTTCTGCTTCAGGGGTCGACGAGGTGATCTGGTAAAACTAATTTGGCATGACGGCCAAGGCGCCTGCCTGTTCACGAACGATCGGCGTTTATACTACACCTCTTTCCTCGCCAGTTGATGTTCTTGGCTCGGTTTGCATTTGTCGATACGCAGCAGCGCGATCTTCGAGTGGATTCCATCGGCTGCATTGCTTTTGCGGCAGGTCTCCATCGGCGATTTCGTACAGGCTATAGTGCCCGTTATAGGCATGTCTGGTGATGAGGCCAAATTTGGCCCATCTGGCGACGGTTTGCTCGCTGATATTGAGATGCGCTGCCGCTTCCTGTCTTGTCAGCATTCCCCGCTGTCGCAGTCGATCATATCGTGATCGCAGCTTATATTCGTGGATGAGATAGGCGACTTTGAGGGGTGTAAAGCGGGCGTCCTGGCAGCCGCGACGTGCGGTTCCACCTGGGCGATGTCCCTGCTCGTTTAGAATCTCGGCGATCTCGGGATAAATGTAATCGTCGAGAAGCCTATCGACCAGTTCAATGATACTGGGCTTTGTCTTGATCTGCTGAGGAGAGGATTTTGGGTTCATGGTGGTGAGCGTCTGGATTTTGCCGCCCTTGAAGCGAACGTGAAGCTTGGTGGTTCCTTCCGCTGGCAACTTTAAGAGAGTGACATCCTCAATGATGTGGGCCAGCAATCGCTTGCGTTCGCGGCTTGGGGTATCCGGATCTTTCCAGAGCTGGTTGAAGTCGGCCGTCATCGCGACTAACCGTTCGTGGACAGCTTTATCGAGGATGAATTGATCGTGCTCTCGGCCACGTTCGCGCTCTTCGCGGGCACTGGCCAGCGTGCGAAGCTTCTCGTTCCATTCACCTTCGAGCGTGTCGGCGACGAGGCGGTTACTAGGATCGACAAGCATGAAGCGGCGCTGAGCGAGCTCGGCTTCCGTTTGGGCGCGTTCGATTGCGCGACAGCGCAGCCGGTCTGCTTCTTCATGCCGGGCTTGGATCTCCTTGCGGACTTCGAGAACGAGTTCGACGGCCGCCGGCGTCATCTGCTCGGCAATCAGCATACCGATGGCTTCATCGACGGGAGGCCCGGCGATCGACTGACACATAGGCTCCCCACGATAAATGCGGGCACGATTACAAATGTACCAGGCTTCCTGCCGGCCACGCCGCGCCGCATAGCGAACCCTAAGATGACTGCCGCACTGCCCACACACGGCCCGGCCTTGCAGCAGTGCCGGTCCCTCCCTTGGGATTGAAGCTCGTGCCGCTTCAAATCCACGGCCATTCGCCTTGAGGATCTTCAGATTCTCCTGATGTCGCTCCCAGCTGATATAGCCGGGATGAGCATCGGGAATGCAGGCCGGCCAGTCATCAATGTCGCGCGCACGCAGAGTCTTTTTGCCGTCGATGGTGCGTCGAAACTGTCGTCGGCCATAGGTATAGGCGCCAGCGTAGCGCGGATTGTTCAGGACACGCATCGCCGTCGATGCGGTCAGCGGCCGAAACAGCGTGCCGCCGTTGTGTAGGCGCGATGGAAACAATAGGCCTTCATTGCGAAAGACCTTGACGGTCTGGGAGGCGGACCCGAGGCGAGAGAACATCTCAAAGAAATGAATGATCGTTTCTCTGACTTGCATGTCTGGATCAAGAGTCACATTGCCGAAATGGTCATAGACCAGCCCGGTCGGCAGGAGGCAACGAAACTCGCCGCGCCGCACCTTATTGAGAATGCCGCCGCGTAGCCGGGCTTTGATCACATGCAGCTCGGCCTCACTCATTGTTCCCTTCAGGCCGAGCAGGAGCCGGTCGTTGAAACTTGCCGGATCATAGACGCCGTCCTCGTCGAGGATCAGGGTGTCGGCAAGGGCGCAGATCTCCAGCAGACGCTGCCAGTCGGCATTGTTGCGCGCCAGACGGGAGACCTCCAGGCCCATGACGATCCCGGCATGCCCCATGCCGACATCGCTGACCAGCCGCTGAAACCCTTCGCGCCACGCCGCCGATGCACCGGACTCTCCTTGATCGTTGTCGATGACGATAATCTGCTCGTCGCGCCAGCCGAGGGCGACAGCGCGTCCCCGAAGCGCATATTGCCGCCTGGCGCTCTCGACGTTCTCAACGACTTGCCGCATTGAAGACTGGCGGATGTACAGGTAGGCGCCGCGTTCGAGGTGATGAGGCTGGACTTTGAGATGTACATTCATGGTGATCTCCGATCGTTGATGCTCATGGCGATTGTCGCAAGGACGTGAACAACGGCGCTGTGCCCGCCGTGCAGCGGCCAAGCAATTGACGATTGGTAAATCTGCTCTCGCGGGGTGCTTGCTGTTGCTGTCAGCGCCTGAGCCCATCCCCACATGCCCCGGCGCAGAAAGAGCATCAGGCCGCTACGGGCCATAAGCGGCAGCGCTGCGCCGAAAGCAGCCTTGCGCAATACCTCGTACTGGGACGCGATGGTCGACGGTTGGATCGGGCATGCCACCGTCGCGGCAATGTTTACCTGCTGCTTTTTTTTAGAACCCGCTCGATCGATCTGGGATGAAGCTCGATATCGAGTTCCTGGCGGAGCAGCTTGGCCAGTTCCCGGGCGCGAACGGGTTCTCCTGGGGCGAGCTGCGCCTGCAGAAATGCCAGGACTTTGTCGTCGATCTTGTGGGGACCGCGGGGGCCCGGCTTTGTCGGCACCAATCCGGCAATCCCGGCCATGTCGAAGTTCACCTTGGCCTGGTAGTAGGTTGGCCTGGAAACACCGTAATCGTCGGAGGCCTCCGTCACCGACACCTTGTCGATGGAGACGCGACGCAGCATCTCGTATTTGACCTGCACGGCGTCGTGCGGATCGAAGAACTCGCTGCCCCGAAACTTTGGATCGCGCACCTTCTCGGGGGTGGGATTGAACGTGCCCTCTTCGATGAGGACATCCGTCTTTGTGCGCTTGCTGTCGTACTTCGCAGACATCAATGGCTCCGAGGACATGAAGCGGCGTTAGCGTAATGCTAATTATGACGCATTTTGCTACCTCGTCAAGACGATGCTTATGGTCTATTTGACGAAATACCTCATATTTGCAGGCGTAACCTCTCATAAAAGCGACCTCTTGCGGCATAATCCACTTTACAAATGCGGCATATTTATCCTTACACTTCCGCACGTCAGCGCGGCCCCGATTTGCTCGAAAGGCGCTTCACCAGAGTGGCAACTCCATTAAGTCGACCACCCGCAAGAGCGATCGTCCGTTGCTCATGACGACCTCAGGATCCAAGCTCACAAGATCAGTCCATTGCGGAGGAACCGACCAAACAGTGGCGTCCTCGGTCTGCAGCAAAAGGCGCTCACCATGCCGGTTGTAGCGCTTGCCGACGCACGGCAACTGCCGTGGGAATAAAGGATGAAACGGATGCGTTACCCGCACTAACTGCGTATCTGCGTTGGCAGTGGCTGCATTCTGTTGTGAGGTACAAAAAATTGGAGCGCGGGCGGTTTATCTGGCCCAATGTTGGAGGCGGCGCCGTCGCGATCTCGGCCGCACAGCTTTCTTATTTGCTGTCGGGAATTGACTGGCGGGCGCCGCAGGAAACCTGGCGTCCGACACGGGTTTGAGCGCCTTCATCATTGAATTTGTTCAGGAAATATGCTCTAAAATTTGCATGTCATTGCCACCGCTTTCCCTTCCGGACGATCTTGCCAGCGCCCACACCGCGCTGCTGGCGGAACGCGAGGCGCGGTTGCAGGCGGAGGCCGAAGCGACCACCAAAGCCAAGGCAGAGCTTTCCAGCATCGAGGCGCTCAACGCCCATCTGCAATTGCTGATCGCCAAGTTGGAACGCGACAAACACGGTCCGAGCCGGGAGCGCACCCAGCGGCTGATCGACCAGATGGAATTGCAGCTCGAAGAGCTGGTCGCCGACTCGACCGAGGACGAGCTTGCATCCGAAGCGGCCTCTGCCAAAAGCCAGACCGTTCGGGCCTTCACTCGCAAGCGGCCGGTGCGCAAACCCTGGCCGGACAATATCGAGCGGGAACGTGTCGTCATCGAAGCTCCTGGCGCCTACACCCATTGCGGTAGCGAACGGCTGTGGAAGCTGGGCGAGGATACTACCGAGACGCTGGAGGAGATCCCACGCCGCTTCAAGGTGGTCCAGACCGTCCGGGATAAGTTTACTTGCCGGGGGTGCGGCTGCATCAGCCAGGCTGGGGCCTTGCCGTAGGTCTCGGCGTAGCCTGGTCGTCTTCCAACGTGTTGTCGATGCGCACGCTGCGCGCGCTCATAAACGACATTCCCGTCAACCTCGATGAGGCCGACAGCCCGATCGTGCTAACGATCCATTGGAAGGGTGGGCGACATTCCACCCTCCGCTTGCGCAAACCACAATCCGGTGAACACGAACGTGCCATGTCCGACGACGCCTTTGGCAGTCATAGAGAGTATGGCGAGACGTTGGTCTGATGAGCACATCGCTGCGACCTTCAATCGGATGGGACTACCGACTGCTCAAGGCAAGACCTGGACAGCAAAACGCGTCGGCTCGATCCGGCGCGTGCGTGGAATTCACGCCTACAAATCAGCGGATCTTCGCGATCCCGGCGTCACAACTGCGATGAGGCGGAAAGGACGCCCGAGTCAGTCGCCGCCGGAAATTCAAATTCCAATTTACAGATACTTGAAGAGGGGGTGTATAATGAACAGCACATTGCTATCCCGCGCGGGGCGCGCTCGGCCCGCATTGTTCGGGATGCAAAGCCTGCCGTCGTCGAGGAACCGGGTGAAGGCTTCCCAGCGACCCTCCTTCTCGAACATGTAGTTGATCGCCTTGGCGAGGGGATTGTGCTTTGACATCTGAGAACGCTGGGCCATGAGCCAGTCGTGCAGTTCTTCGACTAGCGAACGAGCATGCTGCTCGCGGGCAGCAAACCGTTGCTTGCGGACTTCCCGTTTATGCCGCGCTCGATGTCGAAGAGCGGGTCGATGCAGGCGACGGTCTCAAGCACGCCGGGCGATATTTCGTGGGCAGGTTTGCCCTTGCGCACATTGCCAGCGATATCGGCCAGTTCGAAGAACCTGCGCCGCGCATGGCTCCAGTAGAGCGCGCTCTTGATCGGTGCAGGACTGCGATCAGCACGATAAAGGTCGTTGTAGGCACCATAGGCATCGGCCGTCTGCCGCGCCACCCGGCGTCCGTCCACAGACGCTAATTCCCGATTATTTTATTTACTGATCGAAGACGACACATTTTCGAAGTGTCCCTCAACATCAAGCTTTACATCCGCGAGCAAAGAGAAACTGAGCTCATACGGAAGCTTGCGTATGCGAGCCGACGACCAACACCACGACCTCATTTTTTTCAGGCGAGATCAAGTTCGTCGGCAAGTCCGTATCCGCGTGCAAGTGCGCGCAGTTTCTCCCAGGTTGCGTTTTCGACTTCAATGCCACTTCTCATGCGTTCCTGCGCGCGCAGGTGTCCGATCTCGCCGGGGTAGAACACGCCGGGTGAGCCTTCCGACGGCGCCGCTGACTTCAGGTACTGCGCGAAGTCGGAGACTTCTTTTTTGACTTCATTAAGCGGTCGAAAGGCTGCCACATTGAATACGGCCATAAAACAACCAAAATTCTCACGGCCGCTCGGCTGGATTGCGAAACCAGAGCTTGATAATATCCCCGATAATACTTCCACAATTGCCGCGAGCCCGCTGCCCTTATAGCCTTCGGCTCCGCCAAGCGGCAGCAATACGCCACCTTTGCTGTATTCGCGAGGATCGGTTGTGGTGCGTCCCTTCACATCCACCAACCAGCCTTTAGGAATTTTCTCACCCCGCGCGACAGCCAGTTGAAGCTTGCCGGCGGCCGCCGCCGAGGTTGCCATGTCGAGCAGAAACGGCGCATCGAGATTGGAAGGTACCGCGATCGAGATCGGGTTGGTGCCAAGTCGCGCTTCACGACCGCCGAACGGCGCCACGTATTTACGCAAGTTACCAGAATCAGCCATCGCAACTCCGATCATGCCGGCTGTTGCCGCCATCGAGACATAGGCGGCCAGCCGTCCCACGTGGCTTTGCCTGAAGACTGTGCAGGCCGCCACGTTCGCGTTCTTAGCTTTTTCGATCGCGAGCGCCATCGCATTAGCGTTGACATGAAATCCGAAGCCCCAGTTGCCATCAATAACAGCGGTGGTGGCGGATTCTCGCACGATTTTCCACTCCGCGCCTGGCACTATATCTCCCGCCTTCATGCTGTTGAGATAGCCTGGGATGGCAATGATTCCGTGGGAGTCATGACCTGCCAAATTCGCGTTAACACAGCCTGTGGCGACCGCATGCGCCTCATCCTCCGAAGCACCGCCAGCTTTTAGTAGCGCGATACAGATGCGAGTGAGACGGTCGGCCGTCACGATTAAAGAAGGCCGCTTTCCATCAGGTTTGCCCCGCCGACGTTCTTGAGTTGAACTCATGAAAATTTCCTCTATTTGTCATCGGCCAAAGGGGCCGGCGCAACGCGCCACGCAAATTGCTTGCCAACCGTGTGTGTTGCAATCAGGCACAGGCCGGCGCTCAGTTCATGCAAGGGCGCACGCTATTCTGGAGAGCAGTTTAGAAAGCTTCACATGCGTTGCACGATGAGAGCCGTCGTCGAGCGGGGATGGCAACAGTCTTCAAAATCGGTCAATATTTGTTCCCCGCAACCCGCCCATAAGGCTTGCGGGGATGGCAATCCAATTGTTCAGCTCAAGTATAACTTTGCTCGGCGTCTTTTTGATCATGCAAGACGGTCCGTTCGCAGAATCTCTGACCGCGCTATGACGCAGAAAATTGGCCGGGGCTTTTGTCGAGTCTCCAACGACAGCGTCTCCCACCAGACACACTATGGGGAGTTGTCTTCTCTATTCGGCGTGGTGAGGTCAAGCACCTTGTGACTGTCCGTAGCTATGGTGATTGATGGCTTCGCAGTATCGGGCTTCTCTCCGGGATCGGCCTGCATGGCCCTCCCACTATGGGACCAGAAGAATGAGGTGGAACAATCTAATCGGCGACCTGATCGCAATAACGACCGTACCAAGACAACCACGCGAACTCACCCCATCCATCGTCCTGCGAAGGACATCTTTCCACCGGCGGCGGAATCTTCTTGTTCCTTTTTTCTCGTTACCCCGGTTGCTAATTACGCAGCAACAGGCAAGCTCTCCCGTGTCCAGCAGAATTCGGTTCTGTCACTCCACATGTGATGCATGCTCTCCGCATGTCGTCGAGCCAACGCTACAACCGCCTTTCGCCTCCCGCGGCGTCTGGCGATATTCATCGCCACGCTTTTAGCAACGGCCATTTCTTAACGTTTACAAGGAGGACTTGTGCTGCTCGTACAGCAGGGATCGCATCATCGCGTCACCGCAAACAAGATACTCGCCCGACCCGTTTGCTTTCACCAGACTCGTTCAGTTTCGGAGTCAGCCCGAGCACAGAACCCACCGCCTTTGCATATGCAAACCGCGCAGGAATATCGATGGTTGCCTTATAGGTGAGAGCGACCACGGGGCCGGCACCAGGGATCGTCGTCAATCGACGACAAACTTCATCCTCGCGGACCAAATCCAAAACCTTCTTGTGCAGCTTGGTGAATGCGTCGCGCAGCAGTTTGCGTGCAGTCAACAATGGCTGCATAATTTCGCGCAGATCAGGCCTGTCTTTGACGAGCTCATTGATCCGCTCCTCGAATTTGATCTTGCCGACCAATCCGATTTTCAGACCGAAGTTGCGCAACAATCCGCGAATGTCATTAGGGGAAGACCTTTATTTGGGCACGGCGATATCGGCGAGCAGCCGTTCCGTCGGCGGGCTTGGAACGCGTATTTGATAGGGCGCGGCACGACGACCCTAAATTCCGGCGGCACGAGTCCAAACGTTCGCAGCGGTTTTCGCCGACCAGACCCTTTTCCAGCATTCTCAACCAGGCGGAGTTTCCGGTTCGATGACTTCCCCGATGCGCTTTAGTTGTGCGGCAAAACCCTTGCGTAGACGGGGAGGCCCCATGTTTCCGGTCAGTGGCTTTGGTTCGTGACACCGCCGGGTGGGTATGGTTCGGCGCTCGTTGGTAATATTACGGTGCTACGACTTCCCGCTCACGCGTGCCCGTCGGGTTATTGCTTCGCCTGCGGGCGACAGGCCGAACTTCAGCCCCTATTTGACTTGGTAGTTGTCCAACTTGAACTCAATGATTTAGTTGGGGCCTGGGATGACGGACCAATCTGGCCGTCTCTAAGGGCTAATGATAGGTGCTGTATGGAGATCGTCTTATGAAACTCGCTTCCGGATACCAAGCTTTTTGGGAGGCCGCACACAAGAATTATCCCGATCAAATAAGGCCTGGGGGGCTTCTTGACCAAGCAATGTATGAGGCGATGAGCAGCGTCGTGAATGCTGACCATTCCCATCGCTTTGCAAAGCCATCGGACCGAGGGTGGCGATCGTCTATTAACCCGTGGACTTTTCCAAAGCGCTCCACCGCAGTTGGGGCGTTGGCGCTGACGTATAAAGGTCTAATAAACATCAAAACTCCTTTTGATCTGGCTCTGTACACACGACTTATCTGGGAGCTTCAACCGAGGACAATTATCGAATTCGGTTCGTTCCAAGGTGGTAGCGCGCTATGGTTTGCTGATCATATGTCAATGCTTTGCGAGCAGCCTAGCGAAGTTCATTCATTCGATTTGCACATCAATTGCATTCATCCAAATGCGAAGCATCCACGTCTCAGCTTTCACAAGGTTGATCTGATGGACGTTCAAACCTTAGACAAAGACTGGCTGATGGGGTTGCCTCACCCCTGGCTCGTAGTCGACGACGCACACGTCCAAGTGTTTGCAATATTTTCCTATCTGAGCCACCTTTTAGTATCAGGCGATTATTATGTGATTGAAGATGTTCCTTTAGAAGCGACCAAAGAAATCAACGAAGGCCTGCAGTTGGCCGAGCATTCAGGGTTTGTTGTGGATACTTATTGCACAGATGCGTTTGGGGCCAATCTCACTTGCGCTCCAAACGCGTGGCTTTGCAAGTTATAGATTTGATAACCTGCCGGCTTCATCGGCAGTTGGTTTGAAGTAGGCGGAGTTCGTCTATAGAGTGCGGTGAAGGCAGATCTGGTCCGATGGACGCGTGAGCTTCGCCGGCGGACCTATTGTGAGATTCTATTTGACCGGAGCGCCGAGTGAATTTGTCCCGTCTCCTTCCCACCGATTCCGGGTGTTTTTGAACATTGGTTTCTGCCAGGAGGTTTTTGGCAAGAGCTCGAGATTTGGCTGGACGGGGTAATGCATCTGTCGGGTGATGCGAAGTTGTCGAGTTGTCGAACTCGTCGTCGAAACCCGCAAGGCCTAATCATCTGAAGGCGCGATTGTAGAAAGCCTTCAGGTGATCGGGTTGCCGCCGTGGTGCGCGATTTGGGACAGCATGATCGTCGCGGGCCAAACCTTTGCCGAATCTACTCGGAACGTGGCCGGAGGACTTCCATTGTGGCCATCAGGCCGGCTTTGATGGTGCAGACCAAAGCCACGTGGTCCGGATCGGCAAGGATCGCACGGAACGGCTTGACCAGATGTCGGCACGCTCAGGTGATCGTACCGATCCGCTCGTCCGAAATACACTTGCCCCAAGGGTCATCCAGGCGTGGTGCAGGCCAGGTCACCGGCTGTCTGTTGGAGGATAACTGGCCGATCGAAGTGCTACTGGTGCATGTCGCTGTTTCCAAGCATTCTCAACACATGCCGCTGAACCAGCAGACCGCAGTCATGGCCAGATATGCAGTGCCGCTCGATTGCGTCGTCCCGACCGACTGGATGGGGCGCATGGGTAGAGAAATTGCGGCTCTACGTCGACGCCACCATGGCCCCGGTGTCGGATCCGGGGCGCGGCGAAACGAAGACGGGTTGGGTATTCTGGGCCGTGCTACGTGAAAATTGCTGATAGAACGGATCTACGCCGCCGGGCGCGGTATTCCATTATCGACCTCGGCGTAATGACGAAATGCTGCAGTACTCCTCCTTGGCTTTAATGGTACGATCCAAGTTGACTCCTATGGTGGCTATTCTGACCTCGCCATGCCAAAGCGCTCGGATGGCTATCCGTTGAAGCTGGCTTTCTGTCGGGCGCATGGCCGCAGAAAGCTGATCAAGGCCAAGCCGAAGAATCGATCGCCCGACGAGGCGCTGGTCCGTGGCGGCTCCCTCTACAAATTCGAAGATAGTCCCCGACGTGCTCACTGGGTCATCTGAAAGCGTTGGACTTAACCGGGAAATCAATGGAGAGGAGACGCGGCATACGACAACTGCCATGTTTAGTAGGTTCGTCGTTATCAACTCCCATGTAAGATTAATCCGGCTCATTGGACGCTATATTCAGGCGCATATTTCATCTAGCGGTCCAGTGATGGCCTCAATCGAATGCTTTGCCCTCAGCAAAACCTGGCGCAAGGGCGTATCCATCAATCGGAGGTGCCGCATGCAACGTAGCGACGAAATGACGCTCGGACTCTATCTTTCTCATTCGGGATATCACGAAGGTGCATGGCTCGACCCCGGCGTGCCAACGAATGCCGGATCTGATATCGACCGATATGCACACCTCGCAGCACTCGCTGAACGTGCGGCGTTTCACTTTGTATTTCTCGCTGACCACCAGGGTGTCATCAATGATCGCGCAGCCGCGGCTCGCATAAGCCGCAACTATCAATCGGAGCCGATTTCGCTGTTGTCAGCGCTTTCAGCGAGAACACGGGACATCGGATTAATCGCGACAGCGTCAACGACGTATAATCAACCGTACCATATTGCACGCATGTTCGCTTCACTTGATCACTTATCGGAAGGACGCGCAGCTTGGAACATTGTCACCTCTGCAAGTGATTCCGAAGCTCAAAATTTTGGTGAAGAAAAACTTCTTGGTCACGACGTGCGCTACGCTCGAGCAAGGGAATTCGTAGAAGTTGCGAAAGGCCTCTGGGACAGCTGGGAGGACGATGCTTTCATCCGTGATAAAGAAAGTGGCGTCTATGCTGACACCACAAAAATGCATTTGCTCGACCACCAAGGACACTACTTCAGCGTCAAAGGCCCACTTAACGTTGCGAGGCCGCCCCAAGGCTATCCGGTATTGGTGCAGGCTGGCGCATCCGAGGCGGGTATTTCATTTGCTGCAGAGGTGGGCGAGGTCGTGTTCACAGCCGAACCGTCTTTAGAAAACGGTAAACGCTATTATGCCACTCTCAAGGAGCAGGCGCGGGGCTTTGGACGAGATGAAGATCAAACACTTGTCATGCCGGGTATTCTCCCAATCGTTGGGGCGACCAAGCAAGAAGCGGCCGAGAAGCTTCGAAGGTTGCAATCCTATACCCACCTTGATGTTTTAATCGGACAGGCTCAGCTCTGGTTGGGGTCTGTTATCGATCTTCGTTCGGTGGATCTTGACTCATTGGTTCCTGAGACCCTACCGCAGACTAATTTTATTCAGAGCCGTCAGAAATTGCTTCTCGACTTGGCCGCACGCCAGAAATTCACCTGGAAGCAGCTAATTCGCTCGGTGTCAGATAGCCGAGGGCATCTGATGGTCGTTGGAACTCCGAGCGAAATTGTCAATACAATGGTTGATGTATTCAATAATCGTGCGGCTGACGGATTCAATGTATTGCCATCAACAGTCCCTGGCGGACTCAATGATTTTGTTGAACTCGTAGTGCCCGAATTACGCCGACGGGGAAAGTTCAGGTCGGGATATCTTTCGGGATATACCTTAAGAGAGAACCTCGGCCTTAAGCGGCCACCCAATCAATTCATCAGCTCGTGAATAGAAGATCATCTGCGGGGACAAACTGGTGCTCGGCGTTGCACGTCAGCACCGAGCAGGAAAGGCTGAAGCGGGCAGCCCTGGCCATTGGCCGGCGAGTTGACCGACGACGCGCTCGAGCATCGGATTATCATGTCGAGTTCAAGAGCTTCTTCTATTCTGTCCCACACGGCCTCGTCAGTCAGCAGGTTGATATTCGTGCCACTGCCCGGATCATGGAGATATTCCACCGTGGCAAGCGTTGTTCGTGAAGCTCGGCTGTGACTGAATCAGGCAACATCATAGTCTCCTGCTGATCGGACCCGCCGGCGTCGGCAAGAGTTGGCTGCCTAAGCGCTCGGACACAATGCATGCCGCGAGAACTTCTTCGTCCCCTATCATCGTCTGCCCAGGCTGTTCGCCACCCTTGCGCACGCGCGCGGCGACAGCCGATATGCCAAGGTCCTCAAGGGGCTCGCAAGAACCGGTCTGCTCATTCTCGACTGCGCGCTCCGCGAAAGCTGGACAGTTATGGAGTGCACCCCCAGGGTGAGACAAGGAAAATCGCGGACAGTTTCCCCACATTGAGAGGAAACTGGGCATGGCCGGACGGCGAAAATCTATCGGTGAGGACGAAAAGCGCGCGCTTCTGCAACGCATGGAGGCGGGCGAAAACGTCAGTAAGTTAGCGAAGGAGGTTGGTATCAGTCGCCAACGACTTTATGATTGGCGTGATTATCTGAGGCTTCATGGAAATCTGGCGTCACGTCGGCGCGGCCGGCCGCCGCGATTGGCATCAAGTATTGACGAGGTCCCGCAGTTGCAGAGTGCTG
Source organism: Rhizobium sp. NXC24 (assembly GCF_002944315.1). Lineage (NCBI taxonomy): Bacteria > Pseudomonadati > Pseudomonadota > Alphaproteobacteria > Hyphomicrobiales > Rhizobiaceae > Rhizobium > Rhizobium sp. NXC24. Next base: position 255,416 of record NZ_CP024313.1, read on the forward strand.
TGAACGTGCCATCATCGCAAGAAAAGGCACTGACCAAAGCCAGGCGCCGGGTCAGGGAGCTGGAGCAGAAAGTCGGCCAGCAGCAGCTGGATCTCGATTTTTTTCGCGAAGCCTTGCAGCACTTCGAGGAAGCTCATCGTCGGAGCAGCGCTCCTGGCGAAACGGAGTCTTCCAAGTCATCGAAAAAATGATGGCCGATCTGTCGCAGGGCAAATTTAATATCGATAGAATGTGCTGGCTCGCCGGCGTCAGCCGCGCGAGTTATTATCGACATTGGCTGGATTCAGCCCCTCGTCGGGCTGAGACCGGATTGCGCGATCTCATACAGAAGCTGGTTCTCGGAAATGCTCATTATGGATATCGACGGATCGCGGCCTTGCTGCGGCGGGAGGGATGGCAAGTCAATCACAAATGCGTTTTGCGGATCATGCGCGAAGATAATCTGCTGTGTTTACGCTCCCGTCCGTTCGTTCCGAGAACCACCGATTCGAAGCATGGATGGAGAGTTGTGCCGAACCTCGCCAGGGGCATGATCCTGAATGGCGTCGATCAGCTGTGGGTTGCCGACATAACATTCCTGCATCTGGCTGAGGAATTTGCTTTCCTTGCCGTGGTGCTAGACGCATTCAGCCGAAAAGTGGTCGGATGGGCTCTAGACACGCATCTCAGGGCAAGCCTTGCCATCGAGGCGCTCGAGATGGCAATCACTGATCGTCAACCCGAGCCCGGCAGCCTGGTTCACCATTCGGACCGCGGAGTCCAGTATGCTTGCGGGGTCTACTCCGAACTTTTGCATCGTTACGGCATCCAGCCCAGCATGAGCCGCGTCGGAAATCCATATGATAACGCAAAAGCCGAGAGCTTCATGAAAACCCTTAAGCAGGAAGAGGTGCAAGGTCTCGCCTATAGGGACGTAGACGATGCTCGCAAGCGGATCGGCGTCTTCATCGACACCGTTTACAATACCCAGCGCCTACATTCGGCGCTCGACTATCTCACTCCAGAGGAATACGAACTGAAGCATTCTTGTCGCGACGGCATCGAAAAGGCGGCATAGAACAAACCGAACTGTCCGCGATTTTCCTTGTCTCACCCTGGGGGTGCACTCCAACTGTGTCCGGAGATTACCGGAAATCCTGTCCGGACTTTTCCGAAACCCGCATTCTCGACGATTGGGGCCTGAGAAGCTCACGACGAGCAGCGTCGCGATGCTCCCGAAATTATCGGCGACCGCTACGAGAAGCGTTCCACAATCGTCACCAGTCAGGTGCCCATCGATCACTGGTATCCTCGATCGCCTCGTCCACAAAGCCTGCCGCATCGAACTTTGGCGAGAGCTTGCGAAAGCAGCTGGTCCGCCCGACATGGCGGTCCTCGATGCCCGCGAGCATCAACCGCCTCATAAATTCATCCTTGCTACATCGGGAACGATGGAATTAGCGACGTAATTTCGTTGCGTGCCCCACGCTGCGCCCTGGTAAGATAGGTGTCATTCACCATGTGCGTTTACCCGTCCGCAAGGGCAGCACACCGGGTACCATCGACCCCCAGATCAAATCTTACGTCGAGGAATGGACATTGCGTACGTATTCATCGAAGAAAGGTGCCGATCAACGCGCTTAAGCTCTTCAACAGCGGCTTTGCGGTCATGGTTTGCCAAAAGGCCGCACAAAACCTCTGATATTGCTAGGGCAGGTGCTAATGTGTGAAAGAAGGTTTGGCTCTCAATCGGGCAAAGAATGACCTGCTCCGCAATGGTAACCAGGGGTGAAACCTCGCTGTCGGTTATTGCAAAGACCGCCATCCCTTTCTGACGCGCTGTCTCCGCCATTTCCAAGGTAAAAAGCGAGTATGGATTGATAGATATGGCAAGAAGAACATCATCCTTGGTGGCACGGATAAGGGCATCGCCTGCTGTTCCCGCTGGGCTATCCAAATTTACGGTTTTTTCACCTAGCAACGTCATTACATAGTGGAAATGCCATGCCACCGAATGGCAGGAGCGAAGACCCAGAACATAGATTCTCCGGGCCCGATTCAGTCGGTCGGCCAAGGCATGTATGGCAGACAGTGTATCAGGTTCGCATAGTCGAGCGATTTGTGCCGACAAGCTCTGTAGCATTCGATGCGCCAGCCCCTCACCATTAGTTGCACTCTCGTCTCTCTGCATAGCGCGCGCAGCAAATCCGTCTGCGCTCACTCTAATGACGTCGGCGTGCTGACCCCGAAAGTCTTCGTATCCGGAAAACCCTAGAAATTTTGCGAGCCGCGTCATCGTGGAGGGCTGCACGCCGGCGTTGCGAGCCAACTCCCGCATTGAGACGAGTGCCACTTCTTGAGGATGCTCCAAGATATGGCGCGCCGCCTGCTGCAGTTGCTCGGACATGTCGTCGAATTGCTCAATTATTTGAGTGTGCAGTGGTCCCTTTTGCAACATTTGCTCCATAACAAGCTAACTAAATTCAACCAAACCATCGCCCTCGGTTTGCGAAATGTCAAATCGTTCATAGGCGTCGGCACCTGTTTCCCCTCGAGATTTTACCCGATTATATAAAGACAAATGCATCACATATGAAATACTAAAACAATTGTTGCAATGGTGCGGAAAATCTGCAAATCATTGAACAGAACGCCGGACTTCCGGCCACAGCCAGCCGAGATTGATATGACCAAAATCCTTCATCGAACAATCGGTACAAAACTGCCCACAGCTGTAGCAGGACAAGGAATGTACATCACGGACAGCGAAGGGCGCAGCTACCTCGATGGATCGGGCGGAGCCGCCGTAAGCTGCCTCGGACACAATCATCCGGAAGTGTTAGACGCAATGAAAGAACAGATGGGCCGCATTAGCTTTGCCCATACATCGTTCTTTACGACCGACGTGGCGGAACAGCTCGCCGAGCAGCTCGTTCGGTTGGCGCCCAAGGGTCTGGACTACGTGTACTTGGTTTCTGGGGGGTCCGAAGCTGTAGAAGCGGCGCTAAAGATGGCTCGTCAGTATTTTGTCGAAATTGGCCAACCTCAACGTCGACATATTATTGCGCGCCGCCAGAGCTACCATGGAAATACAATTGGGGCGTTGGCGACGGGTGGAAATCAATGGCGCCGCGCACAGTTCAAGCCGATCTTACCAGAAACCCACCATATTTCGCCGTGCTATGCCTATCGCGACATGTATCCGACCGAAACGCCGGAAGCCTATGCCGAGCGGCTCGCTGCCGAGCTGGAGGCTAAGATTGTCGACCTTGGAGCCGACAAAGTCATGGCCTTCGTGGCTGAACCTGTGGTCGGTGCGACTCTCGGTGCCGTGGGAGCGGTCGCCGATTACTTTAAGCGCGTGCGGCACGTTTGTGATAAATTCGGTGTTCTCCTCATCCTCGACGAAGTAATGTGCGGGATGGGTCGCACTGGAACGATATTTGCGCTGGAACAGGAGATGGTTATTCCTGATCTGCTGACGATTGCAAAGAGCTTGGGCGGTGGCTTTCAGCCGATTGGCGCAGTGATGCTCTCAGAGAAAATCTATCGGGCATTTGCGGAGGGCTCAGGCCTGTTTCAGCATGGCCATACTTATATCGGACATCCAATTGCAGCTGCGGCAGCGAGCAAAGTCGTAGAAATCATCACACGACCTGAGGTCATGCAAAACGTCATTAAGATGGGCGATCGCCTCCAGGCGGGACTTGATGCAGCGCTCGGCCAATCTCCCTTCGTCGGAGACATCCGCGGCCGCGGCTTATTTCGTGGCATAGAACTTGTCTCGGACAAGGACAGTAAGCAACCTTTCGATCCTGCTCGCAAGATCCATTCGAAAGTAAAAAGGGAGGCGATGGAACGGGGACTGATGTGCTATCCGATGGGTGGTACCATCGATGGTGTTAATGGTGACCACGTGTTACTTGCGCCCCCGTATATCATTGAGTCTGAGCAGATTGACCTCATCGTAGATCGGCTCTCGTCTGCAATCGTTGCTGCCGTTAATAGCTGAGGTTTAGCGCATGAAGGTTACTCCCAAGGCAAGATCTTCTTGCCAACCCGTGAGCGATGAGAACTGGCCAGCCGAGATCGCGGATATGCGTGCTGGCTTTGCCGGCGCACTGAATGTCTATCGCACGATGGCCCACCATCCCAATTTGCTGAAGGCATGGGCTCCGCTCCGCCAACACATCGTGAAGGATAGCGCTTTAGGTCCCGTTCGATCAGAACTTGTCATCTTGCGCACGGCCCATCGGATGCGATCTTCGTACGAGTGGGCTCATCACGTCAGCCGCTCTCGTGCGCTGGGTATAGGGGATGAGCGAATTCAAGCAATGAGTGGATGTCCTCAGGGAGAGGACGCACTCATTGCCATGGCCGTCGACGCGCTTTTTGATGAAGCCCGATTACCACCTGGGATCGAGCGTGAATTGTGCGCCACGATCGGGCGATCAGCAGTATTTGATCTCATGGCGACGGTGGGGTTTTACACGGTCTTGGGCTTTATCTTGATGACGTTCGACACTCCGTTGGATGATGAGGTTGCAGCGGAAATCGCGAAACGGCCGCTATAAATCTCCCATTTTGCAGGCCTTGAAAAATTTCCACACGTGTGCGCTGGCACAAATGCACCATCATTATCATTTATAAAACAAATGTTGCACTATTTCGCATAGTGGGGTACAAATATGAGGCAGATCGCATCCTGCGGAACCGCCGGACGCCGACTGCAACAAAGATCGCTAACAATGGGGAATATAAATGAACAAGATCACGATCATGGTAGCAGCGGCCGCCTCGTTCGCAGCAGTTTCAGCCGCGTTCGCCACGTCGGTTCATGCCGGCGAAGTGCTTGACAGGGTGCTCAAAACGAAGACACTGACGGCTGCGGTTGGCACAGATTGGGCGCCAGCCTACTTCCTTGATAAGGGGGAGATTGTCGGTTACGACATCGATGTTGCCCGGCAAATCGCGAAGCACCTCGGTGCCGAGCTAAAGTTGGTGACCCCGGGCTGGGACCTTATCGCGGCGGGGAAATGGGGAGGTCGATGGGACATCGGCATGGGGCAGATGACTCCAACGCCAGCCCGGACGGAGAAGTTCGATCTTTCGGTCACTTACTTCTATCAGCGATCAGCAGCCGTCGTTCACAAGGATAGCAAGGCGACTAAACCTTCGGACCTCGACGGCAAGCGAATCGGCGCGACTAGCGGTTCCGTTGATTTAGATTATGCTAATCATAAGTTTACGCCAGGCTGGGTCGGCGCGAAACCCATCGTGTATGAATTCACGCCTGGCGAAGTGAAATCATATGAGACTGCCTCTGTCGCTCTGGACGACCTTCGCCTCGGCGACGGCGTGCGCCTCGATGGCGTGATCACTGACGAATCCTACACCGCAAACGCTATTAAATCCGGTTATCCGATCAAGGCTGTCGGTACTCTATTCTCGTCACCCGCTGTGATTGCCATCGAAAAGGGGGACAAAGAATTCAGTGAGCAGGTGGCGGCGGCCGTACAGAGCATGAGAGAAGACGGCACGCTGTCGAAGCTCTCCATCAAATGGTATGGCAAGGACTTCTCTGTCGCTAACTAAGGATGAAAGGTCGACGCGGCGGGGGCGACCTTAGCCGCGTCGTTCGGGAAATCGCCATGCTCTATTCAGATACGGTTGAATCCGAAGTCCTCGTTCACAATCCGCGTTTCTTGGCTTTCATCTTTTTTGTCGTGCTCGCAGCGTTTATGATAGTCAATGTGACAGGCACTTCTATGGGCGAACTGATGCGCCCGGTTATAGGAGAGCCACTCGAAAGTGGCCTCTACGGTCGATTCGCAATCGCTTTCCTTATCGCGGTGGGATTTTGCTTGAATCTCGTACTCATCGGTCTCGCCCCGTTGCGTGTACAGATCGGTATTGTGTGGGTTGAACTGCTGCTCCTCTTCCTTGGCTTCTTTAGATCATTTGATTTGAGCATGCCCTTCATCTGGCAGAACCTACCCTTCCTGATCACTCAAGGGGTGGTGACTACGCTTTATGTCTCTGCGATTTCACTGGTCTTCGCGTCGATTATCGCAATAGTCGCCGCGGTTGCGAAGCTCTCAAGCAACGGCTTTGCCTACGCTATTGCGAGCTTCTACACGTCATTTTTCCGCGGTTTGCCGCTATTGATGCAGATCTATCTGATCTATCTTGGCCTCCCGCAGTTGGGCGTTGTGATGAACGCTGTGCCCTCTGGCATATTGGCGCTTTCGCTTTGCGTCGGTGCCTACATGACTGAAATATTCCGCGCGGGTATTCAGAGCATCGATCGGGGCCAATGGGAGGCATCCCGATCCATGGGGTTTGGCTTTGCACTTACCATGCGCCGGATCATCCTGCCTCAGGCGCTTCCGGTCATCATACCTCCGATGGGGAACATGTTTATTTCGATGCTGAAAGACAGTTCGCTCGTTTCGGTCCTCGGCGTGTGGGAATTGACATTCCTTGCTCGGACAGTTGGCCAGCCGACTTTTCATCACATGGAAATGCTCATTACAGCCGCTGTCATCTACTGGATGATGTCTGCCTGCCTTGAGGTAGCTCAATCAAGACTCGAGCGCCACTTTGCGAGGAGCAAACTTCGATGACCGTTAAACACGTGACACAGCTTGGCAGTGTTGGGGCATCTCCGCCACAGGCAGTAGGCGTTTTGCACCCGCAGCCCATCTCGAACTCAGAACCACCAGGTCAGAAGCAAGCTGATATGAGTGCCGAAAATATCATTGAAGCAACGAACGTGTCCAAGTGGTACGGCACCTTTCGAGTATTGACGGACATTGATCTTACCGTCCGCAAAGGAGAGCGAATCGTAATCTGTGGCCCCTCAGGGTCTGGGAAATCAACGTTAATCCGCTGCTTCAATCGTCTGGAGGCTCATCAGCAGGGAGACATAACTGTCAACGGGATCAGACTGCACGACAAAATGCGGAACGTCACTGACGTCCGTAAGAACGTCGGCATGGTGTTTCAGCACTTCAATCTTTTCCCGCACATGACCGTGCTTATGAACTGTATGGCGGCTCCGATGTGGATTAAGGGTGTCCCGGAGGCCGACGCACGGAATACCGCAATGAAGTTCCTGGAACGAGTCCGCATTCCTGAGCAGGCAAACAAGTATCCTGCTCAACTGTCGGGGGGGCAGCAACAGCGCGTGGCAATCGCGCGCTCTCTGTGCATGGAACCAGCAGTTATGCTTTTCGATGAGCCCACCTCAGCGCTCGATCCTGAAATGGTGTCCGAAGTCCTTGAGACGATGACAGCTCTTGCCCGCGATGGCATGACGATGGTTTGCGTCACGCATGAAATGGGTTTTGCTCGCGCCGTCGCCGATCGAGTCATTTTTATGGACGCAGGTCAGATAGTTGAAGAGGGCCCGCCACATGAGTTCTTCACCAACCCACAGCATCCCAGAACGAAACTTTTCTTGAGCCAGATCCTATCGCACTAAGAAATGGCGGTTGTTGGCAACGACATAAAACTTCGGTGCCGATTTCCGGGACCGGAGGAGCGATACCTTGAGGTGCATTCATGGCCTTTATCAGCAGGGAATGCATGCATTATCTTCTCAAGAAATCCTACGGGGGCAACCAAGCGTTGCCTTGCTCCAATCTCCGGTCGATATCTATTTTACGCTGGAGTGCGATGCGGGCTTGGACGTTGGTCGATCTTAGAGCCTACCCTCAGATGAGGAGTTGGTGCGCGGATTCGAGGTTTGACCAGCAGTGGCCGACACCCAGGTTGAGCGGCAAGGCTCATATTCTCGCTCAGACGTCAGCCCAACGTCCAGGTAGCGCGTTGACGCGGCATAAGTCCGGTCCCCGCAGCACTACGTCATCTAGGCGGCTTTATTGAGCTCGTGCGGTGAAAGTCGCGCTGGCACACGCGGATGCGACTTCAGAGATATCTGGTTAAGGCCGACGAAGCCAGCGCCGGTGCTGTGACGCCGTCAGTGTATTCTGCGTCCATGTAGCGACCGCTAGCACCCGCTGCTTCTTTGCAGCGAATGACATAAAATATAGATACTGAGACAAACGTTGCATCAGCGCCTGCTAACATGTACTCTGAGCTTGGATAAACCGTGGCCGCGAGGCATAGGGCCATTCGATTGGGGCCCGGTTGTATCCAGGCCTCCAAAGAAGGGAACAGTTCCATGAAAAAGCCTGTGAATTTAGCATTGTTTGTAGGGTCACTAATACTGACCGCAATTGCGGCAACGACCACCGCCAACGCCGGCGCCGTCCTTGACCGAATACTCGCGACGAAAACTCTGACGGTCGCAGTCGGGACGAATTGGGGAAAGAATTCGTTTCTCAACGAAAAGCACGAGTTGGTGGGATACGACATCGACGTTGCAAATGGAGTTGCGAAATTCTTGAACGTACAGGCTAAGTTTGTCACCCCTGGATGGGATCTTATCGTCGGAGGCAAGTGGGGCAATCGGTGGGATCTGGCGACGTACATGTCCCCGAGAATGTCACGGACGGACAAATTTGAGTTCCCTGCATATTACCAGTACGGGGGGACCGGTGCGGCGGTCCATAAAGATAGCAAGCTTACAAAATTGTCGGACCTCGAAGGAAAGACTGTGGGCGTTACCGCGGGAACGCAGGAGGAACAGTATCTTGCCCACAAGCTCGTTCCGGACTGGCTTGATGCAAAACCAATTGAATTCAAGTTCACCCCAGGAAAGGTAAATGTTTATGAGAACACAAGCCTAGCATTGGATGACCTGCGGCTTGGTGATGGCGCTCGTGTTGATGCCGTCATGAGCACAACCAATAATCTTAAAGATGCGATTGATCATGGATATCCAATTAAGCTGTTGGACGCTCCAGCTTTTTATTCGCCTTCATCACTGGTCGTTGAGAAAGGTGATAAAGAGTTCAGCGAGAAAGTCGCCGCTGCCGTGGAAAAAATGCGGGAAGACGGCTCGCTTTCGCAGGCCGCAGTCAAGTGGTTTGGGATGGATATATCGATTGAAAAGTAGCGCATACTGTCGCTCGCAATTACTCAACAGCCGCAGATTGTAATCTACGGCTGTTCGTAGCTTGGATTTGAGAAACGTCCGGGTTGAATCACGTTGTCGCTCCACGTTTCAAAAAGTCACACTGTTGTTGTCCGCTCCCACACTCGCTCTTCCCGAAGCCATTTTCTCACTGGATTTTGCGTGGCGCGTTCCGCGAATTGTGCGTCAAATGGACCAACAAAACAAAATTGAAACGGATGTTGCATAGGTGTACGGGGTGCGCTACATGTCAATGTGAGGCTGGCGTAGCCAGGCAGATATGATTGTATTGGAGGCAACATGAATATTGACGGTGTCGAATGGAAGCTACCGATCGAGTCGGCTCACCAATTGTCCGCCAGCGCGGGGGCTTTGAGCTTTGTCGGTGGAGCAGGAGATTTCGATAGCGGGGGGCGAATTCGCAATCCGAGCGACTTACCAAAGCAAGTCGCCGGTGCGGTGGAAAACCTAGCTGCCGCGCTCGATGCTGAATCCTGTACTCTGGACGATGTGGTTCGGATCAAGGCGCACTACACAGCAGATTGCGACGACTGGGATGTAATCGCCGCACTCTCTCGCTTCTTCAATACCAATCCAATGCCGGCTATCAGCACTGTTGCGGAGCCCTTACAGCCATTCGACGGTCAGATGATTCAGCTGCAGGCGATCGCGCAGCGTGGCTGGCGGTCAGGGCCGGATGTGCGATCGGTAGCGAGACCCATCCCCTCTGGGCGAAAAGAGCTTTTCGGAGGAAAAGAGGTGACGGCTGGCCTGAGAGCAGGTGAGTTTATCGCGGTGGCAAATCTAGCCGCAGAAGAGCCGGATGGGCGGGCATACCACCCCGACGAACCGCTACCGCAAACTCACTTTATCATGCAGAAGCATGAGGAGACCTTGGCAGCGCTTGGTGCGTCATTCCAGGATTGTATCAAGATGGAGGGCTACCATATTGGGACCACGCGAGAAGATTGGGTTCCGCTCGCAAAGGCCAGGCTCGGCTACTTCAGAGATCCCGGTCCTGTTGCCACAACCGTTCCCTTTAGGGATGTGCACCCCGAAGGTGCGATGACGAAAATCGAGGTTCTCGCCATGCGTGAGCGGCGGAACGGTTACGATAAATACATTCCGCGTGAAGACCATTGGCCCGAGCGAGTATGGGATTGGCCAATACCCGCACCCTACCGGCAGGCGATTAGACTACGCGATGTTATTTGGTTAGGAGGCCAGGTACCTTTCCATCCGCACACGAACACGGGGATTCGCGTCTTCAAGGGTCAACTTGCGCCTCAAACGCGTTTCACGATGGGTTATGTCAAGGACCTCCTGCAGCCTTTCGGCCGCACACTTGCTGATCTAAAGCTTATGGTGTGCTACTTCAGCTCTACCGGAACCGAAGCAGAGACGATCAATTTTGTCAGAACGCTAACGGAGTGCGTCGGCGGTGTCCTTCCGCCTCTGACATTGGTGCCTCATTCCTGCATGCGGGATGTCAACACAGTTGAGATTTTCTGCGTAGCGCAGGGCTAATGGCCTTTTCGATCTTGCATGTTCGCTTAGGTGGCGGGCGGTGAAACACCGGCCGCCGCCCTTGATTGTGGCGGGGCCGAAAAGCGCCCGCCAATCAACTGGATTGTTCAAGAGGCACCTGTCGCGAATGCTATTCAGGGGGTCAAGGTGAGGAATTTTCTGAACTATCGGGAGGCGAGGCAACTCGCTATGCGCCGTCTTCCCCGCGGCATTTTCGAATACATCGATAGGGGTTCAGAGGATGAGGTCGGGCTTCGGCATAACCGAATTGCGCTGGATACGGTAAGGGTTAAACCTCGCGTCTTGGGAGGCGGCACAACTCGCAACCAAAAAGTTTCGCTTTTCGGCACGACATACGATGCTCCGATCATCATCGCCCCTACGGCGTTCGCTGGGCTCGTATGGTATCGCGGTGAGGTACAACTAGCGAAAGCTGCTGCCGCCAATGGTATCCCATTCTGCGCGGCGACCGAAGCAATCGACGCCGTCCAAGAAATCGCGGGAGCAAGCGATGGGGAAACTTGGTTTCAACTGTATATGTGGGAGGACGAGTACCTCTGGCGGCAACTCCTTGAGCGGGCTTGGAACAGCGGTGTGAAGGTTCTCGTTGCGACGGTAGATACCGTCGTCAACGCCAATCGAGAGTACAATGTCCGGAACGGTTTTGGCATGCCATTCCGGTTTGGCATGCGCAATATCGCGGATGTCATCTGCCATCCTCGCTGGGCTCTAGGTGTGCCCGCGCGTTATTTCGTCTCTGGTCGGATTCCAAGTTTTGAAAATTATCCTGAAGCGTATAGAAACAATCTTTTTGCCGCAACCAAAAGCCTGAGGCTTCAACCCGGGCTAAACTGGCATCATGTGCGCAAATTGCGCGAAGTATGGAAAGGCAGATTAATTCTGAAGGGAATACTTCGTGCCGACGACGCTCTTCAGGCGGTAAATGTCGGCGCGGACGGGATCGTCGTGTCAAATCATGGTGCTCGGCAACTGGATGCGGCTGTAGCGCCGATCGAGGTCCTTGCGCGAATTGTTGATGCCGTTGGCGAGCAAATGACGGTTTTAGCCGATAGCGGCATCCAACGTGGCAGCGATATCCTTAAACTGCTGGCGGTTGGAGCCAAAGCCGTCATGATTGGTCGCGCGTCCCTATATGGTACGGCGGTCGGAGGCATGTCGGGTGCTAGTCAAATGATCGGGGTATTGCGTCGGGAATTGGACATCGCAATGGCGCTCAGCGGTTGCGAGGACATATGTAAATTAGACAGAGGCCTACTTGAAATGCCGTAGCTTGTTTAGCCTTCGTTACCGGGGAGATATCTAAATAGAGCCTGGACGTTGTTTTGCCGCGGACTGACGAAAATAGGCCGCGCTGACGCCGTTCGGGGAAGAGGTTTTGGCCAGAAACTTCCGCCATCGGCTAGATGTGGCGACGCGATGGTAGGAAAATAAAAACGGATTCGGCTCATTCCTCGGCAGCATTGTTCGCTGTCTCTCCGACCGCTCAAGGTGAGCGTCCGGTGAGCGGATTTTGCTGAACGAGCCAGTTAGGCGATGTTCTGGCATTAGAACCAGCATTAGTGCTGACATTAATACCAGATCTGAGAGGTTGGCATGGCTCGCATGGAAATTATTTCCGGCGTTGAGCGTAGGCGGCGATGGTCGAAAGACGCTAAGTTGGAGATATTGGCAGAAGCAGATCGGCCCGGCGTCCGCATTGGCGATGTGGCTCGCCGTCATGACATCCATCCAGGTCAGATCCGTTTATGGCGAAAGACATTCAGCCCCTTTAGTGCGTTGCCATCGTTCCTTCCGGTACAGCTCGTGGACGAAGTAGGTCTGGAGCAAAAGCCTGCTGCTCCGCCCGCGCCAATGTTCATCAAGATCTTGCTACGAAACGGTCGCGGATTGAAAGTTCCAGCCGACCTTGAACGAAAGACGTTGGCATCTTTGATCGCCTGCGTGGAGGCGGCATGATTGGGCCTTCGGGAAATGTGCGGGTCTATTTGGCCTGCGGGGTGACGGATATGCGGCGCGGCATTGATGGCCTGTCAGCGTTGGTCGAGGCTGTCATAAAGGAAGCGCCGGGTTCTGGCGCAATCTTCGGATTCCGCGGCAAACGCGCGGATCGGATTAAGCTTTTATGGTGGGATGGCCAGGGGTTTTGCCTTTTCTACAAAATTCTCGAGCGCGGATATTTTCCCTGGCCGACGGCGAAAGAAGGCGTTGCGCATCTGACACAGGCTCAGCTTTCCATGCTTGTCGAAGGGATCGATTGGCGCCGACCTGCGTGGACTTCCGCTCCAGCGCGGACCGGCTAAGAGCCTTATTCTGCTCGAAAATCTGGGAAAAATGCTAGCGCTCCAGGCGCAAATCGGCTAGTTTGCCGGCATGGAAACAACGCCGTTGGACAGTCAGGACGAGCTATCTGCATTGCGAGCGCTCGTCGCTGAACAGGCGGCGAAACTCAGCGAGCAAGAAGCCGAAGTCACCAAGCGCGACTCCATTATCGGTCTTCTGCGCGCGCAGTTGGAACTGCTCCGACATCGGCAGCACGGTCCTTCTTCGGAAAAGATAGACCGGAAGATCGAGCAATTCGAGCTGATGCTGGAGGAGATCGAGGCGTCGCGAGCGGAAGCGGAAATTCGCTCCGGGAAAACACCTTTGCCGGAGTTGGACGACGCACCAGGTAAACCCAAACGCAGGCCGCTGCCGGATGATCTTCCCACAGAAGAGCTGATCTATGCAGCGCCCTGCAGTTGTCCGACCTGTGGTGGCATGTCCTTCTTGAAGGCGGCCGACAAGGTGGTCCAGGTGATGGAGCATGTGCCGGCGTCTGTGAAAATTGTCCGCCATGTCGAAAAGCGCATGATCTGCAGGGACTGCGATACAACGGTGTCTGGCGAAATGCCGACCTTGCCGATCGAGCGAGGCAAGCCTGGACCGGGATTGCTCGCTCACATCATGGTCGCCAAGTTCGACGATCATATCCCGCTCTACCGTCTGTCCGAGATGTATGATCGGCTGGGAATAGATATATCCCGGTCCGTCATGGCGGACTGGGTAGGCCGCGTGTCGGTCCTGCTTGCCCCGCTTATCTTGCTGATCAGGGCCCATATCGCCGCGGTCGACCGAATACATACTGACGATACCCCGGTTGATGTTCTCGACCCTGGGCGGGGAAAGACGAAAACCGGCAGGGTCTGGGTCAATGTCTTCGATGGAAGCGGCTATCAGGATCCCACTCCCGGCGCCATCGCCTATTACTATAGCCCTGACCGTAAGGGTGCGCATCCGGCCGACCATCTCGCCAACTTCAGCGGCGTGATGCATGCCGATGGCTATGGAGGCTATAAGAAGTTTTACGGCAATCAGATCGTCGAGGCTGCGTGCATGGCGCATGTGCGCCGCAAATTCCATGACGTCATCAAGCTGAAACCATCCCCGATAGCCGAGGAGGCGCTGTCTCGCATAGGCGCTCTCTACGATATCGAGGATCGTATCCGCGGCATGCCGGCTGACGAACGGCGTACACTGCGTCGGCAACACGCCAGGCCCATTCTGGCGGACCTCAAGAGCTGGATAGAAGAGACGCTTTCGACGTTGCCGCAGAAGCAGAAGCTGGCCGAGGCAATGCGATACGCGCTGTCGCGATGGGCAGCATTGAGCGTTTACATCGACGATGGCCGTGTCGAAATCGATAACAACATAGCTGAACGAGCCATGCGTCCGCTTGGAATCGGAAGAAAAAATTGGCTCTTCGCCGGGTCAGACAAGGGCGGTGAGCGCATCGCCAATATCCTGACCATCATCGAGACTGCCAAACTCCATGGCCACAATCCGGAGGTCTATCTCACAGACGTCCTGACCAGGATCCAGAGCCATCCAAAGGATCGGCTCCAGGAATTGCTGCCGTGGCAGTGGGCGCTGGCGAAAAACCGGTACGAGGCTGCGTGATGGCACGCTCGAGGTTCATTTATACGCTCAAACAGGTCGCTGAGATGATCGGCGAGAACCTCGAATTGATCGAGGAGGTGACCGCCAACTCGGACAATATCAGCGAGGGCGAATTGCTTTATGTCCGCGACGGCAGCGAATACGGCACAAAGGGCCTGACCGAGAACGGCGTGGATGAGCTCCAAAGTCTCCTCGCCGACATACGAACATGGAGCGGTGGGATCCGCCAGTTCCTCGTCGATGAACGATGCGATCCCCAGATGATCGAGCGCGTCATGGCTGACGAGGTGACGCGCGGCCTATAATATCGGCCTCTCAACCAAGCGAAATGCCTTCGCCGGACGCTCACCGCTCAAGAACCAATACAAGCACTATGCAAACTTCGTGATAACCCGGGGTTTCAGACATTATGGGCGAAAATACTCAACGGAAAGCGCTGGTCAGGAAGTCTAGGTAGCACTCGTGCCCCGTAGCGTTTAATTTGCGAGTCACGTCCTTTTTAGAATACTGGCGTAGTGAAACCGATCGGATGGATGGTAAGTTAGACTGATCTGAACAAGGTTCATTGGGCTGAGAAAATACTTCCGCCGTATTTTCAGTCCCACCGGGGCGTGCTCTGAATGAAGTGCAACACCGACCTCGCGGGAAATAATTGTGGCGAATATATCTTGGCGGATTTCCACTATTCGCCTCCCTGACACCTCCTCAATCAAATTACTGAAGATTTCATCATAGTTGCGGAGCCGCGGTTCGACGGCCTGGCTGACCTCCGAACTGATATAAACATCGGTCCAGCAAAAGGGCTCATCTTTGTTCTGCTGCGAAATGACACGTAAACTTGAGACCTTAAGCCAGCGGCTTCCGGGTCTACAGTCGAGTTCCCTCGACAGCGCTTCATCAACCACAACTTCGCGAATGTCTTTGATGCGCCGTTTCGTATCAACTCCGAACTGTTGAATCGATTGGATGGAGGTCATCGCTTGAGAAAACGTAAGTTCTAACGATTCCAGTCCCGCGGATTCAACCCGCGTACCCACATTTCTTTTGCGACTGATTAGCCCCGAACTTTGCAGCTCCCGCATTGCAGCGCGCACCGTCGAGCGGCCCACGCCAAATTGATTGGCAAGATCTAGTTCATTAGGCAGGACAGACCCAACAGGATATCGACCTTCCTGAATGCCTTTAACCAGGACCTGAGCGACCGCTGCGTACTTAGGCGCCATACTTTTCTTTCGATCCCATTTCCGTCACGTATGTTCCTATTGGCGCAGGATCAACATCCTCGTCAATAATGAAGAATTGGAAAGCGACGACTGGGGGACGTGCTCGGCCATTAAACTCTACCGAGAGGTCTCTTAAGCCCTACCTCTTCGGCATCCTATTGCGCGGGCGTTATCGCGAAACGCTTCGAGATCGCACTGAAAGCTGTCACCACCACACCTGTGAGAACCAAATAGAAAGCTCCAGCGAGTAGATAAGCATCGACGCAGCGGTACGTCGTCGAGCAAATCTTCTGCGCAGCGCCCGTGAGTTCGGTCACACCGATCGTAAAGGCGAGAGAAGAATATTGCAGTTCTACAACAAATTCATTGGACCAGGCAGGAAGGGCAATTCGCATTGCCTGCGGGATCGAGACATGGCGAACGTAACACCACTTTTTCATGCCCAACGCCCTCGCGGCCGCGACCTGGTTCGACGGTATAGCAAGGAAGCCTGCTCGGAAATATTCGGCCTGATATGCAGCCGAATTCAAGCCTATTGCCAAAGTGGCCGCAACGAACGGAGAAAAGACGATTCCAATTTCGGGAAGGCCGAAATAGAGAATGAACATTTGGACCAACATCGGTGTGCCGCGGACGACGTCGACGTACACGGCACTTGCTTTCGCAAGCGGCGTCGCCGCATAGACACGTATGAGGGCTAAGAGAAGTCCCACCGCGGCCCCCACTGCGACTGCTAGTATCCAAATCACGAGTGTAGCTGGAAGCGCCTTCACCAACGAAGGCGCATATGCTTCGATAAAATCAACCATGAAAATCCCCTTATCTTAGAGGATTTAGCTGAAGGAAGCGGCGAGACCGTTCCGTTCGGGGGGGGTCGAAAAATTCAGCCGGGGGCGCTGTCTCTAGTACTGTCCCTCGATCCATAAAGATGACCTCCGACGCGACCTCTTTTGCAAATTTCATCTCATGGGTCACGACAACCATAGTAATCCCCTGCATTGCGATGTTCCGCATTGCAGCTAAAACCTCACTTGTCAGCTCAGGATCCAAGGCGGAGGTCGGTTCATCGAAGAGGATGACCGAGGGATCCATTGCTAGTGCCCGTGCAATTCCGGCGCGTTGCTCCTGACCGCCAGACAGTTGAGACGGATAGTGCCCCTCTCGGTTCAGGAGGCCGACTTTGGCAAGTTCCTCACGCGCTCTGTCCCGTGCATGAACCCTCGACAGCTTCTTGACTTTCGTCAGCCCCAGCATGACGTTCTCAAGTGCGGTGAGGTGAGAAAACAAGGCGAAATCCTGAAACACGAAACCGACTTGAGCTCAACCTCTTCTTGAGGAAGTTGATCCTCAGGCGTTCCTGGCTGACAAAGCTTATGATGCCGACGCGCTCATCGACCATCTCAAAGCACGTCACATTACTCCGGTGATTCCGCCAAAAGCCAATCGTACGACGCCCAGACCAACAGACTTCGCGCTTTATTGCGAGCGCAATCTCATCGAACGTTTCTTTAATAATCTCAAACAGTTCAGAGCTATAGCCACGCGATACGACAAGCTCGCCGCCACCTTTCTCGGAGCCGTTCAGCTCGTCGCCGCTTTCATTTCGCTCAACTGACGACAGGCCCTAGGGCGTGGTGACGATTTAACTATTTGAGCCATATGGCGATAGCGGCGAGTTTGACGAACCCCATGAAGTTTGCGAGCAATTTGTCGTAGCGGGTTGCCACGCGACGGAACTGTTTGAGCTTGTTGAAGAAGCGCTCAATGCGGTTGCGCTCCTTGTAAAGTGCGGTGTCGTAAGCTCGCTGCGTTTTGCGATCCCGTTTGGGCGGGATGACGATTTCGGTTCCCGTCTTCTCCAGTTTCTCAATGAGGTGCCCGGCATCGTAGCCCTTGTCGGCCAGGAGGGCAGCGGCGTCGAGACCGTTGACGAGATCATGGGCGGCTGTGATGTCGTTGCGCTGTCCTGGCGTGCCGATCAGGCGAAGCGGCAGACCGAGCGCATCGCCGGCGGCATGGATCTTGGTGCTCAGCCCACCCCGAGACCGACCCAGGCCCTGGGCATCCGCCCCCCTTTGACTTTGCGTGCGCCGGCGGCGTGCTGATGAGCACGGACGATGGTCGAATCGATCATCAGCCATTCGAGATCTGCTTCACGAGCGAGCGCGGCAAGCATGTCGTCCAGCACGCCCATCTCGATCCAGCGATAATAGCGCCGCTTCACCGAACGGTAGTCGCCCAGATACTCGGGCAGGTCACGCCAGCGGCCGCCGGAGCGGGCCATCCACAAAAGTGCATCGAGAAACAACCGGTTATTTGTCCGGGGACCGCGCTTGCCTCGCCTGCCGCCCGGCACGAAACCCTTGAGCCGTTCCCATTGATCGTCCCGAAGCTTATCGCAATCCATCACTGACCTCCAAAAGTCAGTGTTGAATCTGATTTGCTCCTTCTTGGGAATCCCGATCCGTTAAATCGTCACCACGGCCTAGAACAGCAAGCAATCTTTTGGGGTCGTCCTTCCCAGCTGCGATGGCCCATGGGCGGCGCGTCGTTATCGATCCAACCTCTTTCACTGGCAGCCCTTTAGAAATGAGATCTGCCGCGACGTCGGCACTGAACACGATCGAATTGATCCTGCCCGTCCGGAGGTCCTCAGTTGCAGCAATTGGATCATCATATGTTTGCATCGTGACTTTGGTGGGGAATTCTCCATTTACGAAGTTATCGTCAATCCACCTCTCCCATCCTGACCCAGATTGAGTGCCGACTTTGGCATCGCAACAAAGTGCGCTCGCAATCGTCCTCTTGTCGGTTGTGCTGATGAGAACAACGTCGTTCGTTTCCCACCACGGCACGGTGTAGTCGATAACCTCGTTTCTTTCCTTGGTAACGAACATACCAGTGACCAGAACATCGATCTTATTCGATGCCAGCGCGGGTACGAGCGAAGTCCACGGAAGGTCCTTGAATTCGACATTGAAACCTTTTTCTTTGGCGATCTCCCGTACGGCGTCGACTGCGATGCTTTTGAATTCTCCACCTTCCACGTAGGACCACGGAGGAAAGGAGGCTTCTACGCCAGCCTGATAGGTCTCTGCCGCAGAAGCTTGGGAAGCGACAGCTAGGCCAAGAACACAGGCGATCATTTTCGCCCGAAGAGATTGATTAGTGGATACCATTGTTCCCTATCAATTAGTTGCAGCGATTTGCGTTATTATGTACGAACAAATGGTATGTACGATCTATAAAATTTGTCAAGCAATGCTGCGCGACGTTACGATCCTCGACGGATAAGGCCGTAAATCGGCCCGGTTGCGGTTGACTTTGCGCCTCACCGAAGATATCAATAAAGTCGAACATATGGAGTTTAATATGGCGTCAACCGTTTTTGATTCACTTCTGTTCCGCGACATGTTTGGCACATCAGAAATGAGGCAAATCTTCGCAGACCAGGAGCTGGTTGCTTCGTACATTGCTGTAGAAGCGGCGCTCGCCCGCGCCCAGGCGCGCATCGGACTTGTTCCAAAACAAGCTGCAGATCAAATTACTGCTGCTGCGGAGAACATTGAACTCGATTGGGAGCGCCTAAAAAAGGAGACCGATATCGTAGGTTATCCAATTCTTCCGCTTGTCCGACAGCTTTCCGCCGCGGCGGGAGAGGCAGGTAAATACGTTCACTGGGGTGCCACTACCCAGGACATAATGGACACCGCCACAATCTTGCAACTGCGGAAGGCTCTGTCACTCGTTCAGAAGGATCTCTCCGAACTTAGCAAAATTTTGGCGGGGATGTCGGCCCGCTATCGCGACGTTCCTTTGGCGGGCCGCACCCATCTTCAGCACGCGCTGCCAGTGACTTTCGGTTTCAAGGCGGCGGTTTGGCTGTCTTCGATCAATCGTCACGAACAGCGGCTGGAACAGCTTTTGCCTAGGGTCCTTGTCGGGCAGTATTCCGGAGCCGCTGGCACTCTTGCATCTCTTGGCCGGGATGGCCTTTCGGTTCAGAAGCTGCTTTGTGAAGAATTGCAACTCGGCCAACCGGACATCACCTGGCACGTGGCTCGAGATGGCATTGCTGAAGCGGTATCATTCCTAGGCCTGGTCACCGGTTCGTTGGGAAAGATAGCGACCGACGTGATGATTATGGCGTCCACGGAATTCGGCGAGGTGGCCGAACCGTTTGTGCCACATCGCGGAGCGTCATCCACTATGCCGCAAAAACGAAATCCAATTTCAAGCGAATTGATGCTGGCAGCAGCAAAAAGTGTAAGGCAGCATGTCGCGTCTATTTTAGACGGAATGATCCACGATTTTGAGAGAGCGACTGGCCCATGGCATCTTGAATGGCTCTCCATTCCCGAGTCGTTTCTCTTGACCTCGTCAAGCCTTGCAAATGCAAAGTTTATGCTCGCCGGCCTCTGCGTGGATGAACAACGCATGCGGTCCAACCTTGATATGTCCGGAGGGCTTATCGTGGCAGAGGCTGTCATGATGGCGATTGCGCCGGCGCTCGGCCGACAAGTCGCCCATGACGTCGTTTATGAAGCTTGCACCCAAGCATTTATTGGCCGCCGCGCGCTGCTCGATGTCCTTTTGGAGAACAAGGAAATTGTTGCGGCGGCCGAAGGTCGGGAGAGGCTGACTGATCTTTGTGATCCGGTTAATTATCTCGGCCAGGCTGGGGAGATGGTCGACCGATTACTCGATGCAGTTACTGCGTCAGATAATCTGCGGAGGGTCGGCTAAGGATGGCAATTGGCGTTAACAGACGTCGGCTCGCCGGATTTTGGGAAATATCAACGATTGATGCGGCCGAGAACCGTGGCGTCGGTGCAGCATGAGAAATTTCCTAACGGGATCGGTTTTGAATGGGCGCCCGAAGGCTGGTTTGGATCAAAACTACAAACGGGCTGGCGCGCAAGCAAGCAACCTCAAAAGCAAAGTATCTCCTCAGTCCACGATGGCCACGCCTCTCGCGGGGATCGTCCCTCGTGCCGCCAACAAAGAGCGCCAATTCGCCGATCATGGAGCGCCGTCTCGGGTTGCTGAACCCGTCTCGCAAGTGACCATGGCGCCTACAACCATCTACACACGATACCAACCTTCAGGGGTTATTCGATGAATACTCGATCGAACTCACTTAAAGAAATTGATGTAAAGACGCTGTTGCACCCCTTCACTGATGCACGAGCGCATGAGCAAGTAGGGCCGCTCGTCATAACTAGAGGGGAGGGAATCTATGTCTACGATACCGAAGGCCGCAAATACATCGAGGGCCTAGCAGGCCTTTGGTCGGTTGCTGTCGGATTTAGCGAGCCTCGGCTTTCGGAAGCTGCAATGCGTCAAATGCAGCGGCTTCCCTATTATCACACCTTCGCTCACAAGTCCCACGAGCCGTCCATTCGGCTGGCTGAGAAGCTTGTGGAATGGACCCCCGCGAAGCTGACGCGGGTGTTCTTTACTAGCTCAGGTTCCGAAGCGACCGACACGGTCATCCGTTTGATTCGCTATTACAACAACGCCTTGGAACGCCCAGAAAAAAAGAAGATCATTGCGAGGAACAAGGCTTACCACGGTACGACGCTGGCAGCGGGAAGCTTAACATGCCTGCCGGTCAGCCATCGCGATTTTGACCTTCCAAGCATTCCGGTCATTCACGTCACTTGCCCCCATTTCTATCGGTTCGCGCTTCCGGAGGAGACTGAACAGGATTTCACTGCGCGATTGCTCAGAGAAATAGAGGATGTCATATTTCGGGAAGGGCCGGAGACAGTGGCGGCCTTTATTGGGGAGCCACTAATGGGTGCTGGCGGTGTGTTGCCGCCGCCCTCGGGATACTGGCATGGCGTCGAAAAGCTTTGCAAAAAATATGATATTCTGCTGATCGCCGATGAAGTGATCAATGGTTTCGGCCGTCTGGGTGCGCGTTTTGGATGCGAGCACTATGACTTCGAACCAGACATTGCAATCACATCTAAGCAACTGACTTCCTCCTATATCCCGCTGGCGGCAGTAATGCTGTCGGAAGAAATTTATAATGTAGTAGCTGACAACAGTCACAAGATCGGCGCCTTTGGACACGGCTTCACCGCAACCGGACATCCTGTGGCGACAGCCGTTGCACTCGAAAATATAGCAATCATCGAGGAGCGGGACCTTGTCGGGAACGCCAGATCTCGCGGCGCACAACTAAAAGAAGGATTAAGCAGGCTCAATGAGCGGCCATTCGTGGGCGAAGTTCGTGGTGAGGGTCTGATCGCCGCTGTGGAACTAGTTGCTGATCCCGTCACCAGGCGCCCCTTCGCAGACGTCGGTAAAGTCGGTGCGGAAGCCTTCCGGATTGCGCATTCAGAGGGCCTAATTTTTCGAGCGATTGGCGATACCCTCGCGCTTTGCCCGCCCCTTATCATCTCGCCAGATGAGGTCGATCTAATCGTCGAGAGGATGGGTCGTGTTATCGATCGCGTCAGTGAGTGGGTACGCTCAGAGCGTCGTGAACGAGCGTAGTGTTGTAGGACCTGAGGAAGAAGCCATGAAAAACGATATGAACGGTCATTGGATTGCAGGCCAGGAAGTTGCCAGCCTCTCAAGCGACTACTTCGAATGCGAAAACCCGACCCTTGGGCGGCCCGAAGGCCATTTCGCTCTTGGGCAAGCGCCAGACGTCGATGCGGCAGTTGCGGCTGCCACAACCGCGCTCTCGGTTTGGAACGCATTATCTCCCACGCGTCGGGGACGTTTGCTGATGCGTTGGGGCGATCTGATCGCGGCAAATGCGGAACGGATCGGCAAGTTGGAGACATCTCAAAACGGCAAGCTCGCCAATGAAATGGTACTGCAAGCTCGCAGTATTATGGATTGGCTTTACTACTATGGCGGGCTTGCTGACAAGGTCGAAGGACGCGTCATCCCTCTCGATCGCGCCTCTGTCCTGAATTACACACTGCGCGAACCGCTTGGTGTTGTGGGCGTGATCATGCCGTGGAATTCACCGCTAATGCTAGCGATGATGGCGATGGCACCGGCGCTCGCTGCGGGGAACACCGTAATCTTGAAGCCGTCTGAAGTTACCCCTGCATCGGCAATCGAAGCCGCAAAGTTGGCTGAACAAGCTGGAATACCCTCCGGCGTTATCAATGTTGTATTGGGCGCAAGGGCAGCTGCAGAGGCGCTCACCGATCATCCCGGTGTCGCAAAGATTGCATTTACAGGCGGGGTCGAGGCCGGCCGTGCTGTTGCTATCGCAACAGCGAAGCGTTTCGCGCATGCCACGTTGGAGCTAGGCGGAAAGAGCGCGAACATCGTGTTTCCCGATGCAAACCTCAAGCAAGCCGAAGCGGGTCTTTTGGCAGGAATTTTCGCAGCCGCGGGTCAAACCTGCGTTGCTGGATCGAGAGCGCTCGTGCATCGGAGCCTTCACGATCAAGTCGTCGATATCCTTGTGAGCAGGGCGAAGCAAATTAAAATCGGCGATCCACTTGATCCGACCACGCAAATGGGCCCTGTCGCGACCAGGAACCAGTTGCAGAAGAATGAAGGAATGGTGGCAAAGGCGGTCGAGGAAGGCGCGGCGCTGGCGTTCGGGGGCGTCCGAAACAACCCCGCTGAATTTCCAAATGGGTTTTTCTTCTCGCCGACCATTTTGACCAACGTGCGACCCCAAGACTTCATTGCACAAAACGAAGTTTTCGGGCCGGTTCTGTCAATAATTCCCTTCGACGACGATGATGAGGCGATCAGTATCGCCAACGGGACGCAGTTCGGCCTAGCGGCGGGTGTGTGGACGACCAATCTTCAGCGAGCACACAGGATGGCTCGCCGTCTACAGGCAGGTACTGTCTGGATAAATATGTATCGGGCAATGACCTTCAATTCACCGTTCGGAGGAATGAAATCGAGCGGCATAGGGCGACAGAATGGCATAGAGGCTATAGATCAATATCTCCAGACAAAGAGCGTCTGGTGCGAACTTGACGAAGCGATCCAAGACCCATTTGTATTGCGGACTTAGGGTACAGGCTGTGATGAGCTGGCGGGGTGCCGAAGGCAAACCCAACTCGGCGACATTGGTCACTTGCAAGCGGCAACGCAGCCTCCCGGTTCGCCCGGATCTGTGTGCGCGTTTGACGCGCGGCTTTGCCGGAACAACGGCCTCCAGGAGGGCGCCAAAATATCGCTCCGCCAGTGGATCGCCGGTCCATTACGCAGGGTGTGCATCATATGGAGCGCCTCCGAAAAACGGGGACATATGTTGCAGATGGGTTTAAACTGCTATAATTTGTGCCTGAGCTGACTGGAGCTATCTTAGTTCCTCGTCAAGACAACCGTCGATTCCACGTCTCGAAATCGGTTGCAACAAGAAAGCAACTCTTGTTGGAGCCAGATCGAAATCGGAACAGGGATACATGTGCCAAAGAACCACGAAGGAAACCGGATGCGACTGACACGAGAACAACTTCGCGGACGAGCCCAAACGGTGACGGGCCTTGTAGATCCAATTGAACTTGGCCGAACGCTAATGCACGAGCACCTAATTTGGGATGCTCGGCCACGTGATTGGAAAGCGGCGGAGCCCGGCCCGGAGATCGAACTCTGCAACTGCTTCAAGATCAACTATACGCGATTGAAGGTGCCTAGAAACTTCGTTTGCCGCAGCGCCGACATCGTGTCGCAGGAAGTACAGGAGATGATCGCGGCCGGGGGACGCACGGTGGTCGAACTGAGTTGCGGTGGTTTAGCACCTGACCCGGACGGGTTGATACAAATCGCCAAGAGGACCGGCGCCCAAATCGTAATGGGCTGCGGCTATTACCTCGGTTCATTCCAAGATCAAACCAACGAATATCGATCTGTTGAAAGCTTTGCCAAAGAAATAACCTCGCAAATTCTCGAGGGTGCGTGGGGCACTGAGGCACGGGCAGGTATTATCGGTGAGATCGGCTGCCAGGTGCCATGGACACAGTTGGAGCGTAGAGTGTTGCAGGGAGCGATAATCGCGCAAGCTGAGACTGGTATTTCGGTGAACATCCACCCGGGTAGGCAAGAAGATCAACCCCAGGAAATTGCGGAGTTCGTTGTTGCCAACGGTGGCTGCATCGAGCGGACCATCTTAAGCCATATCGACCGAACAATCTTTGACGTGGACCGGTTACTACGGTTGGCTGACACCGGTTGCGTTATCGAGTTCGATCTCTTTGGGCAGGAACAGGGCTACTATCCTTGGTCCAATATCGAGCCGCCGAACGATGCTGGACGCTTGAGGTTGATACGAGCGCTAATCAGCCACGGGCATCTCAATAGAGTCGTCATCAGCCATGACATATGCCAGCTTACGCGACTGACGCGTTACGGCGGCCACGGTTATGGGCATATTTATGAGAATGTCGTACCCCTGATGAAAGAACGCGGCTTTTCCGAATCAGAGATCGACGCGATTCTTGTCGATAACCCTAAGCGACTCCTTACGTTCGTCTAGGCTTCTGTCGACCGCTCTCAAGCGGATCGCATTTTTGGTCCGTCTCTCCGGCGAGCGCTCATCGTTCATTGCGATTGGAAACGGCGCGTGACTGAACCGCAGTCCGGCTTGCGGTTTCCAGCCCTATAAGAAAACAAGAAAACGACCGTATTCGGTGAGTATGTGGAATTGCAAGCGTGACGTGGAAAACCCGAAATGAGACCGCGACACACTCAGTAAAGGCGAACCGACTTAGTCACATTGCCATCTGGCACTTAACCAGTTAGACGCATTTCCCCGACGATAGCGTTGCGCTGTTCCGGGCTCGCGTGAATGCGCCACTCAACCCTATCAGGGAAGAGCGTGAATACGGATGTGGCGAGTGTCTGTGCATAATCATCCCTCCTATCCCTATCACAATGGATGGGAGTAGTGTCCTCGAACAGCACGGTCTCGGCACCGGAAGTAAGCAGACCTTCTGTTATCATTCGCGCCGCCGCCTCTTGCCGATTACGGGAGGACAGGCTGATCGTTTGTTCCAGAGTGTCAAATTCTGAATAAAGCAGATGGTTGGCATGAGCTTGGGGTGAGGTCGGTTCGCGGACGGCGCAGCCAGAGGCCGGTGCTTCAACGGAGAGAAGGCGTCCAGTTTTTGCCTCACCAAGATTGTGATGGAACCCGCTAGCACGATCCTTCCGCTTCAGGACGTTAACTGCGTCATCCAAATCCGCAGCCTCTAGGACGGCGCGGCAGATTATTTGCCGTGGAACCCCAGGCTTAAGGTCCCGGGCTCTGATATTATTGATTGTCTGAACCACCCCGGCCTCATTTACGCCGAAGGTGTGCCCGGGAAGCATACAGGGGTACATGAAGCTGCTCCAGGCAAGGCCCGCATCGGGCCTGGCTTCAACCCAAGAGCAAGCGCCGAGCAGCTCTACACCACCGTCTTCATTGTGAGCGATCGCAGCGGGCTCATTGCCATTGGCGGGAATGAGAATGGAAGTGCAGCCCGTTGCCGCAACATTCTTCGTAATGGTCGAGACATTATCGGGAAGCTGCAAGTCTCCCCGGCAGTTCCATAGGAACACAGTTTGGAAATCCTGACCTGCACCTTCGGCGATGCCTTCAATCTCGCGTACGAAGCGTGGATAAGCTGCCCGCGCCGCCGACTCCAAATTCTGCACATAGTCGGAGTTGCGCCATCTTCTCTGCAGAGCCTGGAATTCTTCTGTTCGCATTGTCCGCTCTTCAAAATGAATCCCGCTAGCTTTCCCAAGAGCGAACCCCATTGAGAAGGCGTCACCTTGGGCGTAGACGCGGGAGATTGAATTTCTCATCGTATGACCTCAGCCTCAAACCTACTATGATGCAACGATTGTTTCAAACATTAGAAAAAGAGTCAATCGTCTCTTCCCTCAAGAGCTAAAGTATGTTTATCCTTCACCTCGAAATTTGCGAAGACGTGGCTGATTCAGTCCGCCAGACCGCTGACGTAGGACCCAAGCTCCTTTGAACTGCGCTCGCAGTGAACGCAGGAAGGCTTCGCTATGTTTGGCTGTCTGTAGGAGCAATCAAGCTTTGAATCGTAGGTGTTTACGCATCGGACTGAACTAGCGTTGACGGTCGGCGGATGGCGCTAATGCTAAACTTGGAGCGACAGATGAGGGGATCGCAAGCATGAAAGTTTTATGTATCTGGTACGCAACGGAAGAGGAACTGGCTCGTATGCGGGCAGCACTTCCGCCTGGAACAGAGGTTGTTGCTCCGAAAGGAGAATACTTCTCACGGTTCGAGTCTACCTACGCAGATCTGGCGCCTCATGCCGTTGACGCGGACGTTATCATTGGCTTCGCTCTACCTAAAGGGATTCTGGAAATCGCAGAAAAGCTAAAGCTGTTCTGCTGGTTGCACTCAGGCTGCGACGATCTGGATCATATCGGTGCCCTTTCGCATTTCAAGCGCCGCGGTATCAAGCTGGCAAATATCCGCGGCGCCAATGCTGTGGCAGTTGCCGAGCAGGCGATGATGTTCGTGTTGGGGTTGGCTAAGAAAACGATTTTCAAACACGAAGCGGGCCAGGAAGGCCGTCGATTGTTTCCGGTTTTCGCCGATGAATATCGATCCGCTATGCTGGATGGTCGAACGATCGGGATAATTGGGGTTGGAAGCATTGGGAGTCGGATCGCGAAGCACGCGAAGGGCTTCGATATGCAGGTTCTCGGAGTGCGACGAAACAAATCTCTTCCGGTCGAGCACGTGGATTCGATGCATGGAATTGAGGAACTGCATTCCGTGCTTGGCCGATGTGATTACGTCGTTTTAGCGGCCCCGAGCACTAGGGAAACTAGCCACTTCTTTGGGGAGCCGGAGTTGGCGGCAATGAAACAGACGGCTTTTTTGATCAACGTTTCGCGTGGAAGTCTGGTCCAGGAACGGGCGTTGCACGACGCGCTTACCTCCGGCCGCTTGCGGGGTTACGCGGCGGATGCCTGGCACCGGTACGAATACGGTCGAGCATTCCCGATTAGCTTCTTGCCGCGGTTGGAAGTCCACAAACTTCCCAATGTACTTTGCTCCATTGACCAGGCCGCAAATGCCGACGACGTCCTGGATAGAGATATCACATGGGGAACTGAAAGCATCATCGAATTCGCCGCGGGCGCGCCAATTGCTCGCGAAGTGGACCTCGATCTCGGTTACTAAGCCAAGTCGCTTTCGAATTCCAAGCCGGTAACCACCTCCCAAAGGGGTGGTCACCTCAACATGGTGCCGTTCAGTCGCGTATGCCTTGATCCGTCAACGCGCAAAGCCGCTCATGAGGAGATTATGAAGAAGATTTATGAGGACTCGCGCGCAGCACTTGAAGGTTTGCTGTTCGACGGAATGTTCATAGCGGCGGGTGGTTTTGGCCTCTGCGGCATTCCGGAGCTGCTGATCGATGCGATCCGCAAAGCTGGCACCAAGGACCTGACAATCGCATCGAACAATTGCGGTGTCGACGACTTCGGCCTCGGCGTGCTGCTGAAGACGAAGCAAATCAGGAAGATGATCTCGTCTTACGTTGGCGAGAACGCCGAGTTCATGCGTCAGTACCTGAGCGGCGAACTCGAGCTCGAGTTCAATCCGCAAGGAACGCTGGCAGAGCGGATGCGCGCCGGCGGCGCCGGCATTGCCGGGTTCTATACGAAGACCGGGGTCGGTACCGTCGTTGCCGAGGGCAAGGAGACGATGTCGTTCAACGGCGAGACCTATGTTCTCGAGACCGGCATTGTCGCGGACCTGTCGATCGTCAAGGCCTGGAAGGCGGACACATCGGGCAATCTCGTCTTCCGCAAGACGGCCCGCAACTTCAATCCGCCGGCCGCCACGTGCGGCAAGATCTGTGTCGCAGAAGTCGAGGAGATCGTGCCTGTCGGCAGTCTCGATCCCGACCACATCCACGTGCCGGGCATCTATGTGCATCGCCTGATCCAGGGCCAACACGAGAAACGCATTGAACAGCGCACGACGCGCGCGGCTTGAGGGCAGGAGAAACACATGGCCTGGGACAGAAACCAGATGGCGGCGCGTGCTGCCCGCGAACTTCAAGACGGTACCTACGTCAATCTCGGCATCGGTATTCCCACGCTGGTTGCCAACTACATCCCTGACGGCGTCCACGTGACGCTGCAGTCGGAAAACGGCCTGCTCGGCATCGGTCCGTTTCCGACCGAGGGTGAGATCGACGCCGATCTGATCAATGCCGGCAAGCAGACGGTGACGGCGTTGCCGCATTCGGCCTTCTTCGATTCAGCGCAGAGCTTCGCGATGATCCGCGGGGGCAAGATCGCCATGGCAATCCTCGGCGCCATGGAAGTGTCAGAGAACGGCGACCTCGCCAACTGGATGATCCCCGGCAAGCTCGTCAAGGGCATGGGCGGGGCTATGGATCTGGTCGCCGGCGTCAAGCGGGTGGTGGTCGTCATGGACCACACCAACAAAGCCGGTGAATCCAAGGTGCTGAAGGCCTGCACCCTGCCGCTGACCGGACAAAGCGTCGTCGATCGGATCATCACCAATCTCGGTGTGCTCGACGTCGTCGATGGCGGACTGAAGCTGGTCGAGCTTGCCGAGGGCGTCACCGACGGCGAGATCCGCAGCGCCACCGAGGCGACCATCGTCAACTAGGCCTGCAGCCTTTTGCCGAGAAGTTGGAGCCGGTTTTGACCGGCTTCGCGAGGACCATAGAGGAGACCAGCATGAGCACCCCATCGATCGTCATCGCCAGCGCCGCCCGCACCGCGGTCGGATCCTTCAACGGCGCCTTCGGCAACACGCCGGCGCATGAACTTGGCGCCGCCGTTATCAAGGGTGTGCTTGAGCGCGCTGGCGTCGAAGCGGGTGAGGTCGACGAGGTGATCCTCGGCCAGGTGCTGCAGGCCGGCGAGGGCCAGAATCCGGCGCGCCAGGCAGCGATGAAGGCGGGTGTCCCACAGGAAAAGACCGCCTGGGGCATGAACCAGCTCTGTGGCTCGGGCCTTCGTGCCGTCGCGCTCGGCATGCAGCAGATTGCAACCGGTGATGCGGATATCATCGTCGCCGGCGGCATGGAATCCATGTCGATGGCGCCGCATTGCGCGCATCTTCGCGGCGGCGTGAAGATGGGCGACTTCAAGATGATCGACACGATGATCAAGGACGGCCTGACCGATGCCTTCTACGGTTATCACATGGGCATCACCGCCGAGAACATTGCCCGCCAGTGGCAGCTCTCCCGCGAGGAGCAGGACCGCTTTGCCGTCGCGTCGCAGAACAAGGCGGAAGCCGCGCAAAAAGCCGGCCGCTTCGCCGATGAAATCATTCCTTTCGTCATCCAGTCCCGCAAGGGCGACGTTACCGTCGACCAGGACGAATATATCCGCCATGGCGCAACGCTCGACCAGATGACGAAGCTGCGTCCGGCCTTCGACAAGGAAGGCACCGTCACCCCCGGCAACGCCTCCGGCCTCAATGACGGCGCTGCCGCCACCCTGCTGATGACTGAAGCACAGGCATCCAAGCGCGGCATCCAGCCGCTTGCGCGCATCGTTTCCTGGGCGACCGCCGGCGTCGATCCGCAGGGTACCGGCCCGATCCCGGCTTCGCGCAAGGCGCTTGCCAAGGCCGGCTGGGCGATCGGCGATGTCGACCTGGTCGAGGCCAACGAGGCTTTCGCGGCCCAGGCCTGCGCGGTCAACAAGGACCTCGGCTGGGATCCTGGCATCGTCAACGTCAACGGCGGCGCGATCGCCATCGGCCACCCGATCGGTGCCTCCGGCGCCCGTGTGCTCAATACGCTTCTGTTCGAAATGAAGCGCCGCGGCGCCAAGAAGGGTCTGGCAACCCTCTGCATCGGCGGCGGCATGGGTGTCGCCATGTGCGTGGAAACGTTCTGAGGAGGCAAGCATGGCCTCCGCCGAGTATCGTCTCTGCGACGTATCGCTCGACCGGTCGTTCGCTGGCCGGGACGCGAGAATTGAGCGGGAGCAAGCGCTCGCGGTCATCGACCTCTTGGAATCCAACACGTTCATTCCGGTCGGTCACAATGGCGGGCCTTATCGCCTCACGATTGCGGCGGCCGACGGGCGCCTGGCCCTGCATGTCGCCGATGATCAGGGCGAGCATGTCGTCAGTCACTACCTGTCGCTCACACCGTTCCGCCGACTGCTCAAGGATTACACCCGCATCTGCGAGAGCTACTACGACGCCATCCGTCACCCAGGTCCTGAGCGGCTTGAGGCGATCGATATGGGTCGGCGCGGCGTCCATAACGAGGCCGCCGAACTGCTGAAAAGCCGGTTGTCAGCGAAAGTGAACATCGACAACGACACCGCGCGCCGGCTGTTCACGCTGATCTACGCCCTGCTCGTGCGCAATGCCGACCATCGCGTTCTGCTGAGCTGAGATAGCTTCGGCCCGAGACTTTCCCATCAAGGAGGAACCCTAAGTGAACGCAATACCACAACGCAACGTGCAAGCCGGAGAAACCAGCTCCGCAGGCTTCCTGGATAGCGTTGACCAAAACTTCCGTCATGCCATGACATTCCTCGATTTGCCGGATGGCCTGTCGGAACGGATCATGCAGTGCAATTCAACCTATACGGTTCGGTTCGGCGTTCGCCTGCGCGGCCGCATGTATAGCTTCATCGGCTGGCGATCGGTCCATAGCGAGCACTGCGAGCCGGTAAAGGGCGGCATTCGCTATGCGTCGAATGCCGACGCCGAAGAGGTGGAGGCGCTGGCGGCGCTGATGACGCTCAAATGTTCGCTGGTCGATGTGCCGTTCGGCGGCTCGAAGGGCGCCCTGAAGATCGACCCGCGCGAATGGACGCCGCAGGAGCTCGAGCGCATCACCCGCCGCTTCACCCAGGAGCTCAACAAACGTGGCCTGATCGGCCCGGGCGTCAACGTTCCGGCGCCCGACATTGGCACGGGCGAGCGAGAAATGGCCTGGATGATGGACGAGTTCCGCCGCGCCAACCCGACTGATGTCATCAATGCGCGGGCCTGCGTGACCGGCAAGCCGCTGTCGAAGGGCGGTATTGCCGGCCGCACCGAAGCAACCGGCCGAGGCGTTCAGTTCGCGATTCAGAGCTATCTCCGCGATCCGCGAACCGCCGGGTTGAACGGCAAGCGTGATCTGAAGGGTGCTGCGGTCATCGTTCAGGGCTTCGGCAATGTCGGCTATCATGCGGCAAAGTTCGTCTCCGAAGAAGACGGCGCCCGGGTTACCCTCGTCGCCGAACGCGACGGCTATGTCGCCAATGCCGATGGTCTGGCGATTGAGGCGCTGAAGCAGCATCAGATCAAGACCGGCAGCATCCTTGGCTTTGAAGGCGCCACCTCGTATCCGGGTGATATGACGGGCATCGAGCAGCCGTGCGACATTCTCATTCCGGCGGCGATGGAAAATGCCATCCATGCGGGGAATGCGGAGCGCGTCAAAGCGAACCTGGTCGTCGAAGCGGCCAACGGCCCGATCACCTTCGAGGCTGACAAGGTGCTTCGCACCCGTGGCGTTACCGTCCTTCCCGATCTTTACGTCAATGCCGGCGGTGTCGTCGTCAGTTACTTCGAGTGGGTGAAGAACCTGACGCATATTCCCTTCGGTCTGATGGAACGGCGCCGGCGCGAGCGGCGCAACCAGACGATCGCAACGGCGCTGGAACGCATGACGGGCAAGGAATTCCCCGCCGATATCCGCGACGAATTCCTCGAAGGCGGCGCCGAGATCGACCTCGTCCGGTCCGGCCTCGAAGACGTCATGCGCAGTACCTGGACACGCATCGCCGACCTCATCGAACAGCAACCGGAGCTCGGCGATTACCGAACCGCCGCCTATGTCGCGTCGATCCGGCAGATTGCCGATGCCTATGAGGCAATAGGGATCTGATCTGATTCAATGCCAATCAATGCTGAAAACGCTATCGGACGGCCATGTCACTTCTGCACAATGAGTTTGATCAGGTTGCGGAGGACCATATCGCGAATATAGCCGCCGCAACCAGGATCAAATGACATGAAGACGGGAAGGGTCAGCGATAAGATCGCAATCGTAACAGGCGCAGCAGCGGGCATCGGCGCAGCGATAGCCACAATGCTCGCTCGGGAGGGGGCAAAGGTCGTGGTGACCGACGTCAACGTAGCAGGCGGCTCTTTCGTTTCCGAGCAAATCGTCGCCGCCGGGGGCGAAGCTATGTTCCTAGAATTGGACATCACTGATGAGCGTCGCTGGGGGGACGTCGTTGACACAACGGTTCGAAAGTATGGCGGGCTCGATGTCCTGGTAAACAGCGCTGGGATCCTGCTTTCAAAGCCTCTTGCCGAAACGACAATCGCGGACTGGCGTCGTGTTTTTCAGATTAATGTCGAGGGAATTTTTCTCGGGACGCGAACTGCGATGATTATCATGAAGCAGCTTGGCTATGGATCAATTATAAATCTTTCTTCTACTATGGCCAAACTTGTTGGCGAACATGACGCTGCCTATTGTGCTTCGAAGGCAGCCGTGACCCAGTTTACCAAAGTGGCGGCCCTCGACGGGGCTGCTAATGGCGGACGAGTACGAGTTAACTCGATTCACCCCGGTATAATTGCGACGCCGATGGTGGAACGCGAGATTGCTGAAGTGGCTCAACTGCGAGGCGATACCAACACGAATTTGGTCCGAGCCAAGTGGAACGCCGCTTGCCTTTTTGGCACAGGAGAACCGGACGACATCGCCTACGGCGCCCTATATCTAGCGTCTGATGAATCCAAATACGTTACGGGGAGCGAGATTGTCATAGACGGCGGTCATCTAATCACTCGTTGAAATCACAACACCTGACTATGGAAGCGCGTGATGATTGATAATCCAGTCCCTTGGCCAAATGGTGCGCGCTGCGCCGTCGCCTTCACCTTTGATATCGACACTGATAGCTTCCTACATCTTTCGTTCGGAGCAAAGATGCCCGACATGGTGGCGACCACCTCATGGGCACGTTATGATGAAATTGCTTTGCCGCGAATCTTGCAGATCTATCGCGACTTCGGACTTAAACAAACGTTCTTCTATCCCGCATGGTGTATGGAGCGCTATCCCCAACTTGTTGAAGATATACTAAAAGAAGGCCACGAACTAGCACACCACGGGTATATCCACGAGAGCATGTCGCGATTGCCTAGCCGCGAAATTGAAGTGGAACTTATCGTTCGAGGCGTCGAGGTTTTTGAGAAGTTGACTGGCGAGAGGCCACGCGGTTTTCGAGCGCCAAATTATCATTTTTCTAGGTATACGGCGTCTATTTTGGCCGAGCTTGGTTTTCAATACGACGCCTCACTGATGGACGACGATGTGCCAAGCGTCTACGAGACAGCCGGCGGATCGTTAATCGGTCTTCCGTCGAGTGGAGCCCTGGATGACTGGGCGCAATACGTCAACAATTCAGAAGTCGGATCCGTTCGCTCGATAAAGTCGCCCGACGAAGCTGCTAAGACTTATATGGCGGAATTCGAAGCTGCTTATAAGTATGGAGGAATGTGGATC
The DNA here is from genome assembly GCF_002944315.1 of Rhizobium sp. NXC24. Lineage (NCBI taxonomy): Bacteria > Pseudomonadati > Pseudomonadota > Alphaproteobacteria > Hyphomicrobiales > Rhizobiaceae > Rhizobium > Rhizobium sp. NXC24. The sequence continues at coordinate 289,645 of NZ_CP024313.1, forward strand.
GGTGTCTGGCACCCCTGGGTCTCGGGCAGACTCGCGCGAGCGGAAGCTATGCGTGATATGATACAGAGAATGCAAGGGCGCGGCGATGTGTGGTTCACCACTATGCGAGGTATCGCGTCACATGTCGAGGGATTGATTGCGAGGCGCGAGTGGGTCCCGCGCCGGGTCAAGCTTCCATATTATGACAAGCCTTTGCCTGTCGATGAAATTCCCCCGCAGACGGGACGTGAAACGAGGTGACAGCGGAGAAACGCTGCTATCACTGATGAGATTTTCGTTTGGCAAACGCAGCGCGCCCTTTTCGAGTGGTAAGTGGTATACGGCATTGGCGCGCGGCCCGTTCGACGAATGAAAACTTCTTTATAGCTTGGCGGAAATAGTACCCGTCCGAAATTTACGCGAAAGGCAATTCTGGGTGAGGGCGTAGGATCAATATAGATGCAACATGTGGGGCAGTTGACGCTGATATGCAACATATGTATCGATTGATCGGTCGCCGCATGAGTCGAGCTGCTCATGGATTCAACTTATCTTCCACTTGCTTTACGCTCACACGGAAGAGGGTGGTTGCAACTTTGCAAAGCTCGTTCGGGCATCACCGCTATTTTGGCGGGGGCCGACCTGCAATCCTGACAGAACAAGATGTTCGACCCGGAAATGAATAATCTCAAGGAACCGCTATGAGCTACTCTCTCAGACACGATCAATACGAACGTCTTGTCGTATTCAATGACCAGGCCTGCCGCCTAAGTAAAACCGATGACCTGATGGCGTTGGGAGACAAGGCTTTCCAAAAGGAGTTCGGACACAAACTCTTCACCTTATTGAAAGTCGATAAGGCTGCCGGCGTTCAACGGAGAATATACTCGAGCGATCTCAATCATTTCCCACTCGGAGGCACCAAGCCAATCGCGGATGACGAATGGAGCAGGGAGGTTGGCGCCGGCCGTCACTTTGTTGGCAGAAATAGCATCGATCTCAAGCGGGTCCTTGGGGACCATGAATTGTTGTCCCAAATGGGCTTAGGAAGCATGCTGAACACCGCAGTCATTTGGCGAAACGATGTAATAGGCTGGATCAACCTATTGGACGCGGCCGAGCATTACACCCCAGAAATATGCGACCTCGCAGGTCTCTACAGCCATTGCCTCGCACCAGCATTCCTTGTTTGAATGGACTCTGAAAGACACCTTCCGAGAACGCATCACGATCCGCAGAAGCGTAAAACGTCCCGCTTCGAAAAGACATTGCCGGATGTGATTTCACGGCGGCGGGCTTCCCCAGCGAGGCTAAAGACCGTTTTTTCTTAACTCACCGGTGCGAACAGGAGGAAACTATACAACCTGAGTGATACGAGGGTTCGTACGAGGGTTCGTCGCGGAAGCTATGGTTGGAGGTGTTAATAGCTTTGAATCGCGCCTTCTGGCGCTTGAGCTCATCGTGACTTTCGAAACTGGCTGAAAATCTGGCTGGCGCGCAACGCTCGTGTCGCGGTAGCCCAAGCGTTGCAAAGGCCGTCGCATTCTGATGGCACGGCGGCGGTGCTTTTACACCGCCGCCGACTTCCCGAGGTTCACAAAATTGTCTGGCGCTTTAAATCTTTAGGCGAACTCGTCAGCACTTCCGGCTTTGCTCCGACAACCACGGTATCGTCTTGCCGGTATCCGCCAAGACCGTATACGTAAAGTCCTGGCTCGACTGAATAGACCTCGTTCTCAAGTAAGTGGCGGTGATTGAATGCCATGTCTTCAGGATATTCGTGACACAGCAAGCCCATCCCGTGTCCGGTCCGGTGCATGATGTAGTCTCCGAAGCCTGCCTTCTCAATAACGGCTTGCGCAGCTGAGTCGATCCCAGACACGGGTTTTCCGGTAACTGCAGCTTCAATTCCAGCTTCATTCGCTGCAAGGGCCACCTCGAAGAATCGCTCTTGTTGGGGATCCGGCTTGCCACAAAACCAGGTTCGTTCATTCTCTACGACCAGTCCGTTGATCCGCGGGATGATCAGGTTTATCAGTACGTGGCCTTTTTCGATAACCGCCCCGGATCGTTTGCCGTCTCCATGTGGAGTCGCCGCAGCCGGACCTGAAATTGTCCAAAGATCGAGCACTTGGACGTCTTGCGCCGGAAATCTCTTTGCCGCCTCCTGAGCAAACTCGACACCCATTGCCATATCCAATTCCATCACGAGCCTTCCGGGACGGATGTTTTCTCGGTAGCGTTCTTGCATCCAGTCCGTCAGGCTTGCAATTTCCCGCATCAGCGCAATTTCTTCCGGGTGTTTGACCCACCGCAGCGCACGAAATTCCGACGTCTTTGATACAAGACGTACGTCAGGGAGTAGCGCGACCGCCTTCTGCAACGGGCCGCCACTCACGTCAGCCCCTATACGAGCTTTTCCTAAACCAGCAGCGCGCAACTTTGCAGCGACCATCTCCGGCCATTCGTTTACAAGATACATGCGATTGCTGAGTCGAGGATGCTCCGCATAAAAGCTTGCGTCAGATACCCAGACCCGCCCGTCTGCGTCCGCGTAACGCCAGTTATTCATCGACAGTTCGTTCAACACGGTAAAAGGCTCACCGTTTCGCGGAATGACACAAACAATCGGCCTCTCCCAAACGCTAATATCGGCCTGGAAATTCGTCGCGAAGTGAAAAAATTCGGTAGTTGCGAATGCAACTGCATCCAAATTTTCCCGATCCATGAGTTCATACATCAGTTTGTACCGATACTGCCGGACATCACTGCCAAGGAATGCCATTAACCTCTTCCCTTTTTTGTTGAAGGCCTCTCAGGTTCGAATCCGCGGCCAGCGGATAGCTCATCAATTCGGCCAACCCTTCTGACGAGAGTGAACCATCTTCGAACGGCATGAAACATATGGGCCACTATTGTGTCAATGAATCATTTGGCGCAGGGCCGCAAATAGCGTTGAAAATGCTCGGCGTGGGGGCCGACAGCCGTATGCCCAATCGCAACGATCGTCGGAAAGTTATCTTTGCACCGACCTGCCGCCTTCCGCGGAACAGTAAATCGGGGCTCTTTCAACCTCAATCATCTATGATACGCTTGATGCAGAAGAGCTCTAATAAAACATTTGTTGCATTTCTTGTCGTAGTGCGCTAGGCATGCTCCGGTTGTCAGCGTTGGCAGGGGAGGTTGCTGCTTAAGGTTGGAGTGCCGGAGCTCACTTGTCCGGCTGATGCAATTCGGAGGAGCGATTTCGCGCGAGGCCGCCGAGCACATGATCCACATCCAACCATAGCAAGCGTTCTTCACTCCTGTGCGAGCATCGGATGAGATCCTGTCTCGCGTCCAGCTGCGCTGAAAAGGTGCAATTCTCTTGACGGGCAAGGGAACAACAGAGGGAACGAAAATGAGTTTTTTGATAAATCGCAGGCGCTTCATGCAAGCCACATCGTCCGCGATGGTGGCCGGTGCATTGTCTTCTGCCTCTGGTCGCGCGTTGGCGGCGTCGCCTGGCGAAGTGAGAGTGAACTTTAGCGGCGGCAACGTAGGGGATGCCTTTAATGAGGCGTTCTTGAAGCCGTTCGAGGCTGAGACCGGGATCAAGGTCACTTTTATCAAGGCAGACTTCACGTCAACGCAGATCTCGATGATGGTTGACACTAAGAATGTCTCCGCCGATGTGGTTAACCTCGGCCAAACGGCAGTGGATCCGCTGGCCGCCAAGGGCTACCTTGAGGAAATCCAATATTCGAATTGGAAGAAGGAAGAACTGGAGGCACTGCCGGACTACGCCAAGCAGCCCAACGGCTTCGCCTCCTACGTCTATTCTGCGAATATGGTGTATAACACCAAGAAGTTTCCGGCTGACAAACCCAGGCCGACCTCTTGGGCCGAATTCTGGGATGTCGAAAAGTTTCCTGGGGTTCGAGCCCTAGTGACCGGCGAGCGTGGACAAGGACCTTGGGAGCAAGCCCTCCTGGCGGACGGTGTTCCCATGGACAAGCTCTACCCGATGGATATTGACCGGGTTTTCGCCAGCTTGGACAAGATCAAGCCCCACATTCGCAAATGGTGGACGAGCGGATCCGAGATCCTGCAGATCATGCGAGACAACGCCGCTGACATCGTTCAATCTTACGATGGGCGGGCACTCTCCCTTATCGACGAGGGCGCGCCAATCGAGATCAACCGAAACGAAGCTATGCTCATGACCGACTACTGGTGCATCCCGAAGGGAAGCCCCAATTCGGAGAACGCGCAGAAATTTGTCGAATTCACGGGCCGCGCCGACCGGCAGGCGGCGTTCGCCCAATTGTTCCCGCAGGCTCCCACCAACAAGAACGCCTTTAAAACGATACCTGACAATCTGGCCCGCAAACTTGCTTCGCATCCCGACTATGCAGCTTCGAGCTTCGCTCTCCAAAGCAAGTGGTATGCGGAGATCGGACCGGATGGCAAGTCGAACAAGGAGCGCCTTGTTCAACGCTGGAACGAGTGGATTCTTCAATAATCCTTCGTATCGACGAAAAGGGTGGCGTTCATCCCCTCGGCAGGTTTGCCGATCGATGAAAGTTTGGATGGCGCCACCTTATCCCTGTCTTTCCAGGAGCAACTTCGTCAAGTCGGCGCATTGATCCTGCTGGAGTATCGCAATGAACCTGAATCTAAAAAGTTATCTTCCTGCCGAGGACGAAGTGTTGAAGAACTACCCAGTTGCCGCCCAAATTGAATTTTGTAATGTCACGAAGATGTATGGGGCCGTGGCAGCGGTTAAGGATATTTCGCTTTCCGTTTCTCGGGGTGAGTTCCTGACTATTCTCGGTCCAAGCGGTTCAGGGAAAACAACGGCTTTGATGTTGCTTGCCGGCTTCACGGCACCAACTAGCGGCGATATTCGCATTGCCGGAAAATCAGTCTCCGAGGTTCCGTCGTATCGTCGGGACCAAGGAATCGTTTTCCAGAGCTATGCCCTTTTTCCGCATCTCACGGTTCATCGCAATCTGGAGTTTCCGCTAGAAATGCGCGGGATCAAGGCGGCAGATAGGGCCACGCGGGTCAGCCGAATGCTTGAACGTGTCCGCCTCGCAGAATTCGGCAGCCGCATGCCCTCTCAATTGAGTGGCGGCCAGCAGCAACGCGTAGCCGTTGCGCGCGCGTTGATTGCTGATCCGCCAATCTTGCTTCTCGACGAGCCGCTCGGTGCGCTTGATCGTAACCTGCGCGAACAGATGCAGGTCGAAATCAAAGAACTGCACAGGGAGTTTGGGAAGACGACAATTTGTGTGACGCATGATCAGGAGGAAGCCCTTACCTTGTCGGACCGCATCGTGGTAATGCGAGCCGGTCAAATCGAGCAAATCGACACACCTGAGGCACTCTACGATCGTCCAAAGACGCGCTTTGTGGCCAATTTCTTGGGCGAAGCCAACATCCTTGAGAATACCGAGTTCAAGGTGGAATCCGACGCCGTTCCATCTTCCGGTATGGTTTCGATGCTGCGGCCGGAGCGCATTGGCATTGGCGCTCCTTCAGCTCCAAAGAATGGAGATGCCGATCAAAGGCAGTTCGTATCCGGCATCGTCGAAGATATGATCTACGCAGGTCCATTGAGGAGATATCGGGTGCGTATTGGCAAATCTGTGCTGGTCGCCCGCGAGCACGTAGCCTCCGGCCAGCAAGTCTTCCAGCCCGGAGATGAGGTTCGCCTCAACTGGCTTCGGTCTGATATCCGCTTGGTGGCGGCGTAACTGGAGGACCATGCCCATGAAGACGATTCAAAAAAGAATTCGGTCGATGCCGATCCTGCTTACCGTGCCGGCCTTCGGCCTGCTGTTCGCGGTTTTCGGTATTCCGATGATCCTCTTGTTTTTGACAAGCGTAAACGCGCCGTCATTTTCTCTTGCTAACTATGAGGGATTTTTTGCGCAGCGGTCTTACGTCCTGATCCTGTTTCAGACGTTCAAGATCAGTCTCGTCGCCACGGCGTTTTGCTTGATCATCGGCTACCCGACAGCCTACTTGATCGCAATTGCGGGCCGTGCTCGGCCCCTCCTGATGGTGCTTGTCTTTCTACCTTGGCTGACGAGCGCTCTCGTGCGCACTTATGCTTGGACGGTGGTTCTTGGCGACAATGGACTGATTAACAACTTTCTGCTGAATGTCGGTCTTATCGACACACCGCTGTCCTTGATCTACAACCGTTTCGCGGTCTACGTTGGTATGGTGCACATTATGCTGCCCATGATGATCTTGCCAATGGTCAGCGTCATGGTGAATATCGACAGCTCATTGATGGCAGCTGCTCGAAGCATGGGTGCAAGGCATCTCACGGCCTTCTTACGCGTGTTTCTGCCCCTCAGCATCCCGGGCGTGCGAAGCGGTTGCATTCTAGTTTTTGTCGTTTGTCTCGGTTTCTATGTTACCCCCCAAGCCCTTGGCGGACTGGGCGACACCATGCTTTCGACGCTCATTAATTCGCAGCTCACGACTACGTTGGATATGGCGCCGACCGCCGCAGCAGCATTTGTACTGCTCGCGATGGCCCTTGTGGTCCTTTCCATGGCAGGCGTCAACCTCGCGAGCGCTCACGGTCAACCCGGCGCTACTGAACAGAAGGTTAGAGCGAGCCGGTTTCCCTTATTCAGCAATCTAGCCCGCTACATCAACGAACTCGGCGTGTCGCGCCGGGCAAAGCGCTGGGCGGGGAAACTCTATCAGGGTCAGCGAGTGACCCCGTGGTCACAGATTATCGGAGCGGGATTCCTAACGATCGTTATGATCTATCTGCTGGCGCCTGGCCTAATCGTGATCGCAATTTCGTTTAGTGCGGGAGAGTTTCTTGAGTTTCCGCCAAGAGAGCTTTCTCTCCGGTGGTACTATTCTTTCTTCAATGATCCTTCGTGGATCGGTGCGTTGTGGAACAGCTTCCAATTCGCCGTGATCGTTAGCGCCGTGTCCACCATAGTTGGAACAATGGCAGCCTTTGGACTCAGCCGATGCTCAACTCGCCTGCGCTCGAGTTTGACGATGACTATTCTGACGCCTATTACATTTCCAGTGATCGTGGTCGGCGTGGCCGTCTACCTTGGACTGGCAAGACTTGGACTTGTTGGGACCAGTACCGGGATTATCCTGGGCCAAGCAATTGGTGCCATCGGTTATGTTGTCGTGGTTGTCCTAGCGACGCTCTCCGGGTTCGACCGCAGGCTCGAGCAAGCCGCAATGAGCATGCGGGCCGGGCCGACACAGACCTTCATGCGGGTGACGCTGCCCCTGATCCGCTCTGGCATAATTGGTGGTGCTCTGTTTGCATTCCTGGCATCGTTTGACGAAGTAATTATAACCTCTTTTGTCAGCGGCTATGCGATTCCGACGCTGCCACTAAAGATGCTGGAGAACTTGAAGCAGCAAGTTGACCCCACGATTGCTGCGGTTGGCGCCCTGTTGACGCTGTTGCCCGTTGTCTGGCTGGTCGCCCTTTATTTCACACTATGGCGAACCAGAGGCACTCTACAAAAAACGACCGTCAACCCTGCCTGATTGTATTCAGTGCTCTTAAACAACAGATGTGCCAGCCCTTGTATTCACCAGGGCTGGTTCTCTCGGAAATTTGATCCTGGCGGGAAAGGCCACAATGCCGCGACCGGCTCCAATCTGAAGCAAGCTTTCTGAAATCGTATGCAAACATCGGTGAGATCCCGGTGTGTCCATCTGCGCTGAACAAGTGAAATTCTTTTCATTGGCAAGAGAACAACAGAGGGAACGAAAAAAATGAGCTTTTTGATAAATCGCAGGCGCTTCATGCAGGCCACATCGTCCGCGATGGTGGCCGGTGCATTGTCTTCTGCCTCTGGTCGTGCGTTGGCGGCGTCGGCTGGCGAACTGAGAGTGAACTTTAGCGGCGGCAACGCGGGTGATGCCTTTAATGAGGCGTTCTTAAAGCCGTTCGAGGCTGAGACCGGGATCAAGGTCACTTTTATCAAGGCAGACTTCACGTCAACGCAGATCTCGATGATGGTTGACACCAAGAACATCTCCGCCGATGTGGTTATGTTAGGTCAAACATACGTGGATCCGCTGGCCGCCAAGGGGTACCTTGAGGAAATCCAATATTCGAACTGGCAGAAGGAAGAACTGGAAGCACTACCGGATTACGCCAAGCAGCCCAACGGCTTCGCCTCCTACGTCTATTCTGCGAATATGGTGTATAACACCAAGAAGTTTCCGGCTGACAAACCCAGGCCGACCTCCTGGGCCGAATTCTGGGATGTCGAAAAGTTTCCTGGGGTTCGTGCCCTAGTGACCGGCGAGCGTGGAGGCGGACCTTGGGAGGAAGCTCTCCTAGCGGACGGTGTTCCCATGGGCAAGCTCTACCCGATGGATATTGACCGGGTTTTCGCCAGCTTAGACAAGATTAAGCCCCACATTCGCAAATGGTGGACGACTGCCTCCGAGGTCCTGCAAATCATGCGAGACAACGCCGCTGACATCGTTCAATCCTACGATGGGCGGGCACTCTCCCTTATCGACGAGGGCGCGCCAATCGAGATCAACCGAAACGAAGCTATGCTCATGACCGACTACTGGTGCATCCCGAAGGGAAGCCCCAATTCGGAGAACGCGCAGAAATTCGTCGAATTCACGGGCCGCGCCGATCGGCAGGCGGCGTTCGCCCAGCTATTTGCGCTTAGTCCCACTAACGAGCACGCATTCAAAACGATACCTGACAATCTGGCCCGAAAACTTGCTTCGCATCCGGACTATGCATCTTCGAGCTTCGCTCTCCAAAGCAAGTGGTATAACGAGATCGGACCGGATGGCAAGTCGAACAAGGAGCGCCTTGTTCAACGCTGGAACGAGTGGATTCTTCAATAATCTGTCCATTGGCGAGAGATAATAGGTGGCGCTGTCAACGGTTGCGCCACCAATTTTTAGCGCCATTCTAATGGTCTACCCTTTTCCCTAGGGAAACCAGCGATTGGACGCGGTTCTGAAATCGAATGTCAGAGCTTGCCTCAATTCATTCCTAGGTTCGTAGAATGCCTTCCATTTGAACTACGAAGCGCGGCGGGTGGGCGTTTGGTTCGTTTGTGCCATTGGACAAACACTAAAACAAACGTTGCATCCTGAGCGAAACTGTGTTGTGATTCAGAGGATGCTGGTAATGCCCCGTTGGCCTGTCCGGAAGTTGTCGATTTGCATAGACAGGGCGCAATGTGGCCGTCACAGGCGTAACCGGCTCGGCATTGTCGGCAATACGAAACTTGGTCGGCTATCCTAATCCGCTGTGGGATCAATATGAAAGATATACATTTCGAACTAGCCGAATTCCAAACTCGTCTGGCCGCCGTCAAAAAGGAAATGGCAAAGAGAGGGATCGACATCCTCCTCCTCTCAGAACCGCCAAACCAGAACTACCTTACCGGCTACAATGCGTATTCCTTCTACACACCGCAAATGGTGATTGTGACGCAAGACCACGCGGAACCGCTTTGGATTGGCCGTTTCATGGACCGAGTTTCCGCCTCCATGACCACCTATCTAGCCGAGGACAACATCCGAGCCTATCCAGACACCTATGTTCAATCTGCAACGCTCTCGGCCTATACTTTCATGGGCGATATCGTGAAGGAACTCGGAGGGGAAAGGGCGCGTATCGGCGTCGAGATGGGGGGATATTACTATCCGGCCCGCGGCCACGCAGATCTCACGCGAGCCTTGCCGAATGCCGAGTTCGTCGACGCCGATCTTCTTGTTGGATGGATCCGGCTCGTAAAGAGCCCGGCCGAGGTGGCCATTATGCGTCAAGCTGGCCAGCTTGCGGACGCCGCCATGACGCGCGTCATCGATATGGTGCAAGCCGGGGTCCGTGAGTGCGATATTGCTGCTGCGATCTATCACCAGCAGATTTCGGGCACGCCCCAGTTCGGTGGCGACTATCCTTGTTGCCCTCCCGATTTATGCATTGGCGAACGCTCAATCGCGCCGCATGCCGCCTGGACGGACGATCCCCTGCCGGAGTCCACCGTTGTCAACCTGGAGCTGAACGGTTGCCGTCATCGGTACCAGGTCAACATGGCGCGCACGATCGTCGTCGGCCAGCCTTCATCCGCTTTCCTGAACCTGTCGGAAATCGCTGTCGAGGCCTTGAACGCCGGGCTGGAAGCAGTTCGACCCGGGCGAACCTGCTCGGAGGTCGATGGCGACTTCCGGAAGGCCCTTGCGCGGCACGGGATCGAGAAAGAGTCTCGCATCGGCTATCCGACCGGCATTGGGTTCCCTCCGGCCTCTGGCGAACGCACTGCGAGCATTCGCAAGGGCGACGAAACGGTGCTCAAGCCCGGCATGGTGTTCCACATGATGCCCGGCCTGTGGCTCGACAAT